>NZ_JAAGMH010000059.1:0-60509 GCF_010548505.1 Streptomyces sp. SID14515 | reverse complement strand
CCGCCCGCGCCCCCGGCGCCGAACCCGTCCGAGCCGGCCCCGAAGCCGACGCCGACGCCGAGTCCCACGCCCTCCCCCGAGCCGCCGCCGAAGCCCGCGCCCCCGGCGCCGAGCCCGCCGCCGTCCCCGAAGCCGACGCCCAAGCCGCCGAAGCCCACGCCGCCCCCGCCCGCCCCGGAGGTGTATCGGGTCAGCGAGCTGGCGTACTCCGTGTTCGGCGACCACACCGAGCCGGAAGTGGCGATGGGGCAGAGCAGTTGGATCTGGCAGCGGTCGAACGTGTCGATCGGCTCCACCCGTTACGCGCACGGGGTGACCGTGCACGCCCGCTCCTCGGTGACCATCCAGCTCAACCGGTCGTGCACGCGCTACGAGGCCATGGTCGGGGTGGACGATCTGACGCCGCTGCTCGGCGCGGTGCGCTTCTCCGTGTTCAACGGGAACGGCGCGCGGCTGTGGCGCTCCCCGGTGATGAAGAGCGGCGAGCCAGCCGTCCCGGTGAGCGTGGGCATCGCCGGCCAGTCCTCGATCCGCCTCGTGGTGGAGCCGGAGACGGCGATCGGCGGGGTGGCCCTGGCGGACTGGGCGGAGTCCCGGATCAGCTGCGCCTGAGGTTCCCGGCCGGGGCCTGCGGCGGCGTCTTCCGGTCAGGGTTGGAGCGTGCGCCGGGCGGGGATCACGCCGCCCGCGACCGCGCGCTGGCGCGGGGCGGCCGTGCCCGTCCAGCAGGTGCCGCGGCGGGTCACCAGGCGGCGCAGCCACAGTTCGGTGGAGGCCAGGTCCGCCAGGCCGTCCAGCGGCAGCGGCTCGCCCTCGGAGGCGGCGCGCAGGGCCTTGCGGACGACCCGGGCCTCGACCAGTCCCGCGTCGGCCAGCAGCGGGGCGTCGAACAGGGCCATCAGCTCGGGCAGCGCGGTGCGCAGGCCGGTCCGGGTGACGGCGGTGGAGGTGGCCTGGGAGGGCGCGCCCCAGCCGGGCGGCAGATCCTGGATGCCCGCCCCGCCGAGCACCCGGCGCAGGATCGCGGCCCGTGCGCCGGGCTGGACGCGGAGCGACTCGGGCAGCGCGCGGGCCGCCCTGACCACCTGGTTGTCGAGGAACGGGGCGTGCAGGCGCTGGCTGCGGATCTCCGCGGCCTGCTCCAGGATCCGGTGGTCGGCGGCCCCCCGGGCGAGCGCGGCGCGGGCCCGGGCCTCCCCCGGGCGCTGCACGGAGGTGGGCCGGATCGCCGCTTCCTGGAGGCGAACCGATACTTCGGCCAGCGCCTCTCCCGTCAGCCAGCGCGCCGCGGGTCCTGGGCGCGACCAGGCGAGGGCGGCGAGCGAGGCGTCGGCGGGGGTGGCAAGGTCGGGGGCGTAGCGGTTGGCGTCGGGGAGGAGCCCGGCGGCGGACTCCAGGCCGGTGCGGTAGGACGTACGGGCCAGGCGGCGGGCGGCGCGGTAGACCGTCAGCGGGACGAACAGCGAGTGCGCGGTGGGGCCTTCGGCCTTGGTGAGGGCGGCGACGGGGCGCAGGAGGTGGCGTCTGCGCCGGTCCATCAGGAGGTCGGCGAGGCGGGCCGGGTGCGCGTCCAGGACCTGCCGGGCCCCGTGCCCGACGAGGTGGTCGGCGCTGCCCGCGGCGAGCCGGCGGCGGTGGCGTTCGGCGAGGACGAGGGAGGGGGCCGGTTCGTCGGTGAGCGCGCCGGTCTCCAACGCGGCGTACGGCAGGGCCTCTTCGCCCGCCGCGACGACCACATGGTGCAGGCGCGGGTTGGCGGCGATGGCGCGGGCCCGCTCCAACTCGTCCTCGTTGCCCCGGGTGGTGAGGTCGTTGAAGGTGACGGCGAGCAGCCGCTCGCCCGCGCCGGTGCCGTGGCCGAGGAGGGTGCCCGGCAGCCCGGGCAGCCCGGAGGCGAGCAGGGCGAGGGTGGCCGAGGCGCTGCCTCCGGAGAGATCGGCGCCGATGCCCGCCACCGGGCCGCCCCGGGCCGCGCGCCGGTCGGCGGGGCCCATGCCGGGGACGGGCCCCGGGTCCGGCGGGGTGCTTTCCGGCGCATGGCGCGGGGCCGTGAGCCGGGCGCGTACGGCTTCGACGAGCGCGTCCCGTACGCCCTCCACGGCGTGCACCGGGTCGGCCTGGGGTGCGGCGACGGCGAGCGAGGCGACGGCTTCGTAACCGGTGATCTCCCGCGAGCCCTCCCGCAGGATCAGCGCGTGGCCCGGCGGTACGCGCTTCACGCCGACGTAGGGCGTGCCGTCGCCGAGGGCCTCGGGGGTCTCCGGGCAGGCGAGCAGGGCAGCCAGGTGCCCGATGTCGAGCTGGGCCTCGATGAGGTCGGCGAGCGGCAGGGCGGCGGTGGCGAAGGCGGTGCCGTTGGCCCAGGGCGTGTGGAAGACGGGCCGGGCCCCGGCCAGGTCGCCCGCGACGGTGATGCGGCGGCCGATCTGCACGACGGCGGTGTAACTGCCGGGCCAGGCGGTGAGATGGCGCATCGCGCCGCCGCGCGCGGCGAGGAGTCCGACGCGCAACTGCTCGTCGGTGGCGCCGCAGCAGCCGAGGACCGCGAGGCGCGCGGTGGGCGCACCTTCGGGGGTCGCGACACCGATGACGCGGATCTCGTCGGGGCGCCAGTCGCCGACCGCCCACAGCGGATCCGGGTCCCCCCAAAGGAGTTGGGAGCCCACGGGGTGAACCGTGCGCCCCTCTCCGCCGTTTCCGACGGCGCCGACGGTGCCGAAGCTCGCGGCGATACTGCTCCATCCCACCAACCAACGCATCGCCGCCTCCACAGGCTGTGGACAAACGGCGCACTTGACGAGTGGAACGCCGCTGCGGGACATGCTGCCACGACAACGCCGCAGGAGAGGGTGTACGGGCGGCGCACGCCGGAAGAGCATGCGCCCCTGGCAAAGGCCCGACGCGACCTTCACCGCGACGACAGCAACGGAATTGTGGGTTCCGGGAGTTACGGGGGCCGGGTCGTCCGGTGTCCGCGCCGCCCCGGCCCGTCCCCGTGGAAGGGGAAGGGCCGGCGCCGCCCGGAAACAGCGCCGATATCCGGCCATAGTCGGACCGTTGGCCAGACCCTCACCGGACCGTCGCTATTCGGCCATTCTCTCGAAGCGCCACCACGCGCGCATACCGTGCCGCGCCCCCCTGGCGAGCCCTTCCACGCACAGTCCGGGAGGTGGGCCTCACCTCCCGGACCGGTCCGCCGCCCGCGGGGAATGGAGCGGCGGTTTCCCCCAGCCCACTGAGTCCAGCGCAGCGGGCCGACCCACGCGGTACTCAGCCAAGCGTTCCGGTGACGGCCGGGCCAGAGCGCACGGCCGGGCGCACGGCCACACGCCGGGAGCACGCCGCACCCCGGCCCGTACACCGACGCCCGGACGGCCCGGACCGCCCGCACGGACAACAATCCCGCCATCCGGACGTCTGCCCCTTAACGGTAGGGATAGGGAGAACTACGCTGTGTTTACTGGTGTTCTCAGCAGGGGGGCATATTCCTCGGGGCTCAGCCACATGCGTGTGCAGGCGGAGTACGAGGGTTCGAACCTGGGGAGGCATCGGTACGAATGCCGCGCGCCGTCCTCGGTGACGCGGCGGCTGTCTGTGTGTCGAGGGGTGGCGCATGTCCAGGGAGCAACGCGGGCCGAACGAGAAGCTCGGCACAGTTCTCGCCCTCGCGGGAATCAGTAACGCCGGGCTCGCCCGGCGGGTCAACGACCTCGGAGCACAGCGCGGTCTGACACTTCGCTACGACAAGACCTCGGTGGCCCGGTGGGTCGCCAAGGGGATGGTGCCGCAGGGCGCCGCGCCGCATCTCATCGCGGCGGCGATCGGGGCCAAGCTCGGCCGGCCGGTCCCGCTGCACGAGATCGGCCTCGCCGACGCGGACCCGGCCCCGGAGGTCGGCCTCGCCTTTCCCCGGGACGTGGGCGAGGCGGTCCGGTCGGCGACCGAGCTGTACCGGCTGGATCTGGCCGGGCGGCGGGGCGGCGGCGGGATCTGGCAGTCCCTGGCGGGATCGTTCTCGGTGAGCGCGTACGCGACGCCCGCCTCCCGCTGGCTGATAACCCCCGCCGATCCGTCGGTGGCCCGGGACCCGACGGCGGCGCAGGCGGCGATCCTCGGGGCACGCGGCGGCTCGCCCGACGGCCCGCCCGGTCCGGCGGCCCGCGGCGCCCAGAGCGCACCGGACACCCGGGGCGCACACATCCTCCACACACCCGGCGCGGCCGGCTCCGTCCCCGTACAGCCCGGCCCGGAGGCCGCGGCGGACGCCTCGCCGCTGCGGGTCGGCCACAGCGATGTGTCGAAGCTGCGCGAGGCGGCCCAGGACGCCCGGCGGTGGGACTCCAAGTACGGCGGCGGCGACTGGCGTTCCTCCATGGTTCCCGAGTGTTTACGGGTCGACGCCGCGCCTCTGCTCCTCGGCTCGTACACCGACGAGGTCGGACGGGCCCTGTTCGGCGCGTCCGCCGAGCTGACCCGGCTGGCCGGCTGGATGGCCTTCGACACCGGCCAGCAGGAGGCCGCCCAGCGCTACTACATCCAGGCCCTGCGGCTGGCCCGCGCCGCCGCCGACGTCCCGCTCGGCGGCTATGTCCTCGCCTCGATGTCCCTCCAGGCGACCTACCGCGGCTTCGCCGACGAAGGCGTCGACCTCGCCCAGGCCGCCGTCGAACGCAACCGCGGCCTCGCCACCGCCCGCACCATGAGCTTCTTCCGGCTGGTGGAGGCCCGCGCCCATGCGAAGGCCGGCGACGCACCGGCCGCGGGGGCCGCGCTCAAGGGCGCGGAGAGCTGGCTGGAGCGGTCCCGGGCCGGCGACTCCGACCCGCCCTGGCTCGGCTTCTACGGCTACGACCGGTTCGCCGCCGACGCCGCCGAGTGCTACCGGGACCTGAAGGCCCCCCGCCAGGTGCGGCGCTTCACCGAGCAGGCGCTGTCCCGGCCGACCGAGGAGTTCGTCCGCAGCCACGGACTGCGGCTCGTCGTGTCCGCCGTCGCCGAGCTGGAGTCGGGCAACCTGGACGCGGCCTGCGCGGCGGGCACCCGGGCGGTGGAGGTCGCGGGCCGGATCTCCTCGGCCCGCACCACGGAGTACGTCCGCGATCTGCTGCACCGCCTGGAACCGTACGGGGACGAGCCCCGCGTCGCCGAGCTGCGGGAGCGGGCCCGCCCGCTGCTGGTGACGTAGGGCCGAGCCGCCCGGCGGGACGCACGCCGGGCGGAATGTGCGCCACGCCCTGCCCGACTCGGGTTTGAGCCGGTTGTCAGTGGGTCAGTGCACTATCGGGGTGGGAGGTGGCGTGATGATGACGCACGCGGCGTACGACTGCGATGTGCTGGTGATCGGTGGCGGGATCGTCGGTCTGTCGACCGCGTACGCGCTTCTGCGGGCCGCTCCGGGCACCCGGGTGACGGTCCTGGAGAAGGAGCGCGGCCCCGCCCGCCACCAGACCGGTCGCAACAGCGGCGTGATCCACAGCGGCATCTACTACCGCCCCGGCTCCCTCAAGGCCCGGTACGCGCTGCGCGGCTCCGCCGAGCTCGCGGACTTCTGCGCCGAGCACTCCATCGCCCACGCCACCACCGGCAAGCTGATCGTCGCCACCGAGCGCTCCGAGCTGCCCCGGCTGCACGGCCTGGTGCAGCGCGGCCGTGAGCACGGACTGCCCGTGCGGGAGCTGGGCCCGGCGCAGATCGCGGAGTACGAACCGGAGGTCCGGGGCCTGGCGGCGATCCGGGTCGGCACCACGGGCGTCTGCGACTTCACCGCCGTGGCCACCCGCTTCGCGACCGAGGTCACCGCCGCGGGCGGCATCGTGCGGTACGGCGCGGAGGTCACCGCGATAGACCGGCGGCCCTGGGGCGTCGCGGTGCGCACGGCGGACGGCCTGGTCGTCCGGGCCCGCGTGCTGGTCAACTGCGCGGGGCTCCACTGCGACCGGGTGGCCCGCCTCGCCGGGGACGACCCGGGGGTGCGGATCGTGCCGTTCCGGGGCGAGTACTACGCGCTGGCCCGCCCCGAGCTGGTGCGCGGTCTGGTCTACCCGGTGCCGGACCCGGCGTTCCCCTTCCTCGGCGTCCACCTCACCCGGGGCTTCGACGGCTCCGTCCACGTCGGTCCGAACGCGGTGCCCGCCCTGGCCCGCGAGGGGTACGCCTGGCCGCAGGTCCGCCCCGCCGAACTGCTGTCCACGCTGAGCTGGCCGGGCACCTGGCAGATCGCCCGCCGGCACTGGCGGTACGGGGCGGGCGAGGTGCACCGCTCGCTGTCCCGGTCCGCCTTCACCCGGGCCGTCCAGCGGCTGCTGCCCGCCGTCACCGAGGAGGATCTGCGCCCGTCGCCCGCCGGGGTCCGGGCCCAGGCGGTGCTCAAGGACGGCACGCTGGTCGACGACTTCCTGATCCGCGAGGCCCCGCACACCGTGCATGTGCTCAACGCCCCGTCGCCCGCCGCGACGGCGTGCCTGCCCATCGGACGGGAGGTGGCGCGGCGCGCGCTGCACCGGGCTCGGGAGACGGGGTGGAAGCCGCCCGCCGTAGAATCCGGTCATTGTGTCTGAGCAGCCCCTGAACCCCAGCCCCGCCACGGCCCCCGCCGACTCCGCCGACGACGTGACGGCCGAGGACGTGACGGCCGACGAAGCCGCCGCGCTGCGGGCCGCCTCCTTCGAGCGCGCGCGCCGGCTGCGCATGGAGCCCCGCTTCCCCGGCGGCCCCGCCGCCGACCCGGCCGGCTCGCACCACGAGCGCCGGATCCGCAGCTTCCAGCCGCGCCGCAGCCGGGTCACCACCGGCCAGCAGGAGGCCCTGGAGCGGCTGTGGCCCACGTGGGGCCTGGACATCGACGGCAAGCGGGTCCTCGATCTGACCGAGCTGTTCGACGGGCTGCCCGTCGTCCTGGAGATCGGCTTCGGCATGGGCGAGGCCACCGCGCAGATGGCGGCCGACGACCCGGGCACCGGCATCCTCGCGGTCGACGTCCACACCCCCGGCCAGGGCAATCTGCTGGGCCTCGCGGACAAGGCGGGCTCGACCAACGTACGGGTGGCCAACGGCGACGCGGTGATCCTGCTGCGCGAGATGCTGGCCCCCGAGTCGCTGGACGGCCTGCGGGTCTATTTCCCCGACCCGTGGCCCAAGGCCCGGCACCACAAGCGGCGGCTGATCCAGCCGGAGTTCCTGGACCTGGTGGCCCCGGTGCTGAAGCCCGGCGCGATCGTCCACTGCGCGACCGACTGGGAGCCGTACGCCGAGCAGATGCTGGAGGTGCTCACCGCGCACCCCCGCTTCGCGAACACCGCGGCCGACGGCGGATACGCCCCGCGTCCCGCGTTCCGGCCGCTCACCCGCTTCGAGGGGCAGGGCCTGGACAAGGGCCACGTCGTCCACGACCTGCTGTTCGCGCGCGTCTGACGCGTCCGCGGGCGGCCACGTCCTGGCCGGATGCGCCGTCGCCGGGTGTCGGTGCTCCTCGTTAGGGTCGAGAGGTGTCCGACCCTTCCGTGCAGCATCAGCAGGCGCGGCCCGCCGTCCCGGTCCTCCACGAGCAGCGGCTCGACGAGGTCCTGGGCGCCGCGCCGGAGCCTGGCCAATGGCGTTACCGGCCGCGCCGCGTCGGCATGGTGTGGCGCAGCAAGGTGTTCCGCGCCGGGGCCGTGATCGTGGCGCTCGCGCTGTGCGGGCTGGTGATCCTGGCCCTCGTCCGCGAGCAGACCGGCCCGGAGGGGTTCCTCGTCGGCCTCAGCCTGGCGGTGCTTCCGGTGCCGCTCCTGATGGCCGCCTTCCGCTGGCTGGACCGGGTCGAGCCGGGCCCCTGGCGGAATCTGATCTTCTCCTTCGCCTGGGGCGCGTGCGCCGCAGCGCTGGTCGCGATCATCGCCAACTCGTTCGCGACGCGCTGGATAGCCACCGCGACGGCCGACCCGGCGAGCGCCGACACCCTCGGGGCCACGGTGATCGCCCCGATCGTCGAGGAGAGCGCGAAGGCGGCGGCCGTGCTGCTGATCTTCCTGTTCCGCAGACGGGAGTTCGGCGGGGTGGTGGACGGCATCGTCGTCGCCGGGTTCACCGCGACGGGCTTCGCGTTCACCGAGAACATCCTCTATCTGGGCAACGCCTTCGGCGAGGACCAGCAGCTGGGCAGCTCCGGGTTCGCCTCGGTGACGGCGGGGACGTTCTTCGTACGGATCGTGATGTCGCCGTTCGCGCATCCCCTGTTCACGGTCCTCACCGGCCTCGGCTTCGGCTTCGCGGCCGTCAGCGCCCGCCGCCACCGGGTCCGCCGGATCGCCCTGCCGGTGCTGGGCCTGCTGCTGGCGATGGGTCTGCACGCCCTGTGGAACGGCTCGTCGGCCTTCGGCCCGTACGGCTTCTACGCGGTGTACGGCATCGTCATGGTCCCGGCGTTCGGCCTGGTGACCTGGCTGGCGATCTGGTCACGCCAGCGTGAGCTGCGTACGCTCGCCGCCGAGCTGCCCGCGTACGCGGCGGCCGGCTGGCTCACCCCCGCCGAGCCGACGGCGCTCTCCTCCATGCGGGCCCGGGGCATGGCCCGCGACCTGGCCCGCCACTGGCAGCAGGACCGGACCCGGGGCCGGGCGGCGGCCCGCGCGGTCGCGGAGTACGAGTCGTTCGCGACCTCCCTGGCCGGTCTGCGCCGCCGGGCCCGCCACGGCGCGGTGGGCCCGGACTTCGGCGCACGGGAGCGGGAGTTGCTGCACCACCTCTGGCAGCGCCGGGCCATCGCCGCCCCGGCCCTCACCCACGCGGCCCGCCTCACGCACCGCCCGGTCGCCCACCACTACCGCCGCCCGCCGACACCGTACGAATACGGCTACGGCTACGGACAGAGCCACGGGCAAGGACACGGCCACGGGCGAGGACCGGGTTACGGGTACGGCTACGGCGGCCCGGCCCCCCAGCCGTACGGCAGCGCACCGCCCACCTCCCACCGACGCCCGCCGCGGTAGCGGTTCCGTCAGGCCGATGCCTCGGTGAGCAGCGCGACCTCCCGGTCCGTCAGCTCCAGGTCGGCGACCGCGACGAGGGCGGGGAGCTGTTCGACCGTACGGGCGGAGGCGATCGGGGCGGCGACGGTCGGCCGGGCGGCGAGCCAGGCGAGGGCGACCGTCGCGATCTCGGCGTTCCGCTCTCCGGCGACCCGGTCGAGCGCGGCCAGCACCTTGCGGCCCTGCTCCGACTCCAGGTGGCCGCCCGCCTTCGCGGCCCGGGCGCTCTCCACGGCCGTACCGGGGCGGTACTTGCCGGTGAGGAAGCCGGAGGCGAGCGCGTAGTACGGGACGGCGGCGAGGCCGGCGGCGGCCGCGGTGTCCTGGAGCTCGCCCTCGTAGGTGTCGCGGGAGACCAGGTTGTAGTGCGGCTGGAGCGCGACGTACCGGGCGAGGCCCTCGCGCTCGGAGAAGTCGAGGGAGGCCCGCAGCCGCTCGGGGCTGATGTTGGAGGCGGCGATGTGACGCACCTTGCCGTCCTTCACCAGCTGATCGAGGGCGGTGATGATCTCCTCGACCGGGACGGTCTCGTCGTCGAAGTGCGTGTAGTAGAGGTCGATGTGGTCGGTGCCGAGCCGGCGCAGCGAGGCCTCGGCCGCGCCCTTGACGGCGCCGGCGGAAAGGCCCCGGAAGTCGGGGTGGGCGCCGGCCTTGGTGGCGACGACGATGTCGGACCGGTTACCGCGGGAGGCGAGCCACTTGCCGATGACGGTCTCCGACTCGCCGCCCCGGTTGCCCTCGACCCAGGCGGAGTAGGCGTCGGCGGTGTCGATGAAGTTGCCGCCGGCCGCGACGTACGCGTCCAGGACGGCGAAGGACTGTTCCTCGTCCGCCGTCCAGCCGAAGACGTTGCCGCCGAGGGCGAGGGGGAAGACCTGGAGGTCGGAGGTGCCGAGAGTGCGCGCAGAAGTCATGTGAGGGTTCAACGGGCCGGGGCGGCGGAGGTATTCCGCCGGATGGTGTTCCACGGGGTGGCGTTCCACCGGATGGCGCACCACGGGGGCGCACGTCACCGCCGCGCGGGCCCCGACCGGGCCCGGCCGCCCCCGGACAGACCGGCAGCCCTGACGTCGGGGGGGGGTGTGCGTCAGGGCTGCCGGGGTTTCGGGGCGGGGTGGCGACGAAGGGACGTACGTCGTCAGCCGGAGGGCCGGGGACGCGGACCGGACGGCCCGGGCCCCGGACCGAAATGCCGGGGTCTCAGACCGAGAGGCCCTTGCTGTTCAGCCAGGCCATCGGGTCCATCGCCGAACCGCCCGCCGTGCGGACCTCCATGTGGAGGTGGACACCGGTCACGTTGCCGGTGGCGCCCATGCGGCCGATGGTCTCGCCGGTGGTGACCTTCTGGCCGACCGAGACGTCGATCGAGGACTGGTGCGCGTACCAGATCTCCGTGCCGTCATCGAGCTGGAGCACCGTGCGGTAGCCGTACGAACCGGCCCAGCCGGCCGACGTGATCGTGCCGCCGTGCACGGCCTTGATCGGCGTACCGGCCGACCCGGCGAAGTCCAGACCGGTGTGCTGGCCCGAGGACCACAGGGCGCCGGACTGACCGTAGGTCGAGGTGATCGTGTACGAGGAGGTGGGCAGGGAGAAGCTGGCGGCGAGCTTCGCGAGACGCTCGGCCTCCTTCTTCTTCGCGGCCGCTTCCTCCTCGGCCTTCTTCTTCGCGGCGGCCTCGGCCTCGGCCTGGTCCTGCTGCTTCTTGGCCTCCTGCGCCGCCTTCTCGGCCGCGGCCTTCTCGGCGGCGGCCTTGGCCTCGGCGTCGGCGCTGGCCTGCTGCTGCTCGGCCTGCTGGAGGATCCGGGCGCGCAGGGCCTCGCCCGCGTCGGCGGTGCCCTCCTCGGCCTCGGCGGTGGTGAGGCCGGCGGTGGTGAGCGGCGCGGCCGCGGCGACCGGGGCGGGCTCGGCGTCGTCCGACATGAAGGACCCGACGCCGGGAAGGGACTTGGCGTCGGGGAGGTTGTCCGCGATCGAATCGGGAAGAGAGATGGAGACCGGCGCCTTGTCCTGCGCGGTGGCCATGCCGCCCGCACCGACGGCCGCTATGACGCCGACCCCGAGGACGGTGGAGCTACGGGCCAGACCACGCTGCTTGGCTACGCGGTGCCTGCCGCGCACGGGACGGATGGACTCCTCGGTGGGATTCCACTCCTCCCAGGACCGCTCCGCGTCACCGAAGGTGTCGGCACTGAAGGGTGACGGGACCTCAGGGGCAGGCTTGTTGGACGCCACGTGGGCGCACTCCTTTCCTTCCTTCTCGCCTACCGGGTTAGCTGACGGGTTCGGAGCAGGAAGGTCTCCTACGGGCCCCTCCGTCTCTCACGAGACGCAGGCGTCCGATTCACCCCATGTAGGTGGTTCCCCGGTTCCCTTGCGGAATTCGGCGCTCGCGCGCGGTGCCGTCTCTGACGACGACTGGGACGACCGCGCTGCGTTATCGAACGTTAATAGACACCCGGGCCCGATTCCAAGCTGTTCCTGTTGATCATTAACGGACGCGGTGGGGATGTACGGGTCACAAGCGGGCGGAATCGGGCGACTTGACCGCGACTCAGCCACACTCCTTTTTCTGACGTTGTGTCAAATGTTATGCGGAGCGGTGTCCTTCAGTTACGCACCGTGTCATCGCCCCGGCCCACGATCTTCACCGTCGTCCGGCGCACGGGCTGCCCCTCCGCCGGCCGGCCGACCGCGATCAGCGCCATGTCGTCCGTGGTCCGCCCCCCGGTGTGCAGCCGTACGTCGTCGGTCAGCGCCGACAACAGCTCCTCGGGGCCCGGGAAGATCCGGCCGCGCAGCCGGGCCGCCGGATCGTAGAAGACCCCGTTCGCGTCCCTGGCCTCCGACAGACCGTCCGTGAAGGCGAGCAGCGTCGCCCCGGCGGGCATCTCCCACTCGTCGGCCCGGTCCGGCCACACCCCCAGGTCCATCCCCAGCGGCAGCGCGGGCACCGAGGGCGCCAGCACCTCCAGGGCGCCGTCCGCGTGCAGCAGGATCGGCTCCGGGTGACCGCGGTTCACGATGCGCAGCGAGGCCGCGCCGGGCGGGATCTCGGCCAGTACGGCGGTGATGAACCCCTCCATGGCGTCCAGCCCGTACCGCCGCGTCCCCTCCCGGGCCAGCGCCCGCTCCAGCCGCTGCGCCACACCCTCCAGCGAGAGCTCCTGCTCGGCGGCCTCCCGGAACGCCCCGATGATCACCGCCACCGCCTCGACGGCGCCCAGCCCCTTGCCGCGCACGTCGCCGACCACCACGCGTACGCCGTACGGGGTGTCCGCGACGGCGAACAGGTCGCCGCCCACGAACTCGTCCGCCTGTGCCGCCTCGTACCGCGCGGCCACCTGGAGCCCGCCGATCCGCTCGGCCGGCGTCGGCAGCACGGCCCGCATGGCGGTCTCGGCGATCACCCGGGCCGAGGCCAGCTGCTCGTTGCTGCGCCGTACGACCCCGTTGATGACGAGGGCGAGCACCGAGGCGGTGAGCACGGTGATCATCTCGATGACGGGGACCACCTGGGTGGACGTCCCGTCGGAGAGCCGCATCGCGATGACGGAGAGGATCGCCGCGATGCCGGTGCGGATCGTCCGGGACAGCGAGAAGAACGGCGCGGCGATCAGCGGGGCCGCCACGAACAGCGGGACGGCGGTGAAGTTGGGCGGGGCCAGCGAGTCGAACAGCAGCCCGCCGACGATCAGCAGGGCGGGCAGCATCCGGACGAACCGGCGTGACCCCCGGCTGCCGGGCGTCACGTTGCTCTCCGGGGACCCGAACACCGCACGGCCCACGGCGTCCATGCTCCCCGCCGTGCCGCTGCGCCGTCTCTCGGCCATCCCCACCTGTGCACTCCTGCCCGGTCCACCCACGGCTGCGGACGGTACCGCGCCCCGTCCAGGCTTCCCGGAGCCGCGCCGAGCGGCGACTCCGCATCGGCCGAATAGGGGGAAGCGAACGGAGTCCCGGCCCGTGGTCAGTCGGAGAGCCGGTGTTCCGCGTAGACCGTCAGTGCGTCCCGTACGAAGGCGGCGGTGCCGTCCCCGTAGCGATCGTAGTTCTTTCCGAAGCGGGGATCGGCGACATACATCTCACCGAGCCCGATCACGTACGAACGGCTGGGCTCCTCGGCCGACGACAGCCACGCGCAGTGCCGCCGCGCGAGTTCCTGCGCCTCGGCCCCGTCGGCGGCCAGCCCGGCCTCCCTGACCCGCCCCCAGTCACGCGCGATGGCCTCGTGCTCGTCCTGGAACGCCTTCTTCTCCCCGTCCCCGAGCGAACGCCACCAGCGGTCGCCCTCCTCGTACGCGTCCCGGCCCCAGCGCTCGGTCACCTCCTGCTCGTGGGCGGTGTGGTCGAAGCCGTCGAACACTTCATCGGCCATGAGTTCCATCCCCTCCTGGGTCTTGTGGAGAGTGGTCCGCACCGAGGCGATCTGCCGCCCGATGCGCGCCTGTTCCTGTTCGAGCAGCCGCAGATGCGCCCGCAGCGCCGTCGCCGTGTCCCGCTGCCCCGCGAGTACGTCCTTGATGGCGGGCAGCGACAGACCGAGCTCCCGCAGCAGCAGGATGCGCTGCAGCCGGACGAGGGCGTCCTGGTCGTAGTAGCGGTAGCCGTTGCTCCCGATCCGGCTCGGCGCGAGAAGACCGAGGTCCCCGTAGTGCCGGAGCGTGCGGCTCGTGGTGCCGGCCTGGCGGGCGATTTCCTGAATGGACCACTCCATGCCGGAAACGCTAGATCTTTACGCAACGTCAAGGTCAAGCGTCTTCGGCCGGGCCCCGGAAACGACTCGGGCCCGGCACGCTGTGCGTGCCGGGCCCGGGCCTTCAGTAGCGGGGACAGGATTTGAACCTGCGACCTCTGGGTTATGAGCCCAGCGAGCTACCGAGCTGCTCCACCCCGCGTCGGTAAACACAACTCTACGTCATCGGAGCGGCCGCTCCGACCACTTTTCCGTGGAGCCCTTCTTCCCGGAGCCCGGCGCGACCGGGCGCGGAGATGAGCGCGGCGCACGACGGGCACGAGGGGGTCAGCTCGCGCTCGACTCCAGCCTGAAGCGGGGGCAGATGTCCGGGTCGTCGTTCTCGTGGAGCACGATCCGGTCGGAGTCCGCCGCGACCGTCAACGTGTCGAGGGTGTCGTTGGCGCCGAACTTCCTGGGCTCGGTGAAGACAAAGGAGACCGTGGCCTTCTCCCCCGCCTCCCCGCCCGGCCGGAACTCCCAGGTCCCCGCTCCGTCGAAGGTCTCCCCCAGCTCCGACCGGTACCAGTCACCCGTAGGCCAGTTCTCCACGGTCACCCGCCCACCGGACGCCCCGGGCCGTTCCGCGTCCGCCTCCAGACCGACGGACACGCCCTCGGCATCCCGCAGCCCGGTGTACGCGCCGACGAGGTCGGCAGAGCTGACGGCCCCTCCGTCGGGCAGGCACGTCCGGGCGGAGTCGGCCGAGCAGGCGCCGAGCGGAAGCAGCAGAGGCAACAGCAACGCGGCCACCAGGGCGCGCCGCGGCCGGGCGGGGAGCGGGGCGAGGGCGGGAACGTGGACGGGAAATCTGCTCATGCCGTCACTTCCCCTTCGCCGGAATGCGTTCTGTCCAGATGATCTTCTGGTCAACGGACGAGAAAGCCCCTTCCTCCCGATTGAGCTTCTCCAGCCACTCGTAGTAGCCGACGAAGTGCAGGAAGGACTCATTGCTGGTGTTGTTCTTGAGTGAGTACTCCACGACGAGAGAACCGTCCGGGTCCTCGCCCTTGACCGTGTAGTGGAGGTTGTAAGACCCCATGAACGCCTCGCCGAGATGTTCCTCGTCACCCGTGACGATCGCGGGTATGTCTGTGGTGACCAGCTTCTTCAGCGCTCCGAGCTTTCCGCTCTCGGAGATCGAATAGGCGACGTCCCCCTCGGTCAGGCCCTTGGCCCGCCACTCGGCAACGGTGTCGTTGCGCAGCTGCTCCATGCTGACGCTGGAGCGGATCAGTTCGGTCATCTCGTCACCGCTGTAGTACTCGCGGTGACGGGACCCGTCGCCGGTGACCCAGTCCCAGCCCAGCGAATACGGGTCGTCCGAACTCGTCGCCGGGTAGGGATCCTTGCCCTGCATGGCCAGGTTGAGGGCGTTGTACTCGCCGTGCCCGATCCGGTTGGTCGAGTCGATGTCCGTGAAGCGCGGCTTTTCGTTGAACCATTGGCCGAGGCCGACATTGGAAGCCAGGCTGAAGGCCAGGTTACGGTCGGCTGCGGTGCCCCGCTGCACGAGAGCGGTGATCTCACGCTGCGCCGCCTCGATCTCCTTGACATCGTTCTCGTCGACCTGGACCCGACACTCCCCGTCGACGACCGACGTGGACACGACTCCGTCCGACCCGATGTACATGCCTTTCTCACGGGCACGCCGCACAGCGTCCTTCAGTTCTCTTTGCACCACTTTGAGTTCGTGGACCGCGTCATCGACAACGCTGCACGACGAGTCCGCCACCTTGGCCGCGTACTCCAGCTGGCGCTCGATGTCGTCGATCATCTTCCAGGCGTACGGGGCTGCGGCGCCCTCCCAGTAACCCTTGTTCCGCAACGGAACCAGGACCTCGTCGTGCATACGCTTGCTCAGCCCCTTGATGGAACCGTGGATCGACTTCCAGCGTGTGGCCAGGCCGTCCAGCGCCGTCAGGTCCGTGGACAGCAACTCCCCGTAGAAGGTCTTGACCATCAGAAGTCCTCCAGCTTCGAGCGAGCCCGGACCTGCCGCATGTCCTCATCGACTTTCATGTCCGTCTTGGTGTAGCCGCTGTCGGCGACGCGCAGGCTCTCGGCAATGCGCGCCAACCACGCTGTGACCGTTCCCGCCTGGCGTTCCCATTGCCGATGTGCCAGCCGGACGGCGTCATGCGACTCCCAGCCCTGCAGAGCGCCGAGGGCCTTGAGCGCGGCCTCCTCCAGACCCGCCGCCGGCTTGTAGAAGGCGTCGTAGATTTCGTCCACGCGGCCCGCGGCCTTGTTCAGCACCGACGGCGCAATCTTCAGATCCGCGCCCGGCGGAGTCCCGGGCGTCCTCGGGGAGCCCGGAAGCCCCGGACCGTACGGTGCCTGTTGCCCCGGCGGCCGGAGCAGCGGCGGAGCTTGGTCCGGGCCGGGAAAGAAGGGCGGGGCAGCCTGCAGCGGAGGCCGGTCGAGCGGGTCGACGTAGCTGTCGGCGGGTGGAGCACCATAGCGCCCTTCCCACCCCGGCAGCACGTTGTGCCGTGCCAACTCGTCCGGTGACAGGGGAAGTTTCGATGGCTCGGCGAGCCTGTCGTCACCCGCTTCGGAACGCGTCCCGTATTTGCTTTCACTCATGTGCCATCCCCCATGGCGCGCACTGCGACTTCACCGTTCGCACAACTGCTATTGATCACAGAAGCGTATCCAGGCCCTTGCGCGTGGTTCGCCCAGGGCCCACCCACAAGACTCTTCTCATGGCCACCGGATCAGACTTTGGGAGGCGGACGGGCAGCAGCGGGACGACATTCTTCGCGACTATGTGTCGACAGCCATCTGGGCCGGCAGCCGGTTCCTGGGCGAGAAGGGCAAGAAGTTCCTCGCCGGCACACCTGGCGTCGGCGGAGAGCCCCGGACACTGCCGGATCCCCGTGGGCGAGCCGAGAGGCGCATCGCGCAGTCACCTCCCCTGAGGCACCGGCTCTTCCGGCGGCAGACGCCGACGGTCAGATGATCTTCGACTAAAGATCAACGAAGCGCTGAGGACGTTCAACAGTCATCGGCCATCCGGGGGCTCTCCCGGATGAGAGATCGACGCAGGAACCGAACGCCGAAGCGCCTCCACCCGAGCAGGGCCGGGTGGAGGCGCTTCTTCGCAGGCCGCGGGCTTACGCCCCGCCTCGCGATCGGTAGGCCGTGTGGGACTCGAACCCACAACCAACGGATTAAAAGTCCGCTGCTCTGACCAATTGAGCTAACGGCCCCTGAGCGATCACTCCACGAGCATAGCCGTCCCCGGCCCGGCAGCCGATCCGGTATCCGAATCGCGTCCCGGCACGGCGTCGCCCGACACCGGGCCCGGGCGAGTGGATCGCCCGGGCCCGGCCGGCGGTCAGAACAGCGTGAGGTAGCCCTGCCAGCCGGGGCTGAGCTTCTCGCGGGGGGCGAACAGCCCGTCGCCCGTGCCCTCGTACCGCCACAGCACCCCGGCCTTGTCCCGGGCGAACAGGTCGTTCCTGCCGTCGCCCGTGATGTCGCCGACCGCCGCGATCGCGTTGTACTGGCCCCAGCCGGAGCCGATCCGCTGCTTGGCGGCCAGCTTTCCGGCGCCCGTGCCGGCGTACCGCCACAGCACTCCGGAGGAGTCGCGGGCCAGCACGTCCCCGATGCCGTCGCCCGTCAGGTCACCGGCGGCGACGACCGTGAGGCCCTTCCAGCCCGTGCCGATCAGGACGCCGGCCGTGAGCTTGCCCGCTCCGTTCGACGCGTACAGGTACAGCGATCCGGTGGTCTTCTGACGGGCCAGCACATCGGCCACGCCGTCGCCGTTGAGGTCGCCGGGCGAGTACACGTCGTAGGCCTTCCAGCCCGTGCCGATCTTCACCGGGTCGGTGAGGAAGCCGTACGGACCGTCGTCGTCGCAGGTGCCGTCGAGCCGGTACAGAGAGCCGTCGCTGTTCACGACCAGGTAGTCGTTGCAGCGGTCGCCGCGCAGGTCGCCCGTCGGGACGATGTCGGTGGCGCGGGCGTCGAGGATGCCCCAGTAACCGCCGTACGGGCCCACCGTGCCGGGGAGCTTGCCGCGGCGCATGCCGAGGCTCTGGTCCTCCACCGCCACGAAGAGGTCGCCGAGGCCGTCCCGCCCGCCGAAGTCCCGCCAGGCGGGGGCCGCATGGGCGATGTCCACCTTGCCGGCCCTGACCAGGGCCCGGCCGTGGCCGTCGGCGGGCTGCGCCGTCAGCACCCAGTCGTAGGTTCCGTTGACCACGAGCCGGCCGCCGCCGTCCCTGGCGTTCCAGTCGATCTCCAGGACGTCGCGGGCCTCGCCGCCGGTGAGCGTACGGACCGTCCTGCCGGTCCGCCGGTCGACGAGGATCGCCTTCCAGGAGCCCACGGGCTTGGAGAGGCGGGCGGAGTACTGCCAGTGGCCGCTCTCCTCCGTGGGCTGGCTCACCGAGAGTTCGTCGCGGACCCACAGCGGCTGCGTCGGCACACCGGTCGGCACCACGTGCACCCGCTGGCCGCTGTCCACGTACGCGACATGGCCGCCGTGCTTGTCGACCGTCCACGCCACGCGACGCTGCGCGTTCTCGGTCGCCGGCAGGTCCGCGAGCACCCGCTCCGGCGCCGTACCCGTGTCGACGCCGGTCACCAGATCGGTCAGCACCAGCTTTCCGGCGGCCTTGTCGTGACGCACCAGATAGCCGTCGCCGAGCAGGGCCTCGTCGGCGGGTACGGGCAGCGACTTCTTCGTCGTCAGGTCGTACACCCCGGCCGGGCCGGACTCCCCGCACGACCAGTAGAGCCAGCGGCCCAGCGCCTGGAGCTCCCGCGGTGCGCAGCCGGTGCCCAGATCGACGGTCTGCTTGGTGCGGCCCGTCGCCAGGACCGTCTCCGTCACCGTGCCCGGCTTCTCCGCCGCGCTCCACAGCGTCTGCGTCGACAGGGCGGTCGCGACCGGCTTCCGGGTGAGGATCTTCTCCGGCCCGTACGACCGGTAGACGGTCTGTACGCCCGCCGCCTTGTCCGTGTAGACGGCGTACGTCCCGTCGGCGTCCGTGAGCGTGCCGCCGGAGGCGCCGGTGATGAAGGAGTTGCCCTCGGAGTTGCGTACCTCGTCGCCCTCGGCACCGCCCCGCCGGGCGAGGAAGGTGACACCGCCGTCGAGGGCGCCGAACATCGCGTGGCAGTCCGGGTCCTCCGGTCCGCACGCGGTGGCGAAGGTGATGCCGGCCGGGACCCGCGGGCCGTAGGTCGGCGTCCCCGACACGCTCAGGGTGCGCACGGTGGCCTCGCGGAGGTTGGAGAGCCTGCTGTCCGCCACCGTGAGCCGCCCGCCGGACAGGCCGATCCCCTGGATCTTCCGGGGCAGCGGGGCGAGGTCGATCACCCGCTCCGGCACGGGGGCGCCGTCCGGGCCCTCGGTGATCCGGTGCACGCCCCATTCCCGGTCGCCCGCCTGGCCGCTGGCCCCTCCGACGACGATCGCGGAGCCGTTCTCGGCCGCGGCGATGTCCTGCCGGGAGGCTCTCAGCAGCTGGCGGGACGGACCGCCGTCGAGCGGTGTGGCCATGAGGGGACCGCTGCCGCGGTTGTGGATCAGCCAGTCGCCGACGACGCGGAGGGAGGAGGAGTAGCGGTCGGCGGGCGGCACCGAGGTGATCGACCGCGGGGTGCCGCCGATGTCGGAGCGGGGCAGCACCCCGATGGTCGTCCCGGTGCCCACCACGTAGAAGAGAAGGTGCCGGGGGGTCAGGAGGAACGCGTTGCCCGAGGCCTTGACCCCCGCGCCGAGCCGCTGGCCGACGCGCGCGCTCGCCACGTCGACGAGTGCCAGGGTCCCGGCGCCGCCGGTGACGTAGCGGAGCGCCACGGATGTGCTGTCCCCGGCCACGGCCGAGTCGGCGAGCAGCAGCCGGGTGTCGGCGGGCAGCCCCTCGACCGTGCGGTCCCGTACGGTTCCGTCCTCGCGCACGTCCAGCAGATGCGCCTCGTCCGCCGCGCGGGGCTCGTCGCCCGTGGGGTCCGGCGCGATCCTGACCGCGACGACGGTGCGGCCGAAGACGCCGGAGAAGAGCAGGCCGTCCGGGAGCGTGAGGGTGCGGGTGGTACCGGCCGCCATGTCCCGCAGCTCGAAGGTGTTCCCGCGCTGGTACACGATCACGTCCGTGCCCGTGCCGTGCACCTTGTCGACCGGTGCGGTTCCGGACGGGCCGGCGGGGAAGGTGCGCCCGTCGGCGAAGCGGGTCCAGACGTAGGCGCTCGGCGGGCCGGACACCCGGTGGAAGACACCGGCCGTGCCGGCGCCGTCGGGATGGCGCGGCCGGCCGGCGGCGGCGAAGTTGAACGGCTGTACGGACTGGCTCATCACCGGCGGGATGATCACCGGTTCCGCCGCGGCCTTCGCCGCGGCGGGGGCCGTGAAGGCCGCCGGAGCGTCTCTGGGAGCAGGGGCCGGGGCCACGGCCGCGGCCGTCGGTCCCAGACCCGCGGTCACCGACATAACCAGTGCCGCGGCGACGACGCCGTTGGTGAGGGCACGCTGAGCCACTCGGGTTCCTCCCCGTGGAAGACAGTGGGCGCGGGGGGAGGCGATCACTCAGCTGCGGTCGACGGATTCCGGCGTGGAAGGCCCGGGCTCGTTCCCCGGCGGCACCCCCCACACGAGTGAGCGGATCTTAACAGGATCTCCACACATGGGGGAACGTTTTTTCGAGTGCGTCAGGCCTGCCGGAAACAGCAACAGGGCCCGTACGTCACCGAGTCGGTTCGGTGGCGTACGGGCCCTGCCGGTCTGTCAGGCGGACCTGCTCGGCCGGGAATCGGCCGGGCGGGGGTCAGCCGTTGCGCTTCCAGCGCGGCTTGTCGTCGCGGCGGCCGAAGGTACCGGTGTTGGTGCCGGTGTTGGCGCCGCGGTGGTCGTCACGACGGCCGGTGGGGCGGTCGCTGCCACCGGAGCGGAAGCCACCCGAGGGGCGGTCGTCACGACGGTCGCGGTTGAACGGGCGGTCGCTGCCGCCGGAGCGGAAGCCGCCGGAGGGGCGGTCGTCACGACGGTCGCGGTTGAACGACGGACGGTCGTTGTCACGACGCTCGAAGGAACGGCCACCACGGTCGTCCCGACGGTCACTGCTGCCACCGGAGCGGAAACCACCCGAGGGGCGGTCGTCACGACGGTCGCGGTTGAACGACGGACGGTCGTTGTCACGACGCTCGAAGGAACGGCCACCACGGTCGTCCCGACGGTCACTGCTGCCACCGGAGCGGAAACCACCGGACGGGCGGTCGTCACGACGGTCGCGGTTGAACGACGGACGGTCGTTGTCACGACGCTCGAACGGACGGCCGCCACGGTCGTCCCGACGGTCGCCGCCGGAGCGGAAGCCACCGGACGGGCGGTCGTCACGGCGGTCGTTGCCGCCGCGGTAGCCGCCACGGTCGCCGCCGCGGTTGTCGCGGCGCTCGTAGTTGCCCCGCTCGTCGCGGCGCTGCTCGTCGCGGGCGGCCGGCTGCTCGGGGACGGAGACGGCTGCCACCAGGGCGGCCTCGGCCTCGGCGGCCACCTCGGCCACCGCCGCCTCGGGGTCGTCGCCCCGCTCGCGGGCGGCACGGGCGACCAGGCGGTCGGCCTCCTCGCGCAGCTCGACGGCGCGGCGCTGGACGCGCTCCAGCTGCTTCGTCAGGTCGGCGGCCTCGCGCTCGGCCTGCTTGGCGGCGTTGTTCGCGGAGTCGGCCTGGACCTCGGTGAGCGAACGGGCGCCGGTGATCTCGGCGACCTCCGGCTCGAAGACGCCCGCGCCCTGGACGATGTGGCGCGAGGCGTCGACGCCCGCGTCCTCCATCAGGCGGAAGATCTGGCGACGCTGGTGCGGGAGCGCCAGCGAGACGACGACACCGGACTTGCCGGCCCGGGCGGTACGGCCCGAGCGGTGCAGGTAGTCCTTGTGGTCGCCGGCCGGGTCCACGTTCAGGACCAGGTCGATGCCGTCGACGTGGATACCGCGAGCGGCGACGTCGGTCGCGACGAGCGCGTTGACGTAACCCTTCTTGAAGTCCTCCAGGACCCGCGTACGGGCGCCCTGGGTCATGCCGCCGTGCAGCGCGTCGGCCTTCACGCCGGACTCGATGAGCTGCTCGGCGATGCGGTCGGCGCCCAGCTGGGTGCGGACGAAGATGATCGTGCGGCCCTTGCGGGCGGCGATGGCGGCCGTGACCGGCGCCTTGTCCTTCGGCTTCACGACGAGGACGTGGTGCGACATGGTCGTGACGTTGCCCTGGGCGCTGTCGACCTCGTGCGTCACCGGGTTGGAGAGGTAGCGCTTGACCAGCGTGCCGATCTCGTTCTCCATGGTGGCGGAGAAGAGCATCCGCTGACCGCCACCGGGGATCTGGTCGAGCAGCTCGGTGACCTCGGGCAGGAAGCCCAGGTCGGACATCTGGTCGGCCTCGTCGAGGACGGCGACCTGGACGCTCGCCAGGGAGCAGGCGCCGCGGTTGATGATGTCGCGCAGTCGGCCCGGGGTGGCGACGAGGACGTCGACACCGCGCTCCAGCGCGTAGATCTGGTTGCCCATCGACGTACCGCCGCAGACGACCTTCATCTTGAGGCCGAGCACGTCGCCGTACGGCTGCAGCGCGTCCGCGACCTGCATCGCGAGCTCACGGGTCGGGGTGAGGATGATGCCGCGCGGCTTCTTCTTCTCGGTGGTGCCACCGGAGAGCGAGGCCAGCAGCGGCAGGCCGAAGGAGAGCGTCTTGCCGGAGCCCGTACGGCCGCGGCCGAGGATGTCCTTGCCGGCCAGGGCGTCCGGGATGGTCGCCGCCTGGATCGGGAAGGGGGCGGTCACACCGTTCTGCGCGAGCTTGCGGACGATGCCCTCGGGCAGGCCCAGGTCACCGAAGGTGACGGTCGGCTCGGCGGCCTCGTCCGCGATCTCCTCGGGGGAGTCCGTGATCTCGGCGGCGGGGGCCTCGGCCTTCGCGTCGGTGATGAAGTCCGCGACGGGCTGCTCGACGACGGTCTTCTCGGCGGCCGGGGCGGTGGTGCCGGCGGGGGCCTCGGTCACAGCGGCCTCGACGAGCTCGGCGAGCTCGGCGTTGTCGACGTTCTCGGGCATGACGGTGTGGTCAGAACTGGAAATTGACATGCGAAATGCGAAACCTTCCGGAGTCTCGGCACGCGCCCATAACTCCGTGATTCGCAATTTCGACCGCCTCAATGCGGTCCAGCCACGGCAAGGGAGAGTACGCGCCACACGGCGCTCTTCTGTGTCGGCGCCGGGCAATGGGATCAAACGATCTACCACCATACGCACTCTCACCCACATTGCGCAAACCGGCTGCCACGAACCCTCGGCTACACCGGCCCCACCTGCGGCGATGCCTCCGGCGTCCGCAACGGCCCGGCGCCCTCCGGTCCGCTCATCGCATGGGCCCGCAGCTGCGCGGCGGGCGAGGCCGAGGGGGGCGGCTCCGGCGGATCGGTGGGCTCCGGCTCGGGCTCCGGGTCCGGGTCGGGCGTCGGCGGGGCCGGCGGCTCCGGGGTGGTGGGCGGCGGCTCCCCCGGCCCGGGCGTCGAGGGCGTCGGCGAGGGCGGCGGACCGCCCCGGGTGGGCCCCGGAGCGCCGGGCTCGGGGCGCGAGCCCTTGGGGGTGACCGACGGCACGGCACCGGAGGCGTCCGGACTCGGACTGCTCCCGGGGGCGCCCCGGTCCGAGTGCGGGTGGGCGTCCCCGCCGCGCCCCCCGGCCTGCTCGGAGCCGGGAACCGTGTCCCCGGCCGGATCGGCGGCGGAGCCCTTCGGACCGGCGGACCGGGAGGGCCCGGGCCCTCCGGCGCCGTCCTCGCCGACGCTCATACAGCCGGTGGACGCGGCGATCGTCAGCGCGGTGACGGCTGCCCAGCGGACAGGGGCGGACAACTGGCGCACGAGTGGCACCTCCGGGGCGAGGGAGCGGAGAGCGGGCGGGGCGGAGCGGGAAAGCGGTAGCGGGGAGCGGTGGAACGGAGAGCGGGAGCCAGGAGCGGCGGAGCCGGGAGCGGGGAGCGGGGAGCGGAAGTCAGCGAGCGGCGGAGCGGGGAGCGCGGCGTCGGGGCCGCGCGGGAAGCACGAGCGAGCGGTACGGCGTCGTCGCACCGTGCCCAACTCCCCCGACCCCGCCGGAGACACGCCCGAAAACACCACGCGCCCGCGCGACGGCCGCCGAAGCGCCCCGCTACCCCCCGAACCCGCCCGCCAGTTCCGCCCCCAGGAACACCGCGCCCAGCCCCGCCAGCAGCGAGGCCAGCACATTGGCGGCGGCCAGGAAGGCCCGGCCCGTCTCGGCCAGGCGGAGGGTCTCGTACGAGAACGTCGAGTACGTCGTCAGCGCCCCGCACAGGCCCGTCGCCAGCAGGGCGTGCGCCGGGGAGGACACCGCGGCGCCGGTCAGCACGCCGAGCAGCAGGCTGCCCGCCATGTTCGCCGTGAAGGTGCCCCACGGGAAGACGTACGGGACGCCCGGCCCCTGGCGCGCCTGCACCGCACGGTCCGTCAGATAGCGCAGGGGCGCGCCCACCGCCCCGCCGATCGCCACCAGCAGCCAGTTCACGCGGTCCGCCCTTCGCCCCGGTCCGCCCGGTTCACGCGGCCCGTCCTTCGTCGCCCCGGTCCGGCCGGTTCACGCCGACCGCCCCTCGCCCCGCGCGCCCCGGTCCAGCCAGGTCCGCGTCGCCACGGCCGCCGCCCACACCGCCCCGAGCGCGGCCACCACCGTCGCCGCCGCGTACGCCAGGGCGGTCAGGACCTCCTGACGCACCAGCAGGCCCGAGACATCGGCCGCGTACGTCGAGAAGGTCGTGAAGCCGCCGAGCACGCCGACGCCGAGGAAGGGCCGCACCAGGGGGTGGGTCACCCGGCCCCGTTCGACGGTGAGCACCATCAGGACGCCGATCAGGGCGCAGCCGCTCACGTTGACGACGAACACCGTCCACGGGAAGCCGCCCGAGCCGGGCCACAGCACCAGGGCCCCGTAGCGGGCGAGCGCGCCGAGCGCGCCGCCGGCCGCGACCGCCGCCAGCACCCGGCCCTGCGGGGCGGCGGGCGGACCGGGCTCCGGCAGCGTCTCCGGCTCCTGTCCGCTCATCCGCAGCCCGAAGCTTCCCGCCGGCGCACCCGTGGCCCGGGGCCGCGCTCTCCGCTCATCCGTAGCCCAGGGCGTGCAGCCGCTCGTCGTCGATGCCGAAGTGGTGGGCGATCTCGTGGACCACGGTGATCTCGGTCTCCGCGACGACGTCCTCGTGCGACGCGCACATCCGCAGCGTCGGCCCCCGGTAGATGGTGATCCGGTCCGGCAGCACCCCGGCGTACCACTCACCTCGGTCGGTGAGCGGGGTGCCCTCGTAGAGCCCGAGCAGGTCGGGGTCGCCGGGGTCGGGTTCGTCCTCGACGAACACCGCCACGTTGTCCATCAGCCGCGTCAGCTCCGGCGGAATCCGGTCCAGAGCCTGGCTCACCAGCTCCTCGAACTGTTCCCGCGTCATCTCCAGCACCCCGCCATTGTCACGTACGGGAGCCGACTGCGGGCAGATGGCGGCCGCCCCGGACTCATGACCGCGGCCGCCGCCCGGCATGGCGGAGGCCGTACCGGGGCATACGGGCCCAATGGTCCGCGTCCCGTTCCGTGCCGCAGCCGACCGCGTCCGGCACCGCCTCAGCCAGCTCGTCCGCCCGAAGCCCCGTACCCGTCCCCGTACCCCGGACGGCTCCCGCACCGGCACGGCGGCCCCCGGCGATCTGACGGGCCCCGCCCGCCGCCCGTACCTCCGCGCCCTCGGCATGCTCGCCGTCGTCGTGCTGGGGGCCTGGCTGGGACTGCTCGCCGTGGGCAGCATCCATACGCCGGTCGGCCCCATGGACACCAACATGACCCTGCGCCCCTCCCTCACCGGCGGCAGCAAGATCAACGTGTCCCCGCTCGGGGCCCTGGAGCTGGACTCGCACACCGCGCCGCTCCGGCTGGACGTGGACGTGGACCGCCTCGACCCCGAGCGCTCCCAGGCCCTGGTCGACCAGCCGGAACGGTTCTCCACCCTCCAGGCCGAGGTCACCCGGGACGTCGCCGCGGGCACCCGGGAGCTGGCCGTACGCTCCTGCGTCGCCGTCGTCTCCGGCGCGACCGCGCTCGGCCTCGTCGTCTACCGCCGCCCCCGCCGCGCCCTGGCCGCCGGCGGCCTCGCCCTCACTCTGCTGGCCGCGTCCGGCGTCAGCGCGTACGCCACCTGGAACCCGAAGTCCGTCCTGGAGCCGAAGTTCTCCGGGCTGCTCTCCAGCGCCCCGTCCCTGGTCGGCGACGCCCGCTCGATCGTCACCGAGTTCGACATCTACCAGCAGGAACTGGCCCGCCTGGTCACCAACGTCACCAAGCTGTACGACGCGACCTCCACGCTCCCCGTCTACCAGCCCGACCCCGGCACCATCCGGGTCCTGCACGTCTCCGACATCCACCTCAACCCGGCCGCCTGGCACATCATCGCCTCGCTCGTCGAGCAGTACGAGATCGACGTCATCGTCGACTCGGGCGACACGATGGACCACGGTTCCGCCGCGGAGAACGGCTTCCTCGACCCGATCCGCGACCTCGGCGCGCCCTACGTGTGGGTGCGCGGCAACCACGACTCCCCCGTCACCCAGGCCTATCTGGAGAAGTTCAAGAACGTCCGCGTCCTCGACGACGGCAAGGCGGTGAACGTCGGCGGGCTGCGGATCGCGGGCACCGGCGACGCCTCCTTCACCCCGGACCGGACCGCCCCGGTCGGCGGCAAGGCGGCCGCCCGGCTGGAGGGCGCGCGCCTGGCCTCCGCGCTGCGTGACCAGGAGAACGCCGGCACCCCCGTCGACATCGCCGTCGCCCACGACCCGAACACCGCCCGGGAGACCGACGGCAGGGTCCCGCTGGTGCTGTCCGGCCACCTCCACCGCCGGATCAACGAACAGCTGAAGCTCGGCACGCGGCTGAAGGTCGAGGGCTCCACGGGCGGCGGCGGGCTGCGCGCGGTGCAGAACGACAAGCCGGAGAAGGTGCACGCGTCGGTGCTCTACATGGACCGCTCCACCCGCCGGCTGCAGGCCTGGGACGAGATCACGCTGGGCGGTCTCGGACTGACGACCGCCGAGGTCGGCCGCCACCTTCCGGAGGAGAACCTCAAGAAGGACTCCCCCACCTCGCCCACCTCGCCCACCCCGTCCCCGACCTCCTCACCGGCCTCCCCACCTGCCTCCTCGCCCTCCCCGACCCGCTCCCCGGCGCGCCCGACGCCCTCGTCGTAAACCGTTTTGGCGATAGCTCCACCCATCCCATATGCTTCTCTCGTCCCCGACGCGCTGCAAAGCGAACAGGCGGGCCAATAGCCCTCATCGTCTAGTGGCCCAGGACGCCGCCCTTTCAAGGCGGTAGCACGGGTTCGAATCCCGTTGGGGGCACGTTTCACCGTGTGCGAGACTTGTTTCGCACATTGCTTGGTCCTGTGGAGCAGTTTGGAGTGCTCGCCACCCTGTCAAGGTGGAGGCCGCGGGTTCAAATCCCGTCAGGACCGCTGCAGCCCCAGCGGCTGCGTGGCTGGGTAGCTCAGTTGGTACGAGCGATCGCCTGAAAAGCGATAGGTCGCCGGTTCGATCCCGGCCCCAGCCACCACTCGAAGGCCCCGTCCACCGGACGGGGCCTTCGCCGTGTCACACCTTCTCGGTCTCCTCCCGCTGCTCGTTCCGCGGTACGTCGGCGTCGCGCCGGCGCCAGGCGCGTACGCCCAGGACCAGCAGCACCACGAGCACCACCGCGACCAGCGCCACCCCGTCCGACACCCGCTCGCCGAGCTTCTGCGCCCACTGCTCCACCGCGAACGAGTCGTCGACCCCCAGCAGCCCGGGCAGCGCGGTCGTCCCGTCGTAGACGAGGAACAGCGCGCCGAGGCCGATGAAGAACAGCCCCGACAGGAGCGAAGTGGTGTGCAGCTCGAACCGGCCGACACGGACGGCCCGGCCGCGCAGCCAGGCCCGCCGGCCGAGGTCGAAGCGCTCCCAGAGCAGCGCGAGCACGAAGAGCGGTACGGCCATCCCGAGCGCGTAGACCGCCAGCAGCAGCCCGCCGTAGACCGGGCTGCCGCTGACCGCCGCGACGGTGAGGACGCTGCCCAGGATCGGGCCCGCGCAGAATCCGGCCAGGCCGTAGACCGCGCCCAGCGCGTAGACGGAGAACGCGGTGGTCGGGCGGATCCGGCCGCTGAGGGCCGCGATGCGCCGGGACGCGAAGCCGAGGCCCACGATCTGCGCGACGCCGAGCAGGATGATCAGCCAGCCCGCGCCCGTGACAAGGGCGTCGCGGTGGCCGTAGAACAGCCGCCCGGCGTACGAACCGGCAGCGCCGAGCGGGACGAGGGTGGTGGCGAGCCCGGCGTAGAAGATGCCGGTACGGGCCAGCAGCCGCGAGGTGGAGTCGATGGAGTACGCGAAGAAGGCCGGCAGCAGCAGCGCGCTGCACGGGCTGACCAGGGCGAGCAGCCCGCCGAGGAAGGCGGCGAAGTAGCCGATGTCCGCCGTCACTTGGCGGCGTCCCCGGCGTCCCCGGTGTCCCCGGGGTCCTTGCCCGCGTTGCCGGTGGTCTTCGCCTTGGCCTGCTCGGCGGCGGCCTCGATGGCCTGCGTGAACGTCTCGTCCGGCTGGGCGCCCGCGATCGGGCGGCCGTTGACCAGGAACGACGGGGTGGAGGTCGCGCCGATCCCGTACCCCTGCTCCTGGTCCTTCGCGACGGCGGCCCGGGCGGCCTCGCCGTCGAGGTCCTTCATGAACCGGTCCAGGTCCTTCACCCCGGCCTCCGCGGCGAGCGCCTTCACCCGGTCCTTGCCGAAGCCCTTCTCCTTCGCCCCCTCGGCGTAGGCAGCGCGGTGGAACTCCCAGAAGCGGTCCTGCTGCCCGGCGGCCCAGGCGGCGCGCGCGGCGTTCTCGGACTCCTCGCCGAAGATCGGGAAGTTGCGCCACTCGATGCGCAGCGTGCCGTCCTTCACGTACTTCTCAATCAGCTTCGGCTCGGTGTCCCGGGCGAACTTCCCGCAGTAGCCGCACTTGAAGTCGGCGTACTCGATCAGGACGACCGGGGCGTCCGCGCGGCCGGTGGCCAGCTTGTCGTCCGCGTCCCGGCGGGCGAGCTTCGCCAGCTCCGGGTAGACGCCCTCGTTCGGGTCGGCGGAGACCTCGGCGGCGGGGGCGGAGGCGGTGTCCGGGGCGGTGTCGTCGGGGGCGGTGGCCTTGTACGAGGCGAAGCCGAGGAGACCGGCGGCGACGACGACCGCGGCACCGTAGACGAGGGGCTTCTTCGAGCCGGGCGCGGGCTTCGAGGGCGTGGACTTCGCGGACGCGGACTTCTTGGGCGTGGGCATGCGGCACTCCGTGCTGATGGTGCGGGAGAGAGAAGGAAAGGGGTGCGGGTCGGGCGGGCCCGCCTACACCCTCAGCACGGAGAGCTCGACCGGGGTCGGTGTGACGGGGACCGGCGCCCTGACCCGTATCCCCGGCGGCGGCTCGGCCGGCAGCGCGCCCGTCGCGGCGGGCAGCCCCCACGGGGCGAGGCCCGGGGCCTGGTCGTACGCGGTCCGGGCGCGCGAGGGCACGGCGGGCTCGCCGTCGTGGTCACGGAGCTTCCCGCAGCCGGGGACCGGGGCGCCCGCGTCGGCGGCTTCGGCCACCGGGGCCTGAGCCAGGGGCCGGGCCGGGGCCAGGGTCTGCGCGGCGGAGGCCGGGGCGGAAGCGGAAGGGGCGAAGGCCCCGGGCACCGCCGCCGAGGACGCCGCGCTCGCCGCCGGTCCGCACAGCAGCCCCACGACGACCGCGAGCAGCGCCGTCAGGCTCCACCACTGCGTACGGGACACGGGACCGGGCCTTTCTCGCGTGAGCGGCGGTGACAAGCGTTCGACTGCCCGAAATGGTACGTGCCGCGTGACGCAGCCCGCGCGAAATGAGGTCGCCACTGGCCGGGCCCGGGTGAGATCCTGGGATCCGTATGTCTACTTCCTTCGCCGATCTCCAGTCCCAGCTCGGACAGCTCTCGCTCCGTGACGCGAACCGGCTCGGCCGGCGCCTCGAAGGAGCGCGCCGCATCCGCAAGCCCGAGGCCCGCCAGTCCGTGCTGGACGAGATCGCGGCCGAGGCGGGCAAGGCGGCCGAACGGCTCGCGACGCGCGCGGCCCGGCTGCCGGCCCTGTCGTACCCGGAAGAGCTGCCGGTCAGCCAGAAGAAGGACGAGATCCTGGAGGCGATACGCGACCACCAGGTCGTGATCGTCGCCGGTGAGACCGGGTCCGGGAAGACCACGCAGATCCCCAAGATCTGTATGGAGCTGGGGCGCGGCGTCCGGGGCATGATCGGGCACACCCAGCCCCGCCGGATCGCCGCCCGCACGGTCGCGGAGCGCGTCGCGGACGAGCTGAAGACGCCGCTGGGCGAGACCGTCGGCTGGAAGGTCCGTTTCACCGACCAGGTGAACCCGGAGTCGACGTATCTGAAGCTGATGACGGACGGCATCCTGCTCGCCGAGATCCAGACGGACCGCGAGCTGCTGGCGTACGACACGATCATCATCGACGAGGCCCACGAGCGGTCGCTCAACATCGACTTCCTGCTCGGCTATCTGGCCCGGCTGCTGCCCAAGCGCCCGGACCTGAAGGTCGTCATCACCTCGGCGACCATCGACCCGGAGCGGTTCGCGCGCCACTTCGGCGAGGCCCCGATCGTGGAGGTCAGCGGGCGGACGTATCCGGTCGAGGTGCGGTACCGGCCCCTGCTGGAGGATGACAGCGAGGACTCCGACCGGGACCAGATCACCGCGATCTGCGACGCCGTGGACGAGCTGGGCCACGAGGCCCCGGGCGACGTCCTGGTCTTCCTCTCCGGTGAGCGCGAGATCCGGGACACGGCGGACGCGCTGAACAAGCGGAACCTCAGACATACCGAGGTGCTCCCGCTCTACGCGCGCCTCTCGCACGCCGAGCAGCACCGGGTGTTCCAGCGCCACACCGGACGCCGTATCGTCCTCGCGACCAACGTGGCCGAAACCTCACTGACCGTCCCCGGCATCAAGTACGTGATCGACCCGGGCAACGCCCGTATCTCCCGCTACAGCCACCGCACCAAGGTCCAGCGGCTGCCGATCGAGCGGATCTCCCAGGCCAGCGCCAACCAGCGCAAGGGCCGCTGCGGCCGTACGTCGGACGGCATCTGCATCCGGCTGTATTCGGAGGACGACTTCGTCACCCGGCCGGAGTTCACCGACCCGGAGATCCTGCGGACCAACCTGGCCTCCGTCATCCTCCAGATGACCGCCGCCGGGCTCGGCGACATCGAGAAGTTCCCCTTCATCGACCCGCCGGACCACCGCAACATCCGCGACGGTGTGCAGCTCCTCCAGGAGCTGGGGGCGCTGGAGTACGGGGAGAAGTCCCCCCGGGAGGGGAAGAAGGGGCAGCGGCTGACGCCGCTGGGCCGCAAGCTCTCCCAGCTGCCCGTCGACCCGCGCCTGGCCCGCATGGTCATCGAGGCCGACAAGAACGGCTGCGCCCGCGAGGTCATGGTCATCGCCGCCGCGCTCTCCATCCAGGACCCGCGCGAGCGGCCCGCGGAGAAGCAGACCCAGGCCGACCAGAACCACGCCCGGTTCAAGGACGAGACGTCCGACTTCCTGGCGTATCTGAACCTCTGGGCCTATGTGCGCGAGCAGCAGAAGGAGCGTGGCTCGTCCTCGTTCCGCCGGATGTGCAAGCAGGAGTATCTGAACTTCCTGCGCATTCGCGAATGGCAGGACATCTACGCGCAGCTGCGTACGGTCGCGAAGCAGATGGGCATCACCGTCGAGGAGCCCAAGGCCGAGGCGTCCGTCCCCGAGCAGGCGGTGCACACCTCGCTGCTGGCCGGGCTGCTGTCGCACATCGGGCTGAAGGACACCGAGAAGAACGAGTATGTGGGCGCGCGCAACGCCAAGTTCGCGATCTTCCCCGGTTCGGCGCTGTTCAAGAAGCAGCCCCGGTTCGTGATGTCGGCGGAGCTGGTGGAGACCTCCCGGCTCTGGGCGCGGGTCAACGCCAAGGTCGAGCCCGAGTGGATCGAGCCGCTGGCCGGACACCTGCTGAAGCGCACCTACAGCGAGCCGCACTGGGAGAAGGACCAGGCGGCGGTGATGGCGTACGAGCGGGTCACCCTCTACGGCGTGCCGATCGTCGCCCAGCGCAAGGTCAATTTCGGTCGGATCGACCAGGAGGCCTCGCGGGATCTGTTCATCCGCAACGCCTTGGTCGAGGGCGACTGGCGCACCCACCACCAGTTCTTCCACGACAACCGCAAACTGCTGGGCGAGGTCGAGGAGTTGGAGCACCGGGCCCGCCGCCGCGACATCCTCGTGGACGACGAGACGCTCTTCGACTTCTACGACCAGCGGATTCCCGAACACATCGTGTCCGGGGCGCACTTCGACTCCTGGTGGAAGAACAAGAAGCGCGAGGAGCCGGACGCGCTCGACTTCGAGCGCTCCATGCTCATCAACGAGAAGGCCGGGGCCGTCACCAAGGACGACTACCCGGACTCCTGGCGGCAGGGGAAGCTCAAGTTCAAGGTGACGTACCAGTTCGAGCCCGGTGCGGACGCGGACGGCGTGACCGTGCACGTACCGCTCCAGGTGCTCAACCAGGTGACGTCCGAGGGCTTCGACTGGCAGATCCCGGGGCTGCGCGAGGAGGTCGTCACCGAGCTGATCCGCTCGCTGCCGAAGCCGATCCGCCGGCACTACGTGCCCGCGCCCAACTACGCGGACAAGTTCCTCGACCGGGCGGTCCCGCTCCAGGAGCCGCTGCCGCAGACCCTGGCGCGTGAGCTCCAGCGGATGGTCGGCGTGCCGGTCACCGCGGACGACTTCGACCTCTCCCGCGTCCCGGACCACCTCAAGATCACGTTCCGGATCGTCGACGAGCGGCGGCGCAAGGTCGCCGAGGACAAGGACCTGGAGGCGCTGAAGCTCCAGCTGCGGCCGAAGGCCCGGCAAGCGCTCTCCAAGGCCGCTGCGGCGACCGCGGGCCCCTCCGGCGAATCCATCGAGCGCTCGGGCCTCACCGACTGGACGATCGGCACGCTGAACAAGGTCTTCGAGACCAGGCGTGCCGGGCAGCCGGTCAAGGCGTATCCGGCGCTGGTCGACCAGGGCGAGACCGTCGCCGTACGGCTCTTCGACACCGAGGCCGAACAGCAGCAGGCGATGTGGCGCGGCACCCGGCGGCTGATCATGCTGAACATCCCGGTGAACCCGGCGAAGTTCGCCTCCGACCGGCTGAGCAATCAGCAGAAGCTGGCCCTGTCCCGTAATCCGCACGGTTCGGTCCAGGCCCTCTTCGAGGACTGCGCGACCGCCGCCGCCGACCGGCTGATCGCCGCGCACGGCGGTCCCGCGTGGGACGAAAAGGCGTTCCGGACGCTGTACGACAAGGTCCGCGCCGATCTGGTGGACCTGACCGTCCGCACGATCGACCAGGTGCAGCAGATCCTGGCCGCCTGGCAGGCGAGCGAGCGCCGGCTGAAGTCGACGAACAGCCTGACGCTGGTGGCCAACGTCGCCGACGTACGCGAGCAGCTGGCCAGACTCGTACCGTCCGGTTTCGTTACGGCGACCGGACTGCGCCGGCTGCCCGACCTGATGCGCTACCTCGTGGCGGCCGACCGGCGGCTCCAGCAGATGCCGACGGCCGTCCAGCGGGACACCACGCGGATGGCGAAGGTCCACGAGATGCAGGACGAGTACGCCTGGCTGCTCGAACAGCTCCCGCAGGGGCGGCCGGTGCCGCAGGAGGTGCTGGACGTCCGCTGGATGATCGAGGAGCTGCGGGTGAGCTACTTCGCCCATGCGCTGGGCACCGCGTTCCCCGTCTCGGACAAGCGGATCGTGAAGGCGATCGACGCCCTCGCGCCCTGATCCGCACCCTGGCGCGGAGGCATGGCGGGGCCCGGGAGACGGTGACGGAGTCACCACCAGGAGTGAAGTCGACCTGGGCCTCCCACCTCCTGTACAGTCTGGTTTCGCAGCAAGCCGCAAGGCAAGCGGCGAAAACCTGGTCCTGTGGAGCAGTTTGGAGTGCTCGCCACCCTGTCAAGGTGGAGGCCGCGGGTTCAAATCCCGTCAGGACCGCAGTAGAAGAAAGCCCGGATCGTTTCGATCCGGGCTTTCTCGCGTCCTGCCCCGTGTCTTGACGGCGTCATCTGCCGCGGGTAACCCGTAGAAGCAGAGGCTGTACCTGTTTCTCAGCGGTCCTCGGCATCCTCGGCGCTTCGCACGGCGGGGGACGGCCGGGCCCACCGGGAAGGTGGCTCGTATGTCCGCGTCCACAGCACGACACGAGACCCGCGCGCTGCTGCGCGCCCATCTGGCGGCCGCTTCCGCCTATCGCCACCTCACCCGGCACTGCGCGGTCTGCCATCGCCTCCTGCGCCTCGCCATGGAGCCCGGGGGCGACGGGGAGTGGAGAGCGGCCGCAGGAAGCCCCTCAAGCCCCTCGGACGCCCCGCAGGCCGCCGCCGGACCTCAGGACTCCGCCGGACGGAGCGACGAGGACGAGAGCGGGGGCGGGGCCGGGAGCGGAGCCGAGGACAGGGCCGAGGCCGGAACCGGGGCCGAAAGGCCCTCCGGGACATGACCATCGGCCGGATGCTTCCGCGTCCGGGCAGTGGCAGGCTCGAAGTTGGCAAGCATCGGGCGGTGTGACGGTAGTCACCGAAAGAGTTTTCAGACCGGGGGATTTTACGCCTCCCCTACAACTGGTGAATTTAATATGTGCAATTGCACGGGGGTGACGGGCTCGCGTGGACCGTTCCGTCCGGGGCTGTCCCACCGCGTCCCCACCCCGTCCCCACCCCCTCCGGGACGCTCACCCACACTCCCGCACAGACCCGCTCACAGACCCACGAAGGCCCCGCCGACCCACTGAAGCCGACCGACCGCCCGGTTCTGGACCGGCCGGCCGGAGGGGCCGGGAACGGCCCGAAGAGGCCCGAAGGGGCCCGTCCGGGGGCACAGGACCACAGGACCTGAGGCGCGGGGCCCGGGCACAAAAAAGATCGCGCTGGACCCGGCGGAGTCCAGCGCGATCGATACGACGGCACCCGTAGGACACAGGTATGACGCCCGTTGGGGCAGGCGTCCGTCGAGTGGAGCTATGGGTGGGCGGCTGAGGTTGGGGGACCTGACAGCTGCCCGGATGGTGATGCTGTGCTGCTGTATTGCTGCGCGGCAGGGGTGTGTCAGGCCTCGCTGCGCTGCTGCGGAATACCCGCAAGCAGTGCGCGGACCTCTGCCTCGCGGTACCGGCGATGCCCACCGAGCGTGCGGATGGACGTGAGCTTGCCAGCCTTGGCCCAACGGGTGACCGTCTTCGGGTCCACGCGGAACATCGTGGCAACCTCAGCCGGGGTCAGCAGCGGCTCGGCATCAGGGGTGCGAGCGGTCATGAGCGGCCTCCTCGGGAGAACCGAACCTTCTCGGTTCTTTCCTCTAAATTCTGCACCTTGACCCGCGTTGCCCGAAATGGCGGACGCGGGCCGAGTCGGTTATAGGACGAACGGCTTGTCCTCGGCACTACAACTACACCATCCGTCCAGCCACGTCGGCCAAACCGATGGAATTGCCCTCCCAGGTGTTCATCAGCGACGGAAGCCGATGGACCATGCCATAGCGGACAGTCACGCCCCAGTGACGATCAGTCACAGAGCGATCAGGAGTCGTCAGACCCCCCATAGAGTGCAATGTCGAGCATTCTGCCCTTACTTGGACAGAAGGAGCCCTCCCCGGACTCCTTGTCCTATTTTGGCATGAGGGGTAGGGATAGACGCAAGGGCCCCGTTAGTGCTGTCCATCACGCTTGAGGCAAAGGCCCGGTTCGGGACGTAGGTCCTGGGCCCAGCGGCGTACGCTTCCGCCTCACACATCACACGCGTCACACAGGACGCAGGTTCACGGCCCGTCAACTGTTTGTCGAGCCCCCTTCGCCGCCCTCCGCCGAGGCGACCCGGCTTCCTCCTCCTTCCGTACGGTCCGGCCTCGCGGCCCGTCCGTCGACCCTCCGGCCGTCCTGGATGAAGGATGCCCCGGTTCCATCACCTTGATGCCACTGTGGGCCTTTTCACGTCAATTGGTGAACTGGCGGTCCCGGACCGCCCGCCAGCGCTCCGCGAGCCGCGCGTACGCCTCCCCCGCGCCCTCGCTGTCGCCGTCCCGCAGCGCGGTGAGCCCCTCCGCCACATCCGCCGCCGACCGGTCCCCGGCGAGCCGTTCCGCCGGCAGCGCGTGGACGAGACCTCCGTAGTCCAGCTCGACCAGGGAGCGCGGATGGAACTCCTCCAGCCAGCGCCCCACGTCCACCAGGCCCTCGGTCAGCGGGCCTTCGGGAACGTTCTCGCGCAGGGTCCGCAGCGCCCGCGCCAGCCGGCGCCGGGCCTCGACCATCGGGGTGCGGTAGCGCAGGACCGGCGCGGCCCCGTCCCCGTCCGCCGCCGCGTACTCCCGCTCCTCGTCGTGGAAGAGGACGAACCAGCGCACCGGCACCTGCCACACCGTGGTCCGGATCCAGGGCCGGGCGTCCGGGTGGAGCCGCTGCCAACGCTCGTGGTCCGCCGTCGCCTGGCCGCGCACCACCGCGGGCAGCAGGACGTCGAGCACGTTGGCCGGAAACATGCCCCCCAGTTCCTCCAGGGCCAGCCAGCCCCGCAGCCTGGTCCGCCACGGGCAGACGCACACCACTCCGTCCAGCTCCGCCACGAACGCGTCGCCGCTCTCGTGCACGGGCACCCCGACTGGTGGTGTCGACGCCAAGTCGGCCAGCGAGCGGCGCAGTTCGTCCTGGGCCGTGGGGAGCTCCTCGCGTTGCGCGTAACGCGCCCAGTGGCTCCGCTCGGGTTCGGCGAACGCGGCGAGCGGCTCGTAGATCCGGAGGTAGGACGTGTAAGGGACGCGCACCGAAGACACCACCGACATGCAGCGCATCGTGTCACGGCTCCACACCCCCGGGCCTCTCGTTTGGATCGGGTCGGATCCAAACGAGAGGCCCTGGGGGGTGATCCTTCGCGCAGGGGCAGATCCGCGCCGCCGGAGGACTTACGCTCTTGCCCATCGGACCGGCCGTGCCGGTCGGTCCGGGGCCCTCCCCACCCCTAGGAGGGCTTCCGCCGCTTCGTTCTTTGGGAGTCACCACAGTGACCGATGTGACTGACGGCGTCCTGCACACCCTGTTCCACTCGGATCAGGGGGGCCACGAGCAAGTCGTGATCTGCCAGGACCGTGCCAGCGGCCTCAAGGCCGTCATCGCCCTCCACTCCACCGCCCTGGGCCCGGCCCTCGGCGGTACCCGCTTCTACCCGTACGCCTCCGAGGCGGAGGCCGTCGCCGACGCGCTGAACCTGTCGCGCGGGATGTCGTACAAGAACGCCCTCGCCGGCCTCGACCACGGCGGCGGCAAGGCCGTCATCATCGGCGACCCGGACCGGATCAAGAGCGAGGAACTCCTCCTCGCCTACGGCCGGTTCGTCGCCTCGCTCGGCGGCCGCTACGTCACCGCCTGCGACGTCGGCACCTATGTCGCCGACATGGACGTCGTCGCCCGCGAGTGCCGCTGGACCACCGGCCGCTCCCCCGAGAACGGCGGCGCGGGCGACTCCTCGGTGCTCACCGCGTTCGGTGTCTTCCAGGGCATGCGGGCCTCGGCCCAGCACCTGTGGGGCGACCCGACGCTGCGCGGCCGCAAGGTCGGCGTCGCCGGTGTCGGCAAGGTGGGCCACCACCTCGTCGAGCATCTGCTCTCCGACGGGGCCGAGGTCGTGATCACCGACGTGCGCGAGGAGTCGCTGCGCCGGATCACCGATCTGCACCCCGAGGTCACCGTGGTCGCGGACACCGACGCGCTGATCCGTACCGAGGGCCTGGACGTCTACGCGCCGTGCGCGCTCGGCGGCGCGCTGAACGACGACACCGTCTCCGTGCTCACCGCGAAGGTGGTGTGCGGCGCGGCCAACAACCAGCTCGCGCACCCGGGTGTGGAGAAGGACCTGGCCGACCGGTCGGTTCTCTACGCACCCGACTACGTGGTCAACGCCGGTGGCGTGATCCAGGTGGCCGACGAGCTGCACGGGTTCGACTTCGACCGGTGCAAGGCGAAGGCGACGAAGATCTTCGACACCACGCTGGAAATATTCGCACGTGCGAAGGCGGACGGGATTCCGCCGGCCGCGGCGGCCGACCGGCTCGCCGAACAGCGGATGGCGGAGGCGCGCTCCCACTGACCGGGCAGCCGTCAGCGACCCGCCGGCCGACGAGACAAGACTCACGCCCGTCGGCGGGTCGTACCTCCACAAGAGGTTAAAATCGCAGTTGACCAGCGAGGACGGGGCTCCTCACTGGCCCTGTGCCGGGGACCGGAATGCGGGCGGCGTACCGTATGGCCACGGAAGCAGGTACCGTTAAAGCTCTACGGGCGCGGTCTCTCTGTCGAGAGTCCGTCCCGAAACATGAACGCGTGTCAAGACTCTGGGGCCGTCGAGCCCCGTCACCGAGGGGGTCGAGCCATGGGGCGCGGCCGGGCAAAGGCCAAGCAGACCAAGGTCGCCCGCCAGCTGAAGTACAGCAGCGGCGGGACTGACCTGTCGCGTCTGGCCAATGAGCTGGGCGCATCGCCTTCGAGTCAGCCACCGAACGCAGAGCCGTTCGAGGACGACGACGAGGAAGATGACCCGTACGCACAGTACGCGGATCGCTACAACCAGGACGATGACGAGGATCAGGACGATCAGTCCGGTCCGTCGTCACAGCGCCGCGGCGCTTGACCTCGCCTGACACATCAACCCGGTCCGGGCCTGCCCCGGGCCGGGTTCTGTGTGTCCAGAACCGGCCGTGCCCGGTGCGACCCGGTTTCCGTGCCCAGTGCGCCGGGCGGTCAGCCCGGCGCACCACCGCGTGAGGACGACTAGCGCGCGTAGGCCCCGGTCAGCTCGGCGCCCGTCGCGTGATCGCCGCGGTCGGTGATCTCACCGGCGACCCAGGAGTCGACCCCGCGGTCGGCCAGCGTCGTCAGGGCCGCGTCCACCGAGTCGGCCGGGACGATCGCGATCATGCCGACGCCCATGTTCAGCGTCTTCTCCAGCTCCAGCTGCTCGACCTGGCCCGCCTTGCCGACGAGGTCGAAGACCGCGCCGGGCGTCCAGGTGGAGCGGTCCACCGTGGCGTGCAGCCCGTCCGGGATGACCCGGGCCAGGTTGTTCGCCAGGCCGCCGCCGGTGACATGGCTGAAGCCGTGCACCTCGGTCGTCCGGGTGAGGGCCAGGCAGTCCAGGGAGTAGATCCGGGTGGGCTCCAGGAGCTCCTCGCCCAGCGTGCGGCCGAACTCCTCGATCTCGCGGTCCAGCGCCCAGCCGGCCCGGTCGAAGACCACGTGGCGGACGAGCGAGTACCCGTTGGAGTGAAGACCGGAGGACGCCATGGCGATGACCGCGTCACCCTTGCGGATACGGTCCGGGCCGAGCAGGCGGTCCGCCTCGACCACGCCCGTACCGGCTCCGGCGACGTCGAAGTCGTCCGGTCCGAGGAGACCCGGGTGCTCGGCGGTCTCGCCGCCGACCAGGGCGCAGCCGGCCAGGACACAGCCTTCGGCGATGCCCTTCACGATGGCCGCGACACGCTCGGGGTGCACCTTGCCGACGCAGATGTAGTCGGTCATGAACAGCGGCTCGGCGCCGCAGACGACGAGGTCGTCCACGACCATGCCGACGAGGTCGTGGCCGATGGTGTCGTACACGCCCATCTGACGCGCCAGGTCCACCTTGGTGCCCACACCGTCGGTGGCGGAGGCGAGGAGCGGACGCTCGTAGCGCTTCAGCGCCGAGGCGTCGAAGAGACCGGCGAAGCCGCCGAGCCCGCCGAGGCCGGCGACCTCGGGGCGCTGGGTCTTCTTCACCCACTCCTTCATCAGCTCGACGGCACGGTCACCGGCTTCGATGTCGACGCCGGCCGCCGCGTAGGAAGCACCTGTTGTCTCAGACATGGCCTGGGATCTTTCGTGTGGAGATACGGGGCTGGTGGGGGATGCGGCGGCGCGTCCGGGTCACGGACGGCGCAGCGCGTCGGCCGCGGCGGTCGCCGCCGGGCCCGCCGCCAGCTCGGTCTCCAGCAGCTGCTTGCCGAGCAGCTCCGGGTCCGGGAGGTCCATGGGGTATTCGCCGTCGAAGCAGGCGCGGCAGAGGTTCGGCTTGTCGATCGTCGTCGCCTCGATCATCGCGTCGATCGAGATGTACGAGAGGGAGTCGGCGCCCATGGAGGTGCAGATCTCGTCGACGGTCATGCCGTTGGCGATCAGCTCGGCGCGGGTCGCGAAGTCGATCCCGAAGAAGCAGGGCCACTTCACCGGCGGCGAGGAGATCCGGATGTGGATCTCGGCCGCTCCGGCCTCGCGGAGCATCCGGACGAGCGCGCGCTGGGTGTTGCCGCGGACGATCGAGTCGTCGACGACCACCAGGCGCTTGCCCTTGATGACTTCCTTCAGCGGATTCAGCTTGAGCCGGATGCCGAGCTGGCGGATGGTCTGCGAGGGCTGGATGAAGGTCCGGCCGACGTAGGCGTTCTTCACCAGTCCGGCGCCGAACGGAATGCCGCTGGCCTCCGCGTACCCGATCGCGGCGGGAGTGCCGGATTCCGGGGTCGCTATGACGAGATCCGCCTCGACGGGGGCTTCGGCGGCCAGCTTTCGGCCCATCTCCACCCGGGAGAGGTAGACGTTCCGGCCGGCGATGTCGGTGTCCGGGCGTGCCAGGTAGACGTACTCGAAGACACAGCCCTTGGGCTTCGCTTCTGCGAATCGAGAGGTGCGCAGACCGTTCTCGTCGATGGCGACGAGCTCGCCCGGCTCGATCTCGCGTACGTAGCTGGCACCGCAGATGTCCAGTGCGGCGGACTCCGAGGCGACCACCCAGCCGCGCTCGAGACGGCCCAGCACCAGCGGGCGGATGCCCTGCGGGTCACGGGCGGCGTAGAGCGTGTGCTCGTCCATGAAGACGAGCGAGAACGCGCCCTTGACGTCGGGGAGCACCTTGGCGGCGGCTTCCTCGATGGTGAGCGGCTTGTCGTTCTCGTCGCGCTGCCCGGCGAGCAGCGCGGTCACCAGGTCGGTGTCGTTGGTCGCGGCGACCTGGGTGGCGCGGCCGTCCTTGCGCGGGAGGTCGGCGACCATCTCCGCGAGCTGGGCGGTGTTGACCAGGTTCCCGTTGTGGCCGAGGGCGATCGAGCCGTGCGCGGTGGCACGGAACGTCGGCTGCGCGTTCTCCCACACCGAGGCGCCGGTGGTGGAGTAGCGGGCATGACCGACCGCGATATGGCCCTGGAGGGAACCCAGAGACGTTTCGTCGAAGACCTGCGAGACCAGTCCCATGTCCTTGAAGACCAGGATCTGGGACCCGTTGCTCACTGCGATGCCCGCGGATTCCTGTCCGCGGTGCTGCAGGGCATACAGTCCGAAATAGGTGAGCTTGGCGACCTCTTCACCCGGAGCCCAGACACCGAAGACGCCACAAGCGTCCTGGGGGCCTTTCTCTCCGGGGAGCAGGTCGTGGTTGAGTCGTCCATCACCACGGGGCACGGCACCGAGTGTAGGCGAGATCGACCACTGGTCCGAATTGGGGACCGATGGGCAAACGCGCGGTGGAGCACGGGGAACCGCCCTCTCCGCCGCCCGGGGCGGGCGATTCGCGGGACTTCGGACGGTGACACTGCGTGACGGCCGCATCGATGGATCGACCTCCGCGAGGGGAACGCGGGGCTCACTTCCGGGCCGAGAGGCTGGTTACCGACCGGTAGGGATCGTCGGCGGCGGACGGGCGGCCGTGGCGCTCGGTGAACGCGCCCCATGCCCGGCCCGGCCGCCGGCCGAACGCCCGTTTCGTGGTGAGCCTCACACCGGGGAGCCGGGTTCAGCCGTGCTGGGAGCTGTTTTCGGCCCCGGGAGAGGCGGCCGTGGCGCCGATCCCCTTGCCGCCCTCCGCGGTGACGGTGAGCGTGCTGCCCTTGATCGTGTACGTCGTCGAGCCCTTCAGGGCCGCGAGCACCGCGCGCTCCACCTCCATCTCCTGCTCCGGGCACATCCTCCGGGTTCCGGCCACCGGGCCGAACGTGATCGTGCCGTCCTTGACCGTCGCCTTGCCGCGGAAGGAGTTGCAGCCGGAGTTGCCCTGCACGGTGCCGTCCTCGGAGAAGGTCAGATGGGGCGCCTTCTCCTTGGGCAGGTCCGCCGGCACGGTCGTGGCGGTCTCGCCGCTGAGCAGCGTGGTCACCGACCACCGGGTGCCGACCAGCTCGGCGGGCTTCTCCTCGCTGAGGGCCATCGTGTCGCCGCTTTCGGTGGTGAGGGTCAGCTTGTCGCCGGAGAGCTTCGCGGTGTGCTCGCCGCCCATGGCGTCGATGGCGGCCTTCTCGAACTTCTCGATCTCCTCCCCGCAGGCCATCTGCGTGGTGACGGGCTTGCCCAGGGTGATCCGGTCGCCCTCCACCCGGGCGTCCACGCTGATGTGGTTGCAGCCGAAGTGGGCCTTGGCCCGGCCCTTCGGGTCGATCTCCAGCCGGGAGCCCTCCGGGGCCTCGGTCTTCTTCCCGCCGACGGTCACGGAGTCGACGCGCCACGCCACCCCGGTGACCGGGACATCGCTCTGCACGGCGTCCCCGCCGTCGCCGGAGCCCTTGGCGGAGCCGGGGCCCGACTCCGTACCGCAGGCGGCGAGGGCGAGGAGGGCCAGGACACTGACGCTGAGGGTCGTACGTTGTGTGCGCATGGCGATTCGACGGGACGGGGGGCCGATCCGGTTCCGTCCGCTCCGCTTCGGGGTGTACGGGGCCGGATCGTCCGCCCTCGCCGCGCGCGGTCCGGCTCAGCGCAGCAGCGGGAGCAGCGCGGCCAGGTCGGCCCGCTCTCCACTGGCGCTGACCTCGGCTTCTTCCAACGCCTTCGCCCACTCCGTACGCCCGGTGGCGAGCCGGATCCAGGTGAGCGGTCCGGTCTCCACGACATTGGGCGGGGTGCCCCGGGTGTGCTTGGGCCCGCCGATGCACTGGACCACCGCGAACGGCGGGACGCGCACCTCGACCGACCCACCGGGCGCCCGGTCCGCGAGGGTGTCCGCCAGCAGCCGGGTGCAGGCGGCCAGGGCCTGCCGGTCGTACGGGATCTCCGAGCCGAGCGCCTCGTTCAGGTCGTCCGTGTGGACGATCAGCTCGACGGTCCGGGTGACCAGGTAGTCGGTCAGCCGCATGGAGCCGACCCGGGTGGGCAGGAGCCGGTCCCCCGCCCCGGAGGCCGGGACGTCCGCGAGGAAGCCCGCCTCCACCTCCCCGTACAGCGCGAGGAGGTCGGGGTGGGCGGCCGCCGGGGCCGGGGCCTCGGGGTCCCTGATGACGGCCGCGACGGCCGGCGGCCACTCCAGGAGGGTGGTCGCGGGCTTGGGGCCGGGCGGCTCCGGCAGGGCCAGGTCCCGGCTGACCGAGCCGAGCCCCTGCGCGATGTGCGCGGCCAGATCGCGCACCGTCCACGCGCCGAGCCGGGTCGGCCGGGCGAGCTGGCCGGGCGTCAACGAGCGGACGGCGTCGCGGACATGGGCGAACTGGGCGAGGACCGCCGTCCGGGTCCTGAGGTGGTCGTAGGCGCGCGGGCGCTTCTTGGCCGGGGGCATGGGGCCGAGACTAACCGGCCCCACCGACATCGCCCGGTCAGGCCCGGGCGGCCTGCTCCTCGACCGTGAACGTCTCGCCGTTCGCGGGCACTCCGACGCCCCGCCAGGTGAACGGGATGCCCCGGGCCGAGTCCGGGTCCGGACCGTCCATCAGCTGGAAGTGGAGGTGGGGTTCGGTGGAGTTGCCGGAGTTGCCCACGCGCCCGAGCCGCTGTCCGGCGCGGACCCTGTCCCCGGCCTTCACCTGGAGCGAGCCGCGCTGGAGGTGGGCGTAGACGGCGTACGTGCTGTCGCCGAGGTCGAGGATGACGTGGTTGCCGATGATCCGGTGCGCGCCGACGATGCTGCGCACGTCCCCCTCGATCAGCATCAGATAGAGCAGCGCGGGCAGCGAGTTGCGGCTCAGGTGGTCGCGCTGGCCGTCGCTCGCGCGGACGACCGTGGCGTCGGCCACCGCGGACAGCGGGGCGCCGAACGCCGGGAAGTCGCGGTTGCGGCGGACGAGCGGCCAGAGCCAACGGAACGCCGGGCGGGCGGAGGGCTCGCCCTCACCGGTCTCGGGCTCGGCCACGATGTCGATCGCGTACGTCTGTCCGTACGCGTGCGTCCCATGGCTCGGCACCTTGTCCGCCGGGCTGTTCAGGGCGGACCAGCGACCGGTCACGGGCGGCTCGACCTCGACGGCGGGGCGGCTCTTCAGGGTCTCCTTGGGACCGGTGAAGCTCAGGACGAGGCTGATGACCACAGCCGCGCCCGCGGGCACGAAGGTCAGGCCGAAGGGCACCAGCGGTTCGGCGAAGACCCCGGTGAGCACCAGCACCCCGAAGAGGAGCCAGCACACGCGGTGGAGCACCGCCATGACTTTGCGGACGGACATGATCATTTCCCCCTGTTGTCTGCGTTCGGTCTGCGGCTCCTAGGGCCGCGCCGCCGTCAGCACCACCAGCAGCGGCACGACCCGGGCGGGCGGCACCTCGTACCTGCCGCGCCCGGCCGCGTGCAGCCAGCCCGCGCCGGTCAGCTGGCGCAGATGGTGGTAGATCTGGCCGGTGGTGCCGGCCCCGTCGAGCGCGGCCAGTTCGGCGGCCGTCCTCAGGCCGCCGAGGATCTCGCGGAGCAGGCGCAGCCGGACCGGGTGGCCCAGCGCGGCGAACGACTCGGCGGCGTCCGCCCAGTCCCCGTCGAACAGGGCCTCGGTGAACGCGCCGTACTGCCACCCGTACTGCTCACCGGTGGGCAGCCGGACCGAGCCCGTGTAGAGCACTCCTCCATCGGCCCCGGCCTTCCCGGCGTCGGCGAGCTGCTGTTTCAGCCCTTCCAGCGCCCAGAAGTCGCCGTCTCCCAGGCGGGGAGACGCGGACTCCGGGTCCTGCCGCTCCAGCGCCGTGAGCCGCCTCTCCAGCTCGGCGACCCGCTGCTCCAGCTCCATGACACCAACCTTACGTAATTACGTAATCTCTGACAAGCGATGTTCATCAGGGGACGTTCATCGGGGATGTTCATCGGGGGACGGGGGAAGGCCGAAGCCCCCGCCCGGAGGACCCGGGCGGGGGCTTCGACAACGCCGGTCGGCGCGCGGCTCAGGCGAGCAGCGCGGGGATCGTCGCCTCGTGCGCCGTACGGAGCTCGCTCAGCGGGATGCTGAACTCGCCCTGGAGCTCGATCTCCTCGCCGTCCACGACACCGATACGGGCGACGGGCAGACCGCGCGCCCCGCACATGTCGGTGAAGCGGAGCTCCTCGCTGCGCGGGACCGAGACGACCGCGCGTCCCGCCGACTCGGAGAAGAGGAACGTGAACGCGTCCAGGCCGTCCGGCACGACCAGCCGGGCGCCCTTCCCGCCGCGCAGGCAGGACTCGGTGACGGCCTGGATCAGACCGCCGTCGCTCAGATCGTGCGCGGCGTCGATCATGCCGTCGCGCGAGGCCGAGACGAGGATCTCGGCGAGCAGCTTCTCGCGGCCGAGGTCCACCTTGGGCGGCAGGCCGCCGAGGTGGTCGTGGACGACCTCGGACCAGGCCGAGCCGCCGAACTCCTCGGCCGTGTCGCCCAGCAGGTAGAGGAGCTGGCCCTCTTCCGCGAAGGCGACCGGCGTACGGCGGTTGACGTCGTCGATCACACCGAGCACGGCCACGACCGGCGTCGGGTGGATCGCCGTCTCACCGGTCTGGTTGTACAGCGAGACATTGCCGCCGGTGACCGGGGTGCCCAGCTCCAGGCAGCCGTCCGCGAGACCGCGGGTGGCCTCGGCGAACTGCCACATGACGTCCGGGTCCTCGGGCGAACCGAAGTTCAGGCAGTCCGAGATGGCCAGCGGCTTGGCGCCGGAGGCGGCCACGTTGCGGTACGACTCCGCCAGCGCGAGCTGCGCGCCGGTGTACGGGTCGAGCTTGGCGTACCGGCCGTTGCCGTCGGTCGCCATCGCCACGCCCAGGTTCGACTCGGCGTCGATGCGGACCATGCCCGCGTCCTCGGGCATCGCCAGGACGGTGTTGCCCTGCACGAAACGGTCGTACTGGTCGGTGATCCAGGACTTCGAGGCCTGGTTCGGGGAAGCGACCAGCTTGAGGACCTGCTCGCGCAGCTCGGCCGCATTCGCCGGGCGGGCGAGCTTGCCCGCGTCGTCCGCCTGGAGCGCGTCCTGCCAGGACGGCCGGGCGAACGGACGGTGGTAGACCGGGCCGTCGTGGGCGACCGAGCGCGGCGGCACGTCCACGATCTGCTCGCCGTGCCAGAAGATCTCCAGCTGGGAGCCCTCGGTCACCTCACCGATGACGGTGGCGATGACGTCCCACTTCTCGCAGATCTCCAGGAAGCGGTCCACGTGCTGCGGCTCGACGATCGCGCACATGCGCTCCTGCGACTCGCTCATGAGGATTTCCTCGGGCGAGAGCGAGGAGTCGCGCAGCGGCACGGTGTCCAGCTCGACGCGCATACCGCCGGAACCGGCCGAGGCCAGCTCGCTGGTGGCGCAGGAGAGCCCGGCGCCGCCGAGGTCCTGGATGCCCGCGACGAGCTTCTCCTTGAAGATCTCCAGGGTGCACTCGATGAGGAGCTTCTCCTGGAACGGGTCGCCGACCTGGACGGCGGGCCGCTTGGCGGGACCCGTCGACTCGAAGGTCTCGCTCGCCAGCACGGAGACGCCGCCGATGCCGTCGCCGCCGGTGCGGGCGCCGTACAGGATGACCTTGTTGCCGGGGCCCGAGGCCTGCGCGAGGTGGATGTCCTCGTGCTTCATCACGCCGATGCAGCCGGCGTTGACCAGCGGGTTGCCCTGGTAGCAGGCGTCGAAGACGACCTCGCCGCCGATGTTGGGCAGACCGAGGCAGTTGCCGTAGCCGCCGATGCCCGCGACGACGCCCGGCAGGACGCGCTTGGTGTCGGGGTGGTCGGCCGCACCGAAGCGCAGCGGGTCGACGACCGCGATCGGGCGGGCGCCCATCGCGAGGATGTCGCGGACGATGCCGCCGATGCCGGTGGCCGCGCCCTGGTAGGGCTCGATGTACGAGGGGTGGTTGTGCGACTCGACCTTGAAGGTGACCGCGTACCCCTGACCGACGTCGACGACGCCGGCGTTCTCGCCGATGCCGACGAGCATCGCGTCGTTCTGGGGGACCTTCTCGCCGAACTGCTTGAGGTGGACCTTGCTGCTCTTGTACGAGCAGTGCTCCGACCACATCACCGAGTACATGGCGAGCTCGGCGCCGGTGGGACGGCGGCCCAGGATCTCGCGGATCCGGGCGTACTCGTCCTCCTTGAGACCGAGCTCCTTCCAGGGCTGCGCGGCGTCCGGGGTCTCGGCCGCGTGCTTGACCGTATCCAGGCTCATGCGTTGACCAGCTTCTTGATGATCGAGGTGAAGAAACCGAGGCCGTCGGTGCGGCCGGTGCCGATGAGCGGCTCCACGGCGTGCTCCGGGTGCGGCATCAGGCCGACGATGTTGCCCGCGGCGTTGGTGATGCCCGCGATGTCGCGGAGCGAGCCGTTGGGGTTGCCGTCCAGGTAGCGGAAGGCGACGCGGCCCTCGGCCTCCAGCTCGTCGAGCGTGTGCTCGTCGGCGGTGTACCGGCCGTCCATGTTCTTGAGCGGGACGCTGATCTCCTGGCCGGCGCTGTAGTCCGAGGTCCAGGCGGTGTCCGCGTTCTCCACCCGCAGCTTCTGGTCGCGGCAGATGAAGTGGAGGTGGTTGTTGCGCAGCATCGCGCCGGGCAGCAGGTGCGCCTCGGTCAGGATCTGGAAGCCGTTGCAGATGCCGAGGACCGGCATACCGGCCTTCGCCTGCTCGATGAGGGGTTCCATGACCGGCGAGAAGCGGGAGATGGCTCCGGCGCGGAGGTAGTCGCCGTAGGAGAAACCACCGGCCAGGACGACCGCGTCGACCTGGTGCAGGTCCTTGTCGCGGTGCCACAGGGATACGGGCTCGGCACCCGCGATCCGGACGGCGCGCAGGGCGTCCTGATCGTCGAGGGTGCCGGGAAAAGTGACGACGCCGATACGGGTGGTCACTTCTCCTCCTCCACCTTCAGGACGAAGTCCTCGATGACGGTGTTGGCGAGGAACGTCTCGGCCATCTCGTTAATACGGGCGAGGGCGGCGTCGTCCACCGGTCCCTCGACCTCCAGCTCGAAACGCTTTCCCTGACGAACGTCCGCGATTCCCTCGAAGCCGAGACGGGGCAGTGCACGCTGCACCGCCTGTCCCTGCGGGTCGAGGATCTCGGGCTTGAGCATGACGTCGACTACGACGCGTGCCACTGGCACTCCCGGTGTGGTGGTGTGGTGCGGCTGTCTCTCCGGGGGGTTCCCCAGACCCCCGCGGGTCCACTCAGCGTACCTGGCCAAAATTTCTACGCGGGTAGATATCGGGCGGCACGGACACGGTGAGCACGCGGCGCGGATCACGCCGAGATATCGGACACGACACCGCACGGAAAAGGTCTGGGAAAAAACCCGCCCGGATTGCACACGGATTGCACACGGACACGCGGATGTAATTGGCTGGGCTTCACAATGCGGTACCCACCGCTGTACAAATGATTACCGGGGAAAGCAACATTGCCCCGGGAACAACGGAACAGTCGACATCTCGTCGATCCACATCCGCCCGCCTGACAGCCGGAAGGCCGGCATCCGCGCACGCGACACGCGCCGGTGCCGTAGGAAAGGACCGATATCCGTGGCTCAGCGCGTAGTGGTGACGCTCTCCGACGACATCGACGGGGGAGCAGCGGCGGAAACGGTGACCTTCGCCCTGGACGGGAAGACGTACGAGATCGATCTCAATCCCGCCAACGCGAAGAAACTGCGGAAGACGCTGGCGCCTTACGTGGCCGCCGGCCGCAAGCAGACAAATGCCGGCAAGCACGGCAGGACGCCCACGGCCTACCACCACACCTCCCTCGCCCCGGACCCGGCGGCCGTCCGCGCCTGGGCCCGCTCGCACCGGATGGAGGTGCCGGCCCGGGGCCGCATCCCGAAGAAGGTCTACGAGGCGTTCGACGCGGCAAGCTGAGCCGGGGCGGCGCCGGGCGGCGGGCCGTCCGCCGGGCCGGGCGGTCCGCCGGACGCCGGACGGCACGACGGACCCCGGCCGACCCGCCGGACGCTCCGTCAGGCGGCCCCGGACGGCCCGTCGGACGCCCTGCCGACCGGACCGGCGGGGCCGCTCCGCGAGCTCCGCGGGGAGCCGACTTGCGCGACACCCCCGCAGGTCGGCTAGAGTCTGGAGCACGCCGAGGGGCGAGGCCGCAAAGCCGAATCCCACGCAGCGTGCGGGTGTAGTTCAGTAGTAGAACATCCCCCTTCCAGGGGGAAGGCGCAGTGTGCAATTCCTGTCACCCGCTCTGCACGACTCTTCGGACCACTTCGTTGGATCAGGTAGAGTGGTGCTCGCTCCACCGGTGAAAGCCGAGTGGCTGCACTGCGGACGTAGCTCAGTTGGTAGAGCGCAACCTTGCCAAGGTTGAGGTCGCCAGTTCGAACCTGGTCGTCCGCTCAGCATCAAAGGCCCTGACCTTCTCGGTCAGGGCCTTTGTCGTGCTCCCGGTCCTCTCCGGACGCCCTCATGACGTTTGTCATGAGCAGTGGTGACAGCGCGCACTGCTCGCGGGCCGGTTCCGGCGGAAACCTTGAAGCATGACCAGCGACGACATTCTCAGCGACCGCGTGAACGGTCCCGTGATCGAGGCGAACGGGGTCCGACGCCGTTACGCCGGCGGCTTCGAGGCCGTGTCCGGGATCTCCTTCTCCGTGGCCCGCGGCGAACTGTTCGCCCTGCTCGGGACGAACGGCGCGGGCAAGACCTCGACCGTGGAACTCCTCGAAGGCCTGGCGCCGCCGACCGACGGCACGGTCCGGGTCCTCGGCCACGACCCGTACCGCGAACGCGCCGCCGTCCGCCCCCGTACCGGAGTGATGCTCCAGGAGGGCGGCTTCCCCTCCGACCTCACGGTCATGGAGACCGTGCGCATGTGGTCGGCCTGCACCACCGGCGCCCGCCCCGCCGCCGAGGCCCTGGAGATGGTCGGCCTGACCGTACGGGCGAACGTGCGCGTCAAGCAGCTGTCCGGCGGCGAGAAGCGCCGCCTCGACCTGGCGCTCGCCCTGACGTCCCGGCCCGAGGTGCTCTTCCTCGACGAGCCGACGACCGGGCTCGACGCCGAGGGCCGGCAGGAGACCTGGGAGCTCGTCCGGGCGCTGCGGGACAACGGCACCACCGTGCTGCTGACCACGCACTACCTGGAGGAGGCCGAGGCGCTCGCCGACCGTCTGGCGATCATGCATCAGGGGAGGATCGTGACGACCGGGACCATCGCCGAAGTGACCGCGCAGCAGCCGGCCAGGATCCGGTTCGTCCTGCCCGAGGCCGTGCCCGCGGCACGCCTCCCGCTCTCGCTGCGGGCCGCGGCCGAGGGCTCCCGGGTCGAGATCCGCACCCCCGCACTCCAGGAGTCGCTGCACGAACTCCTGGAGTGGGCCCGGGAGTCCGGCGTACGGCTGCACGGCCTCGACGCCCGCTCCGCCTCCCTGGAGGAGGCGTTCCTCGACATCGCGAAGACCCAGCACGCGCCCCGCGACCAGGACCCGCGCCAGGTCTCGGACCGCTCCACCCGCTCCGGCGGCACGAAGAAGGTGACGGCATGACGACCACGACCCCCGTCCGCGACCGGACGCCCGCCGGCTCCCCCACGGGCGCGGCGGCCGTGACCCGGCGGCTGACCGCCCTCGGCCGCGCCGAGCTGATCCTCCTGCTGCGCAACCGGACCGCGATCGTCGTGGCCCTGCTGCTGCCGCTCGCGATGATCTTCGCGATGCGGTCCTCGCTCGAACAGATCGACCTCGGCGGCACCGGCCTCACCGTCGCGGGCGCCACCCTGACCGGCGGCATCGGCATGGTGCTCGTCCAGGTCGTCTACATGAACCTCGTCTCCGCGTACGTCGCCCGGCGCGAGGAACTCGTCCTGAAGCGGCTGCGCACCGGCGAGATCTCCGACCGCGAGATCCTCATCGGCACCGCGCTGCCGTCCGTCGCGCTGGCCCTGGCCCAGTGCGTGCTGCTGGTGGTGGCCGGTGCGATCGCCTTCGACCTGAGCGCCCCGCACCGCCCGGACCTCCTGCTGGCCGGACTGGTGCTGGGCTTCGTCCTGATGTCCGCCCTGGCGGCGGCGACCGCCGTGATCACCCGGACGGTGCAGACCTCGCAGCTCACCACGCTGCCGCTGTTCTTCGTCTCGCTGTTCGGCTCCGGGCTGTTCGTCCCGCTGGCGGTGTTCCCCGACAAGCTGGCCTCCGTACTGGAGCTGTTGCCGATGACGGGCGTGATGACCCTGATCCGGCACGGCTGGCTCGGCGGCGTCGAGAGCGGCGACCTGCTCGTCGCCGGTGTGACGGCGCTGGCCTGGACCGCTTTCGGAGTGTTTGCTGTGCGACGGTGGTTCCGCTGGGACCCGCGCGGCTGACATGAAGGAGCTGAGGGGCGTGATCGGTCGGGTACGGGGCTGGCGGCGCGGCTGGCACGAGCGCAGCAAGCTCCAGCGCATCGACCTCTACACGCGGGCGACGCTCTACTCGCTGGTCTGGTTCTTCGCCGTGTCCTGGGGCCTGCTGCCGCTCGGCGCGACCCTGGACGAGGGACCGGTGGCGGTGGCCCTCGGGGTGGCGTTCCTCGCCGTCAACATCGTCCAGTCCGTGCTGAGCAACCGCAATCTGTCGCCCGCCTTCGAGCACTACCGGGGGGCGGAGCCGTTCCCCGTGCGGCGGCTGCGGCTGCCGACCGCGCTGCTGGTGGTGATGACCGGCCTACTGCTGGCCCTCGCGTCGGTGGGCGGCGTCGAGGAGGAGGGGCTGGCGCTGCTGGTGCTGGACCTGCCGGTGGCGTTCGCCATGCCGTACGTCCTGCTCGTCCCCGTCCGGACCTTCCTGCTCCGGGCCGCCGCCTTCGCGGCGGCCGTCATGGCGCTCCTGGCGGCCGTGGGCGTGCCGGGCAGGCAGCTGCTCGGGTCGTCCGTCGCGCTGACCGTCGTCATCCTGCTGATCCTCGTCTCGACCCGGCCGAGCTTCTGGAGCCTGTCCGTGATGTGGCAGGCGGAGGAGGCGCGGGACATGCAGGCGCGCCTCGCGGTGGCGGAGGAGCGGCTGCGGTTCGGCCGGGACATGCACGACGTGCTGGGCCGGAACCTGTCGGTGATCGCCCTGAAGAGCGAGCTGGCCGTGGAGCTGGCCCAGCGCGGGAACCCCGCGGCGGTGGACCAGATGGTCGAGGTGCAGCGGATCGCCCGGGCGTCCCAGCAGGAGGTCCGCGATGTCGTACGCGGCTACCGGGAGGCCGATCTGCCGACCGAACTCATGGGCGCGCGAGGTGTGTTGCAGGCCGCCGGGATCACCGTCACGGTCGAAGGGGCCGACGGCCCGGCGGGCATCGGGGCGCCGGCCGCCGTCCAGGCCGCGCTCGGCTGGGTGGTGCGCGAGACCGCGACGAACGTCCTGCGCCACGGCGACCCGCGCCACTGCTGGATCCGGCTCGCGCGGATCCGGGACGCGGTGGTCCTGGAGGTCGAGAACGACGGGGCCGGCGCCATCGATCCGCTCGGCGGCCCGGACGACGGCGGCGGTTCGGGCCTGGCCGGACTGCGCGAACGGCTCGGGGCGCTGGGCGGGACGCTCACGGCCGGAGCCGCCGGGGACGATCTCTTCCGGGTGACGGCGACGGTGCCGCTGACGGCCCCCCGCCCGGCGCCTTCCGCCGCCTCCTCCCTCTCCCCTTCCGCCCTCCACCCTTCTGGCCCCGCCTCCCCCTCCGCGCCCTCCTCACCCTCCGCGCCTTCCTCCCCCTCTCCCGACACCGCTTCCGCTCCTCCGGAGGAACGATGACCACCGAGCAGCCCCTGCGGGTCCTGCTGGCCGACGACGAACACCTGATCCGGGGCGCGCTGGCCGCACTGCTCGCCCTGGAGGAGGACCTCGTCGTGGTCGCGGAGGCGGCGAGCGGGCCCGAGGCACTGGCGATGGCGCTGGCGCACCGGCCCGACGTCGCCGTCCTGGATCTCCAGATGCCGGGCGCGGACGGTGTGAAGGTCGCCACATCACTGCGGACGGAACTGCCCCACTGCCGCACCATGATCGTGACCAGCCACGGCCGCCCCGGGCACCTCAAGCGGGCGCTGGCCGCCGGCGTACGGGGGTTCGTCCCGAAGACGGTCAGCGCCCGGCGGCTCGCCGAGATCATCCGTACCGTCCACGCCGGAAACCGTTACGTGGATCCGGAGTTGGCGGCCGACGCCATCTCCGCCGGCGACTCCCCGCTGACCGCCAGGGAGGCCGAGGTGCTCGAACTGGCGGCGGACGGGGCGCCGGTCGCGGAGATCGCGGAGCGGGCCTCGCTGTCCCAGGGGACCGTACGCAACTATCTGTCGTCGGCCGCCACCAAGATCGGTGCGGAGAACCGGCATACGGCAGTGCGTCTCGCCCGCGAGCGGGGTTGGGTATAGTAGGCCTCGCGCTTCGGCGCACTGCGGACGTAGCTCAGTTGGTAGAGCGCAACCTTGCCAAGGTTGAGGTCGCCAGTTCGAACCTGGTCGTCCGCTCCGAATGAAGAAGCCCCGGTCCTCTCGGACCGGGGCTTCTTGCGTATCCGCTTGTGGTCAGGACCAGTTGGTGCCGGTCAGCACCTCGTACGCCTCGATGTACTTGGCGCGGGTCGCCGTCACGATCTCCTGCGGCAGCGCCGGGGGCGGCTGCTCGCTCGCGCGGTCCCAGCCGGAGGCCGACGAGGTCAGCCAGTCGCGCACGAACTGCTTGTCATAGCTGGGCTGTGCGCGGCCGGGCTGCCAGGTGGCGGCGGGCCAGAAACGCGAGGAGTCCGGGGTCAGCACCTCGTCGGCGATGATCAGCCGCTCGGTCCCGTCCTCGGTGGTCTCGAAGCCGAACTCGAACTTGGTGTCGGCCAGGATGATCCCGCGCTCGTGCGCGATGTCCCGGGCCCGGCGGTAGACGTCGAGCGTCGTGCGCCGCAGTTCGGCGGCCGTCTCCACGCCGACGGAGCGGGCGACGTCCTCGTAACTGACGTTCTCGTCGTGGTCGCCGACGGCCGCCTTGGTGGCCGGGGTGAAGATCGGGCCGGGCAGCTCGGATCCGTTGACCAGGCCCTCGGGGAGGCCGATGCCGCAGACCGTACGGGTGGCCTCGTACTCGACGAGCCCGGAGCCGGTCAGATAGCCGCGGGCCACGCACTCGACCTCGACCATGCGCAGCGACTTGCAGATGAGGGTGCGGCCCGCCCAGTCGGCCGGGGCGCCCGGGGGCAGCTCGGTCGAGATGACGTGGTTGGGCACCAGGTCGGCGAGCTGGTCGAACCACCAGAGCGAGAGCCGGGTGAGGACGCGGCCCTTGTCGGGGATCTCGGTCGGCAGGACCCAGTCGTACGCGGAGATACGGTCGCTGGCGACCATGACGAGGTCGCCCGCCTCGTTCCGGTACAGATCACGCACCTTGCCGGTGTGCAGGTGGGTGAGGCCCGGAACCTCGACGGGCTCGGGCTTTTCTACAAAACCGGACACGGTGCCTCCGCGTAGATTGATCCAGGAGCGGTTCCGATTGTCCCGTACGGGGAGGGCGGAGCGCGCGCGGGGGCCCGCGGCCGTGCCTGTGTCTGTCCGTCGTCCCTCGGACGTCAGTCGCGCTTGCAGATCCGGTCGAGGAGGTTGGCCGTGGCCCGCTGGATCCGGGGGTCCGTGTGGCCGGGCCGGTCCAGGGCCGGGGACCAGGCGAAGGTGCCGGAGGCGAAGACGAGCGCGCCGGAGGGGGCCTGGTAGAGCGAGGTCTCCTGGTGGCGGGTGGCGCCCTCGGAGTCCTCGTACGGGGAGTGGGCGAGCAGGATCCTGTTGTCGTGCTCGGGCAGGCTGGTGCGCGGGAAGTAGCGGTCGGCCTCACCGGCGACCAGGCCTTCGATCTCGTCGCCCTCGACCGCGCCCGTGGCGTCCCAGAGCCAGTGCTCGGCGTTGCGCACGACCAGCGGGCGGGGCTCGGGCACCCGGCCCGCGTACTGGATGCCCAGGAGCTGCTGCTCGGGCCGGTCCACCTCGCGCCACAGGGCGGACTTCCCGGGCCCCCGGCGTTTGCGGCAGGTCAGCAGCCGGTCCGCCTCGCCGGAGGCGGACGGGGCGAGGCCCACCTGCCAGTACATGGTGTTGGCGGAGAGGAAGACGAGCGAGGTGCCGGAGTCCCGGGCGCGCTCGGCGGCCCGGCGCATCGGCAGCGACCAGTACTCGTCGTGGCCGGGGAAGACCAGGCCCCGGTAGCGGCTGGGGTCGACGCGGCCCGCGTGCAGGTCGCGGGCGTCGGCGTAGGCGAGGTCGTAGCCGTACCGCTCGGCCCAGCGGATGAAGTCGTACGCGTGTCCCACGTGCAGCGGCAGGCCGGCCCCGGCGTACGGGCGGTCGAAGGAGATCGTGACGGCGGCGTCCTCCTCGCCGAGCAGCCGCCCCCGCTCGTCCCACGCGTGGTAGAGGCTGGCGCCGGTGCGGCCGTCCTCCGGGTAGAGGTTGTACGCCTGCCAGGTGATGTCGGGCAGCAGGAGCAGCAGGTCGGCGGGGTGGTCGTGGCGGACCGTGAAGGGGATGTGCGAGCGGTAGCCGTCGGCGGTGGTCAGGACGGCCACATACGCGCCGACCGACCAGTAGCTCGGGATCTGGAGCCGCCAGGACATCCACCAGTGGTGGCAGGAGACGGTCCGGTCGGCGGCGAGCGGCGGGGGCTGGACGATGCCGGAGAGCCGCGGACTCGTGGTGATCTTGGCCGCGCCGTCGCCGCCGTAATGACCGATCCGGTAGACGTCGACGGAGAACTGCTGGGGCGGGTCCACGGTGATGTGGAAGTCGATGGCCTCGCCGGGGGCCGCGGCGCCGGGCGAGACGAAGCCCTTGATCTGGCGGTGCACATCGTCGGCGGTACGGGTGCCGCCGCCGGTGGAGCGGGCGAGGTCGGCATACCAGGGGACGACCTGGCCGGTGTCGTCGAAGTAGTTCTCACTGCCGCGCAGCCAGGGCAGCGGGCCCTGTCCGAAGGGATCGCTCACCGCGTGCGCGAGGGCACCCGACTCCCACCGGCGAATCTGCTCCGCCCCCATGCCGCGCCCCTCCCTCGGATCCCCCGGAGCCGGACGACTCCGTGGATCCCCCGGACAACTCTGGTGCGCCGAATGTCAGCGCCGATCCCCAGCACATCACATAACGCATGCACCCCGTCACCCTTCGTCGTGAATTGACGGGAACGGAACCATTCCTTCCGAACTCCGAACTCCGGGCTCCGGGCTCCGGACTCCGCTCCTTCCGAACTCCGGGCTCCGCGACTCCGGGCTCCGCGCTGCGGACCGCGGACGGGCCGGTCCGGGTGTGCTGTGGGCCGCGGCACGTGGCGGTGCGCGCTCACACCAGCCGGACCGGCTTGTCGGAGCGCACGCCCACCTCGGCGAGCCAGGACAGCAGCGGGTCCGGATCGCCGTCCTCGACGAGGCTGAGGACCGGGGTCGCGAGGTCCGCCCGGCGCTCGCCGCCGACCAGCAGCGCGGGGCCGTCCAGCCAGTCCAGGCCGGGGGCCGCGCCCGCCGTGTCCACGGCCGCGCAGCAGACCATGGCCGCGACGTGGTCGGCGAGCAGCTCGGTGCCCGTACGCGGCGGCTGGAGCGGGAAGAGGGGCAGCGGTCCCGGCCCCCAGAGGTCGAGGGGGTCCTCGGCCGCGCCGGACTCCGGGCTGCCGTGCCCAGAGCCGCCGTGTCCCGGACCACCCGGCGCGGAAGCGCCGTGTCCCGGGCCGCCGTGCCCCGGAGTCCCGGCCTCCTCGCGGGCGACCGCGGCGCCGATGCCCGCCGCGAGCTCCTCGCCCGGGCCGCCCGGTCCGCCGGGGCCGGACAGGTGCTCCATGACCCGGGCCAGAGTCGGCACGGCCGGGTCGCCGGCGGAGGCCCGGGGGACGCCCAGGGTGTCCAGGACCCGGTGCAGCCGGGCCGCTTCCGTACGCCACTTCCGGTCGACGACCTCGTCGGGATACTGCTGCCAGTCCACCGGCGCCCAGTCCGGACCGCTCTCGGCGGGGCCGCCGTGGAAGAGCCGGGCGGCGAGCAGGGACGCCGCCTCGTCGGCCACCCCGGGCTCCTCCAGCAGGTCGCACGCGGGCCGCTCGCCGAGACGCAGGGCGAAGCCGTCGGCCAGCCGGTCCCGGCGGGAGAGCTCGGTGAGCGCGGAGACCACCCCGGCGTCCAGCCGGGAGGGCCAGCGGCCCATCCGCCAGGCGGGCAGCGCCACCCGGGTCAGCAGCCGGTCCCAGCCGGCGTAGGCGAGGCCGACCTGTTCCTGGGCGGCGATGCGCAGCCCGTAGTCGACCGTCTGGGCCCGCATGGACGCGGCCGCGGCCACACAGCGCTCCATCTCGGCGGCGTGGTCCCGGCAGGCCCGCAGCAGCAGCCGGGCGACCCAGCCGGCGAAGGCGAGCGGCGCCCCGCGCACCACACCCCGGCCCGGGGCGGCGGCATCGGCGATCGCCGCGTCGAGACCGCGCACGAAACGGCGGGCGGCGGCTATGTCGGGGTGCGCGGACGGGCCGGTGCCCGCCACCACGGGGGCGAGGACCGCGCGGAGCTCGGCGACCCGCATCCACCACAGGAACGGCGAGCCGATGACCAGAACGGGAGCGGTGTCCCCGTCCCCGCCCTCCGCCGAGGCCCCCCGGCCCCTCCGGAGCGCGCGGTGGGTCCGGTCCTCCAGCCAGCTGTCGCAGTCCGGGGTCAGCGCTATCGCCGAGGGCGCGGGCACGTCGAGCCGGTCGGCCAGGTCCCGGACCAGGCGGTAGAGGTCGGGGGCCCCTTCCTCCGGCACGGGGACGGTCGGGCTCATGGCGGGCCGTGCGCGGGCCACGGAGACGGCGACCAGGACGGTCACCAGCAGCACGACGACCGCGACGCCGAGGACCGTCCAGCGCACGGCGTCCCAGGCCGGACCGGCCAGGTGGCCCTGCGCGCCCGCCGCGAAGAGCACGACGGCGACGGCCGCGGGCAGGATCGCCACGGCCAGTGCCCTGCTGCGGATCCGCAGCAGGGAGAGCGCTCGGGCCTGTGCGGCCCGCGCACCCAGCTCCTCACCCACATCGATACCGGACACGGCCGGACGTCACCCCCTCTGCCCCTCGACGGTGTTGCTCACTCCCCCACTGTGGCACCCGTCACCGACATCGCAATGCCGGTGGGCCAAGTGCCGGAACGCTTGCGCCGCACCCTAGTTGGGGCTCCGCCGACCGTCATCCGGATGGCCCAGTCGTCACCCGATGGAATGGCTTTGGGTAAAGCTGCTGACGTGTTCGCGTCCATGGGCAAGCGGCCGGGCCGGGGTGGGCGCGGACAGGGGGCAGCCCCTCGCGCCTTCCGCGTACGCCGGTGGCGTACGGGGGGGCGGGCGGAGGGGCTGCTTGGCCCGGGGCTGCGGGGCTGGCTGCGGGGCTGCGGGGCCTTTCTGGCCGCCGTGGCCTGCGGGCTGTCTACGGGGCTGGTGACGGGTGCCGGCCCTGGCGGGTGTCAGCCCTGGGAGGCCTTGAGGGCGATGTCCGTACGGTGCTGGGAGCCGTCCAGGCGGATGCGGCCGAGCGCGGTGTAGGCGCGCTCGCGGGCCGCCGTGAGGTCCTTGCCGGTCGCGGTCACCGAGAGCACCCGGCCGCCCGCGCTGAGCACCGCGTCGCCCTCGGCTCGGGTCCCGGCGTGCAGGACGTACGCGTCGGGGGCATCCTGCGCCGCGACGTCCGCGAGCCCGTCGATCGGGTCGCCGGTACGCGGGGTGTCCGGGTAGTTGTGCGAGGCGATGACCACGGTGACGGCCGCGTCGTCGCGCCAGTTCAGCGGCGGGAGGACGTCGAGGGTGCCGTTGGCGGAGGCGAGCAGGACACCGGCCAGCGGCGTCTTCAGCCGGGCCAGGACGACCTGGGTCTCCGGGTCGCCGAAGCGGGCGTTGAACTCGATGACCCGCACGCCGCGCGAGGTGATCGCGAGGCCCGCGTAGAGCAGCCCGGAGAAGGGCGTGCCCCGGCGGCGCAGCTCGTCGACGGTCGGCTGGAGGACGGTCTGGAGGACCTCGTCGACCAGCTTGGGGTCGGCCCACGGGAGCGGGGAGTAGGCGCCCATGCCGCCGGTGTTCGGGCCCTCGTCGCCGTCCAGGGCGCGCTTGAAGTCCTGGGCGGGCTGGAGCGGCAGCACGGTGGTGCCGTCGGTGATGGCGAAGAGGCTGACCTCGGGGCCGTCGAGAAACTCCTCGATGACCACGCGGTCGCAGGACAGGGCGTGGTCGCGGGCGGCGGCGAGGTCGTCGGTGACCACTACGCCCTTGCCGGCCGCGAGGCCGTCGTCCTTGACGACGTACGGGGCGCCGAAGGCGTCGAGGGCCTCGTCGATCTCCGCGGGGGTGGTGCAGACGTAGCTGCGGGCGGTGGGGACCCCGGCGCCGGCCATGACGTCCTTGGCGAACGCCTTGGATCCTTCCAGCTGCGCGGCCTCTCCGGACGGGCCGAAGCAGGGGATGCCGGCCGCGCGCACGGCGTCGGCGACCCCGGCGACGAGCGGCGCCTCCGGGCCGACGACCACCAGCCCGGCGCCCAGCTCGGTCGCGAGGCGCGCGACGGCGTCACCGTCGAGCGCGTCGACCGGGTGCAGTTCGGCCACCTCTGCGATGCCGGCGTTGCCGGGGGCGCAGTACAGAGCGGTGACATCGGGGTCGAGGGACAGAGAGCGGCACAGGGCGTGTTCGCGGGCGCCGCCGCCGATGACGAGGACCTTCACGGGGTGCAGCCTAGCCGCCGGGCGCGGGGAGCCCCGACGGCCGCCGGTCCGTGGACGGACCCGCCCCCGCTCGGCCGCCGATCCGTGGACGAGCCCGCCGTACTCGGCCGCCGGTCCGCGGACGGGCACCACGGCCTCACGGCTCGGCGGCGGTCGGGCCCACCCGCGGCCCCGACCACGGGCTCGCTTGGCCGACCACCAGCTCAGGTTGCTGACCACGGGCTCGGGTGGCCGACCACGGGCTCACGAGCCGCCCACCGCCTCACGTGGCCCGACCACGGGCTCACGGGCCGCCCACCGCCTCGCGGGCCGACCGCGGCTCACCGCTCGTCCCGTCGGGGAGCTCCCCTCGTCGGGGAACTCCCCGACCACCGGCTCACTGCTCGTTCGGGAACTCCTCGACCACCGTGGCGCCCAGCTCGCGGACGATCAGTTCGTGGCCGGAGAGGGCGGAGTCGACGAGATCCGGATCGTCGGCCTCCGGGGTGTCGTCCTCGGGGGCCACGGATCGCGGCGGCTCCGCCCCGTACGAACTGTGGGAGGCCTCGGGGGCGGGCGCGGCCTCCCGGCCCTGTGGCGGCGCGGAGGAGGGCGGCGGCTGCGGGGCGGACGGCGCGTGCTGCCCCTGCTGCGGGGCCGAGGGCTGCTGCTGCGGGGGCGTGTGCTGGGGCCGGGGCTCGTACGCGACCGGGGCCGCCGGTGCGGCCGGGGCGGGCTGGTACTGCGGGGCGGGGCGTCCGCCGCCTCCGCCGCCTCCGC
>NZ_JAAGMH010000057.1:0-848 GCF_010548505.1 Streptomyces sp. SID14515 | reverse complement strand
CCGCCAGCCGGGCGGCGGCCAGGTCCTCGCGGCCCTCGTCCAGCTCCAGACGGGCCGCGTCCAGCGCCACCGCCGTCCGCATCCCGGCCGCCCCCGTGCGCCGGGCCGCCGCGTCCGCCCGGCCCAGCAGCTCCAGCGCGGCGGCGGTCCGGCCGGACAGCGCCTCCACCGTCGCCCGGAACACCGGGAGGAAGACCTCCGCCTCCGCGAACCCCAGCTTCCCGGCCAGCCGTTCCGCCTCGGCCAGGCAGCCCCGCGCCTCCTCGGTCCGGCCCTGCAGCGCGTACAGCACCGCCAGCGGGCAGTTGAGCGTGACCCGGACCGTGGGCCGGCCCGCACCGTGCGCCGCCAGCAGCGTCCGGCAGCGGACCACCGCGGCGGGCACCGGAACCGGCCCGCGCCACAGCGAGATGCCGATCGCGCCGAGCGCCCCGGCCCGTTCCGGCTCCGCACCGGCCAGCACGGCGTGCTCCAGCGCCCGCGCCTGGTCCCGCTCCGCCTCCTCGTGCCGCCCGGACCGCTGGAACTGCTGGGCGAGCCGCAGATGCGCACGGGCCCGGCCGGTCGAATCCCCGGCCGCCTCGAAGACCGGCAGCACGGTACGGGCCACGGCCGCGGGGCCGGGCCCGCCGCCCGGATCCAGCACCGCAAGCGCCAGGCGGGCATGCGCGGCCTCCACCTCGTCGGCCCCCGAGTCCCGTACCCGGCGCAGCAGTTCGGCCCCTTCCCCGGTGCGGCCCAGCGCGAGGCGGACCTCGCCGAGCCGCCGCGCCGCCGCCGGGTCCCCGGGGCACAGGTCCACCGCGCGTTCCAGCAGCCCGTGCGCCCAGTGCAGATCGGACCGGGCG
>NZ_JAAGMH010000053.1:0-111432 GCF_010548505.1 Streptomyces sp. SID14515 | reverse complement strand
CGAGTGCCGCCGCCGATTCGGCGACCGGGGCGAGGGCGCCCAGGGCGAGGGCCATCGCGGCCGGGGCCCAGGCCCCGTCCAGGCGTCCGGCGGACGCGGCGTGAGCGGCGGCGGCCACGACCCCGATGACGGCGGCGACGACCAGCAGATCGCGGGCCGCGCCCGCGCCGGTCTCCCACGACTGTTCGGCACGCTGAGCGCGGGCGAGCCGACGCCCGGCGGACCGGAGGCGGGCCCGCCTGCGGTTCAGCGCCCCCGCCATCAGGAGCTCGCGCAGCCCGTCGACGCTCTCCACGGTCTCGGACGAGACCTCGGCGAGCGCGCTCCGGGTCCGGGCCCCGCGCTCGGCCCGCCCGCGCGCTTCGAACAGCGGCGACCAAATCAGGAGCAGCGCGGCGGGCACGACGGCGAGCAGCAGCCAGGGGCCGAGGGCCGCCAGCACGGCGGCCGACACCGCGAAGACCACGCCGGATGCGAGGAGTTGGGCGATGGCGTGGGCGTAGAAGAACTCCAGCGCCTCGACGTCCCCGAGCGCGGTGGCCGCGAGGTCGCCGCTGCGCCGGCCGGCGATCCGGGCGGGCGCGCTGCGGGCCAGCCCGTCGAAGACCCGGACGCGCAGTTCGGCGAGGACCCGGTAGGCGAGGTCGTGCGAGAGGTCCATCTCGCGCCAGGTGGCGAGGGCCCGGAGCAGGACGAGTCCGGCCAGGACGGCGACGGTCCCGGGGGCGGGTGGGCGGTGCTCGGTGACGGCGGTGCCCACCGTGTACGCGGCGAGCGTGACGAGGGCGACCAGGGCCGCCTGGTCGACGAGGGCGGCCAGGCAGGTGCGCAGCACGGTGGCGCGGTGCGCGCCGAGGACCGGGAGGAGCGAGCGGAGGGCGCCGGTCGGTGGGGTGGGAGCCTGTGTCGGGTTCATGCGGCGCGCTCCTCGTGTGCGGTGCGCCCGGCGGCGACGAGCGAGGCGTAGACGCCGCCGCCCGCGAGCAGGGTGGTGTGGTCGCCCGCCGCTGCGACTCGGCCCGCGTCGAGGACGACGATGTGGTCGGCGTGGCGTACGGCGTCGAGCCGGTGGGCGACGACGACACAGGTGCGGCCACGGCCGGCCGCCGTCAGTTCCCGGACGATGCGCGTCTGGCCGCGCTCGTCGACCGCGCTGGTGGCCTCGTCCAGGATCAGGACGGGCGCGTCGGCCAGCAACGCCCGGGCGAGGGCGAGCCGTTGGCGCTGTCCGCCGGAGAGCGTGGCGCCACGTTCGCCGACGAGGGTGGCGTAACCGTCCGGCAGCCGGGCGATCTCCTGGTCGATCCCGGCGGTGCGGGCGGCGGCGCGCAGTTGTTCGTCCGTGGCGGCCGGGCGGGCGATGCGCAGGTTCTCCGCGATCGTGGCGTGGAAGAGGTAGGTCTCCTGCGAGACCACGGCGATGCCCCGGCGCAGCGAGGCGAGGGTGTACGCGGCGGTGTCCGTCCCGGCGACGGTGAGCCGCCCCCGGTCCGGGTCCCGTTGCCGCAGCAACAGGCTCACCAGGGTCGACTTGCCGGCCCCGGAGGGCCCGACGACGGCTGTGGTGCGCCCGGGGGCGGCGGTGAAGCTGACGCCGTCGAGCGCGGGGCGGGTGCTGCCCGGGTGGGTGAAGTGCACGTCCTCGAAACGGATTTCGGGTGCGTTCGTCCAGGTGGCGGCCACGGTTCCATGGTCCGGCACGGCGGCTTCGGCGGTGCGCAGTCCGGCGATGCCGTCGGCCGCCGACACCCCGAGGTAGCCCGCGTGCCACTCGCGGGAGAGGTCGCGGACGGGGCGGAAGCATTCGGAGGCGAGGAGGAGCAGGAGATAGGTGCCGGTGGCGGCGGTACGGCCGGTGGCGGCCGAGGAGCACGCCACGAGTACGGCGACGACCGTGCCGCCCTGAACGGCGAGGTCGGTGAGGCCCGTGTCGACGAGCGAGACCCGGAGTTTGGCGACGGTGGCCCGGTGCAGGGCGTCCGACCGCCGCTCCAGCCGTTCCCGTACGCGGCCCACGGCTCCGGCGGTGCGCAGGGTCGGCATCCCCTGGAGAGCCTCCAGGTAGTCGGCGGCGAGGGCTTCGTAGGAGTCCCAGTGCTCCTTGCCGCGCCGGGCGAGCAGCCGGTCCCACCAGCGCGGCCCGAAGAGGGCGAGCAGCAGGGCGGGGCCGAGGGCGAGGGCGGCGTACGGCTCGACGAGCGCGACGGCGACGAGGAGCAGCGGCGGAACGGCGCACGTGATGAGGAGTTGGGGCAGATAGCGCGAGATGTACGCGTCGACGCCCTCGACGCCGTCCACCAGCGTGGCGCGCACGGCTCCGGCCCGCGCCCCGGTGATCGCGGTGGGGCCGAGTGCCCCGAGCCGTCGCAGCAGGGCGTCGCGGAGCCCGACCCGTACGGTGGCTCCCGCCGTGACGGCGATCAGGCGCTGGGCGCGGCCGAGGGCGGCGCGTACCAGGACGACGGCGATGACGGCCGTGAGCAGCGGGGCCAGGGCTGCGGTCTCTCCCTGCGCGATCCGGGAGAGCACGAGGGCGAGCAGGACGGCCTGGGCGAGGTGGGTGGCGGCGACCGCCGCGAGCAGTGCGGTGGCGAGGCCGAGCGGGCGGCGCGCGGTGTTCGCTGCGCGCAGGAGTTCGGGGTGGAGCATCATGGGCGTTCTTCCTCGCCGGGCGGGACCGTCGGGGTGACGGGGTCGGGTGTGTCTGGGGTCCGGGTGGCTGACGTCGGGTTTCGGTCGTTGACGGGCTCTGGACTGCCGAGGCCGGGACTGGCTTCGGACTACGGGCTACGGGCTACGGTGATCGGGGATTACGAAGGTGGGGCGGGCTGCGGTGTGCTCGCGGGTGTCGGGGCGCCGCCCAGGGCCAGGCCGTGCACGATCCAGTCGCGTCCGGGGGTGTCGCCGAGCGCCGCGCCCAGGTCGGCCTGCTGCCAGGAGCCGATGGGGCGTGAGCGCAGGCCCAGCGCGGCGGCGTGGGCTTGGGCGGCGCCGGCCGCGTATCCGGCGATGAGGTGGCTGCTGCGAACGACGGCCGGTGGCGCGTCCTCGGGGCAGCCGTGGGCGAGGAGTACCGCGCCCGCGGTGCCGACCCACTGCTGGCGCGCGGCCCAGTGGGCGAGGGTGGGGCGCGCGTCGCCGGAGGCGCGGACGTCGAGGCCGTGGCGGCCGGGGGCCGATGCGTACAGGGCCGGGGCGGGGCCGCCGACCGCTGCGGTCCAGGCGGGACCGGCGGGGTGCGCTGTCTGCGCGGTGGCCAGGATCCAGGCGAGCAGGTCTTTGCCGGGCGGGTGGTTCAGGTCGGCGGGCGGGGCACTTCGGCGCGCCTCCAGGACGTCGTCGGTCACCGGCTTCGGGCGCGCGGCCGGGTGCCAGGTGCCGCCGGGCAGTTCGGGGGCCCGGGCGATGTGGTCCAGCAGGTGCCGTGCGGCGGCGAGTTCGCGGGGCGGGGCGGTATCGGCGCCGGGTCGCGGCGCAGGGGCCCCGGCCCGGGGCAGGGTGGCCCAAACGCTCAACAGCCCTTCGGGGTCCGGAGCACCGCTGCCCGGATGCACCAACTCGACTACCGCGAAGGGCAGTTCCGGCTCGGTGCCGGGCCAGGCGTGCTGCCAGTCCGGAGAGCGGGGCAGCCCGGCGGCGGCGGACAGCAGGGCGCCGTCCGCGTCGAGGCAGACCCGGACGTCGAGGGCCGGGGACGCGGCGAGCGCCAGGGCGGCGGCTGCATGGCCCGTGTCCAGGAGCAGCAGCGGCCAGGCCCGGTGACCGTAGTGGGCGACGGTGCGGGACACGGCCACGGTGAGGACGACGAGGGCGCCCGGGGGCGCGTCGGCGGGGGCGGGACCGCGCGGGTGGACGCGATGGGTGCGCGGGTCGTAGGCGTAACCTCCGGGCGGCAGCGAGCACCCCGGCCCGAGCAACAGGTGCGCACGCACCGGGTGGAGGGCGCCCGCAGAGGGAACGGGACGGAGCCTGCCGGGTGTTCCGGTGGGCCCGGCCAGGGACAGCCGCAGTACGCGATCGAGGTCGAGGTCGGAGTCGAGGTCGGAGTCGAGGTCGGAGTCGAGGTCGATGGAACCTGCGGCTGCGGATCCGGTCCCGGCCACGGGCAGCCCCGGGCCCTTCCAGGGGAACGGGCGCTCCGGAACGTACGGAGAAAGAGCCGGAACACGCGAAGACCGGGCATCCGCAAGCGCCTGGCGCAGGAAGCCCGGTGCGTCGGGGCGCTCGGGTCGAGCCGAGGGAGCGCCATCGCTACCGGAAGCCGGCCCCGGGGCTCGCGCGGAAGTGCGGGCGTCGGGCGGCGCGGGGGTCGGGCCACCGGTGACGCGAGCGGCAGGTGACACGTCAGACGGTCCGGGAGCGGACCCGGCAAGCCGCACGGCGCGCACACCCGAGGCGGGCACGGTGGTCACTGCCGGAGCCGGTCCGGCCACGGGGAGGACCGGTGACACATCGGACTTCTCGGGAACGGACCCGGCAAGCCGCATAGCGCGCTTCCCCGAGGTAGGCACGGTGGTCACTGCCGGAACCGGTCCGGCCACGAGGACGACCGGAGACACATCGGACAGTCCGGGAGCGGGCCCGGCGGGCTCCACGGCGCGCACCCCCGAGGCAGGCACGGCAGGCCCTGCCGGAGCCCGTCCGGCCACAGGGACGACCGGAGACACATCAGGCCGCCCAAGAGTCAGCCCCGCGGGCCCCACGGCACCCACCCCGGCAGCAGGCGCGTCGGGCAGTTCGGCGCCCACCCCGGGCTTGGGCGCGTCAGGCCGTGCGGCACGTTCCGCCGAAGCGGGTGCGGTGGGCTGTGCAACGTCTGCTCCGGAAGCAGGCGCAGCAGTTCGGTCCGGTGTGTCGGGCATGGTGGCGGCATCCTTCACATGTGCGGCGGCGGGGCGAGCGTGAAGTCCGCCGGGTCGGTCGGGGGCCGGGACCGCCAGCCCCGGGCCAGCGCCGCGTCCGCGAAGCGCGGGCAGCCGAAGTAGCCGAAGGCCGCAGGGGCGTTGGGGATCAGGCCGGAGACCAGGACGCGGGCGACGCGCAGCGTGGTCTCGGCGACGTCCTCCGTGGTGAGGTCCGCGGTGATCACCCGGTGCCCTCCGGCGGCGAGCGTCGCGTCCAGCGTGGTCCGGCTGCCGGGGACGATCTCGGTGACGGGGACGACGCCCAGGGCGGGTTCGGTGAACCGGCGGGCGAGCGGGGCCATCCGGTCGTCCAGCCAGACCTGGACATGGGCGCCGAGGTCCCGTACGGCGGCGAACTCGGGCCCGCAGTCGTCGAGATAGCGTCGGTCTGCGCGGTGATCGAGGTAGAGACCGCGGGCCAGCATGCCGGCTTCCACCGCCCGGTACACCCAGCCGTCGGCGTCCACCGCGCCCTGGGTGAACACCCACGTGTGCACGGCCTCCAGGACCGCCTTGCGGGCCGCCTCCGCCGGGTCGTACCGGCAGGCGAACCCCGCCGCGTGGATGCCGCGCCCGGGATCGTGCACGAGGGCCGCCACACAAGGGGCGAACTCGGAGGGCATCTCCACGATGTGCACGTCCAGACCGCAGCCGGCCAGGTCCTCGGTGAGCCCGGGAACACTCGCCGGGTCGATGCCCCGGGTGGGTCCGTCCAGGTGCCACCACAGCTCCAGCGCGTCGCGTTCGACGACTTCGAGGAGCCCGCGCTCGACGGCGTCGTCGAGGCCCTGCCCGGTGGCGATACCGGCGTAGTTGAGGTGGTGGGTGCGCGGCAGCGAACGCAGCTCGCCCTGACGCCAGTTGAGGTGAGTCAGCGCGACGGGCGCCCAGCACGGCTCCCCGTCCTCGACGGCCCGGGTCCACAGCGCCGGTGTGTCGGGGGTGAGTTCGGCGTACGGGAATCCCGGCCGGCCGTACTGCCAGGGTGCGTAACTCGGCAGAGCGCCGGGCCCGTACAGGCGGTGGCCCTCGGCGGTCAGTTCGGCGGCGGTGGCCCGCCGTGGCTCCTGAGGGTGGCCGGGCGGCGGGAGGCGGTTGCCGCAGTAGCGCTCGACGGCCTCGGCCACCGCGGCGATCCACGCGCCCCGGGGGTCGCCGAACGTCGTGCCGAGCGAGACCCGGTCGGCGGGCCAGGCGCCCAGACGGCGGGCGTCGGCGACGTCCGCGGTCATCGCGGTGTAGCGGGGAGGCGCACCGGTGGGGTGCTCGACGGGCGCGACGTCCCGGATGATCCCGGTGACGGGATCGACGAGGGCTTCGATGGGCAGGGCGCTGGTCAACGGCATATCTCCGGTACGGGCTCGACGTAGCGGCGTCGGGCGACGACGGGCAGGTGGAGGGCGCTGCCCCGGGGGTTCACGGTGCGACGGGACGGGACGAGCCGGGTGGCCGTGACCGGGTCCTCGCCGGTGTGCGGGTTACGGGCGTGGGCGGGGAAGTGGTGTCCGGCGATCTCGGCCCGCAACCGGGTCCCGGCGGCCAGCCGGCGGCCCAGCGTGCCGAGCGGCACGGTGATGTCCGCGGCTTCGCCGGGCGGGCCGGTACGCCGGACGATGCCGAAGGCGAGCGGATCCGCGCGGCCGGACGGGTCGAGCGCGGTCAGGCGTACGGCCCAGTCGGCACAGGGCGTGTCGGCCGTGACGTTGATCCGGGCGGCGGCGGCTCCCGCCAGGTCGAGCGGGCGCGGCAGCGGCGGCGAGAGGAGCAGACAGCGGTCGGCACGGTCGCCGCCGGTCGGGACGGCGAGGTCGTCGGAGCGCACGGGGCGGTCCGGGTCGGCGCTGAACTCGGCTCCGTGGAGCAGCCGTAGACCGGTGGGCGAGTCGAAGGGCCAGGTGACGGTGTCCGGAGGCGGGGCAGGTACGGCGGGCAGGACGCGTACGGTGACTGCGGCTTCGGCTGCGGCCGAGGCGCGGGCCGCGGCATCGGTGGTGACCGTGCGGCGGTCGCGGTGGCTGTCCGGCGACGGAGGCCGGGGAGCGCTCCGCGCCCGCGTGCTGTGCCAGCGGCCACTGTCGCCGAGGGCGATGACCCCGTGCCGCGTCGGCTCCAGGTGGCCGGCGAGCGCGGCGCGGGCCCACCGTACGTACAGCGCACCGAGGTTGACGCGAGCCCGGGCCGGGGCGGCCGGGTCGGCGGTGAGGCGGTGGCCCCAGGGCCCGAGCAGCAGCCGGGCCGGGCCGCCCCACGCGTGCCAGAGGGCCACGGTGTCCTCGGCGAAGGGGTCACGGGTGCCGCCGACGGCGAGCAGCGGAAGGCGGGTGGCGGAACCCCGTGCGACGAGCCGACCCCGGCCGCGGTCGGCCCAGAGCCGGGGCCAGGACGGCAGTCGGCGCCCCAGGCCCTCGGCCAGCCGCTCCGCCAGACGGGTGATCGGGAGATGTTCGAGCAGTCGCGGGTCATCCGCCAGGGCGCGGTCCAGCGCGTCCGGGTCGGAGTCACGACGGTCGCCGTGGGCCGCCCACCAACCGGCCCGGGCCCACAGCCGCTCCGGGCCCCCGGGCTCGCGCGCCGTCTCGGTGAGTCCGAGCGCGGGGACGGCGGCGATGACGGCATCGGGGACACCGTCGGGGCGAGACCCGTCCCCGTCGGAGGCAGCTGGGAGCGCGTCGTCGGCCGTGGCCAGGGCGGTGACGAGCGCGCAGTGCGCGGCGTAGGAAGCGCCTACGGCGACGACTTCCCCGTTGCTCCACGCCTGTGCGCGCACCCAGGCGACGGTGGCCGCGCCGTCCGTCTCCTCGTGGCTCCGGTACGGGTGCCACTCCCCCGGTGAGCCGTGGCGGCCGCGTACGTCCTGGGCGAGGGCGGCGAATCCATGGGCCGCCCAGCCGCGCAGCTCGGCGCGGTGGGCATCGCGCCCGTAAGGGGTTCTGATCACGACGGCGGGGCGGGGGCGGGTCCCGTCCGGGAGGCATACGTCGGTGGCGAGCGCGGTGCCGTCCGGCGTGAGGACGTACACGGTACGGGTGTTCACCGGCGCGCCTTCGCGGTTCCGGCCTCGGCGCGCGTCTTCACCGGTGTGGGTGCGGGCAGAGGTCCCACGTCCGGGACGGGGAGTACGGGGTGCTCGGTGACGGTGAGGTCGCGCAGGTCGATCCGGCGCAGCCGACGGCGGGACGGGAGTCCGGGAGACCCGCTCGGTCCGACTGCGGCTTCGGCCCAGGCGATCAGATCGGCGGTGAGGAGCGCGGCGATCAGGGCGGCGGAGGCCTCGGTCGGGTGCGGTCCGGTGTCGGGTGTGCGGTGTCCGGCCCAGTACGCGGCGAGTTCGCGATGGGCGGCGGTGGCCGCGAGTCTACGGAGGCGGACATGCCGGGAGGTGACGTCACCCGGAGTCGCGGCGAGCGGTTCGGTCCACACGTGAGCACCCTCGCGGTGGCACCGCAGCCAGGCGATGCGTTGTCCGGGCAACCGGTCCGCCGCGTCCCAAAGCCCTTCGGGTACGGGCGAGTCGAGGCACCACACCACGGCGACGCGTTCCTCGGCGCGGTGGTCCGCGGTCGCCACGCGGGCGATTTCCGCCACGCGGTCCGGGGTGGCCCGGTGGACCTCGGCCCCTTCCGCCCGGGCGCAGCGCGCCAGCGGACCGGTGAGTACGGGGTCGCCCAGGACGTGGACGGCACAACCGGCGAGCGGGGCTCGGGACGGGCTGGACACCGCGTGTCCACCCTCCTCGAACGCCTCTACAAGCACCGCGAGTTGGGCAGCCTGCGGGCCTTCGTCCGGTGCATCCTCCCCCACCAGCCGGCGCACCAGGGCGTCGGTGTCGACACCGCCGGTGTCGATGCGCAGGAACTCCCCTCCGGAGGTCCGGAGCACGGGACCGGCTCCGGGGGCGGTGACGATCCCGGTGCCGGGAGCGAGTCGACTGCGGGTCACGGAATCCTCCGGTGCGGAATACGGGGTGAGGGACGAGGGTGCGGGATGTTCCGGCAGAACAGAGGCAGCGGGGGCAGCGGGGTGAACGGGGCGGGCCCGCCCGGGGTGTCACCGGGCGGGCCCGCCCCCGCGCTACGCGGGGAAACCTGCCGTCAGCGGCAGGCTTCGCTCACTTCTCGCCCGCGGTGTCGGCCTCGACGGCGTCGTCGAAGGGGTTCTCGACGAGGGCGTTCGAGTGGGTGGCGGACAGGTGGGCGAGCTGGCCCTGGTCGGCGATCGGGCTGAACACCTTGTTGTTCTCCATGAGTTGGAGTCTCCATTCGGTCGGATCGGATGAGTGTGAGTCACGGCGTTGGTGCGTTGGTGCGTGCCGCAGCACAGACACTAATGAATATGATTTTCATTCCGCAATAGCTGGAGCGGTTCGAGAGGGTGATCTGGGTAACAGACGGGCCAGCCACCCTCGCTGTCGATCCCCACCCGGCCGTCCACGCCCAGGACTTCGGCCAGCAGCTGCCGCGTGACCACCTCGGCCGGGGGCCCGTCGGCGGCGACACGACCCTCGCGCAGCGCGACGATCCGGTCGGCGAACCGGGCGGCGTGGTTCAGGTCATGCAGCACCATCACCACCGTCAACCGGCGCTCCGCGCGCAGCCGTACGACCGTCTGGAGCACCTCCAGCTGATGCCGCAGATCGAGATACGTCGTCGGCTCGTCGAGGAAGAGCACGCGGGCGTCCTGGGCCAGCGCCATGGCCAGCCGGACCCGTTGGCGCTCACCCCCCGACAGCGCGTCCACCGGCCGGTCGGCCCAGGCGGTGACACCGACGTCCGCGAGCGCCCTGGACGTCACCTCATCGTCGCCCTCCCGCAGCATCCCCAGCGGCCCCCGGGCCGCATAACGCCCTTGCCGCACTAGTTGACGTACCGTCAAACCAGGCACGTTCGGAGCCGATTGGTGGAGCAGGGCGACACGTCGGGCGGCGGTGCGGCGGGGCAGTCGGGCCACGTCGTCGCCTTCGAGCAGGACGCGGCCGCCGCTCGGGGCGAGAAGCCCTGCGGCGAGTTTGAGGAAGGTGCTCTTGCCGCATCCGTTGAGACCGATCAGGGCGACCAGTTCGCCGGCACGGATACTCAGGTCCACTCCGCGCAGCACCATGCGTCCCGGGTAGCCGAAGGCCAGCCCTTCCGCCCGCACCACATCCGGACCGGGCTCCACACCGGACTCCACACCCGGACCGGTCACCTCCCCCGGGCTTGTGTCCACTTGTTCTGTCAGGCCTTCCGGCATGCCGCCCTCCTCATCGCTGCACCCCTGTTCCGCCCACGCCCACGCGCACGTGCACGTCCATGTCCATGTCCACGTCGTCCTGCCGCGTCCGCGCCTCGCTGCTCGCCGTCATCGCTCGTCCGCCCGTCGCCGTGCCACGACCATCAGCAGCCCCGCCCCCACGAAGGTGGTCAGTGCGCCGACCGGAAGGGTCAGCCGGTCCGCTTCCCACGCGGTGGCCAGCAGCCGGGACAGCAGTTGGGCGGCGGCGTCCGCCCCGCACACCACCGCCGCACCGAGCAGCGCGGTGCCCGGGAGCGTGATGCGCAGGTCCGCGCCGAACACGGCCAGCGCCAGATGGGGCACCAGCAGTCCTACGAAGCCGAGCGCACCCACCGCCGATACGGCGCCGGCCGTCAGTGCCACCGCGCACACGAGTGCCGCTCCCCGGCCCCGGCCGGTGGCCAGACCCGCCGCAGCGGCCTGTTCGTCGCCGCAGCGCAGCAGGGTCAGCGGTCCGGCGAGCAGCCAGGCCGCCGCACCCCAGAAGGCGGCCCACGGCCAGAGCAGATTCCAGTGCTGCCACACGCGGCCCTCGGTGGAGCCGATCAACCACTGGACGACGCTGCCGAGTTCACCGGGAGCCACCAGGAGGACCACGGCGGTGAGCCCGGCGAGCACCGCCGACACGAGGACCCCGTAGACAGCGGTCTGCTCCGGGTCGCCCCGGTCCCGCCCGGCGAGCAGCCACAGCAGCCCCGCTCCGGCGAAGCCGCCGAGGCAGGCCGCCACGACCACGGCCGTGGGGGACTCCCAGCCCGCGAGGCCGAGGCCGGTCGCGGCCACCGCGCCGAGCACCGCACCAGGGGTGACGCCGGTGACCTCGGGTCCGGCCAGCGGGTTGCGCAGGGCCGACTGGAGCACCAGCCCGGCCACTCCGAGGCAGGCCCCGGCGACCAGCGCCACCAGTAGCCGCGGCAGACGCAGTTGGAGCACGATGTGCTCGGCGGTGGGGTCGTCGCCGACCCCGAGCAGCACGGCCCGTACGCCGTCGGGGGTGACGCCCCGGCCGGCGAACAGATCCGCGCAGGCGACCAGCGCGACGAGCACCGCCAGGCCGCCCATCCGGATGCCCGGTGCGCGCAGAGCGCGTCGGGCCGGTCCGGGCACGACATCGAGCAGAGTCATCGTTCCGCCTTCCGCAGGACGGGAGCGGGGACGTCCGGCGGGCCCCCCGGTGCGGACGGGCCCCTCGGTACGGACGGGCCCCCCGGTGCGGACGGGCCCCTCGGTACGGACGGACTCGCCGATACGGGCGGGCCGTCCGACACCGGCGGGTTGTCCGACACCGGCGGGCCGTCCGGCAACGGCGAACCACCCGACACCGGCGAACTCCCCGGCGCGGACAGGACCACGGCCCCCCGGTCCCGGGCCGGCCGCCTCCCCCGCTTCAGCAGCACCACCCCGACCGGCACCCCGACCAGGGCGGTCCAGGCGCCGACGGGCGTCTCGACCGGGGCGAGTGCCAGCCGGGCCGGCTGATCGGCGCACAGCACGACGATCGCGCCGCACACCGCCGACCGGACGAGCCACCCGGCCGCGCCGCCGTCCGGGCGGAGGCGGCGGGCGAGGTGCGGGGCGAGGAAGCCGACCCAGGCCACCGGACCGCAGACCGCGACGACGGGGGCGATGAGGACGACGGCGATGCCCAGCGCGGCCACCCGCGCCCGTTCGACCCGTACGCCCAGCGCACGGGCGTCGTCGTCGCCCAGCCGCAGCACCCCGAGCACCGGCACGCACAGCACCAGCGCCGGGACGGCCACGGCGAGCCAGGGCAGCAGACCGGTGACGTCGTCCCAGGTGCGGGCGGACAGACTGCCCAGCAGATAGCGGTAGATGAGCTGGAGGTCGAGCTGGTCGGCCATGACCATCAGCACCAGCAGTCCCGCCTGGAGCGCGGCCGCGACGGCGGCTCCGGTCAGCAGGACGGCCGAGGGGCTCCGCCCGAATCCGGCGGCGACCAGGGTGAGCAGGCCGCCGAGCGCCGCCCCGGCCAGGGCGAGGAACGGCTGCAGCCCGAGCGGCACGGACAGGGCCAGGACCAGCGGGGCCGCGACGCCCAGGGCGGCGCCGGAGGAGACCCCCAGCATCTCCGGCACGGCCAGCGGGTTGCGCAGGGCCTCCTGGAGGACGAGGCCCGCCGCTCCCAGGCAGGCGCCGGCGAGCAGCGCCAGCACCATGCGGGGCAGCCGCAGTTCGGTGACGACGAGCCCCGCGAGCCCGTCGGACCCCAGCGTGGCCGGGAGCCTGCCGGGCGGGACGTACGGTGTGCCGAGGCTGAGCGCGCAGACGGCGCTCGCCAGGGCCACCGCGCCCAGGCAGAGCAGCGCGACGGGCGGACGCCTCACCGCAGTGCGGCCGTCGCCTCGTCGAGGACGACGCCCAGGGACCGGGTGCCGCGCCCCTTGGCCCATACCTCGGAGTCGACCTCGATGACCTTGCCGTTCTTCACGGCGGGGATGCGTGACCAGAGCGGGTTCTTCGCCAGCTTGTCGGAGAGCTTGCCGTCCGGGGCGCCGAAGGACAGGGTCTCCACGAACAGGACGTCGACGTCCCGGGCGAGGATCTCCTCCAGGCTGTAACTGCCCTCGACGCCTCGGCTCTTCCAGGGGTAGTGGGAGATCTTCGGGAACAGTCCGGCCGCCACATCGGTCTCCGGGGTGGCCACACCGAAGTTCTCGTCGCTGCCGTAGACGATCAGCGCGGTCTTGTCGCTCTTCCGCTTCTCCGCCTCCGCCAGGCGGTTGCGGAAGGCCTTCTCCGCCCGCTCGCCCTGTGCGGTGCGGCCGGTGAGCGCGGCGAGGTCCCGCAGGTAGCCGACGCTGTCCTGCCAGGATCCGGGCTGGACGGGCCAGAAGGTCGTGGCGCCCTTCAGCGCGGGGGCCAGCTTGCCGTGCGTGTCCTCCAGGCCGATCACCAGGTCGGGGCGGTGGGACAGGATCGCCTCGACCTCGGGGCTGAGGAAGCCGCCGGGCACGACCGGCACCTTCGCGGCCTTCGCCTCGCCCAGGAACTTCGGATGCGCCAGCACCTGGGAGTTGGTGGCCGTGGGGGTCAGGCCCAGCTCGACGAGTATGTCGTCGCAGAGGGCGACCAGGCAGACGATCTTCTCCGGCGGCTTGGGCAGCGAGACCGTGACGCCCTTGGCGTCGGTGATCCGGGTGGCGGCCTCGATGGGCCGCACCTCCGTGCTCGTACGGGCTTCGGCACCGGCCGCCGCAGCCGGTTTCCCGGTGTCGGCGTTCTCGGTCCCGCAGCCGGCCAGCAGGCCGCCCAGTACGGCGATCGCGGCCCAGCGTCGGACTCTCAGCGCGGTTCGTGGCATCGGCGGTCCCTCAACGTTCCTGTGTGGTCCCGGGGATGCGGCAGTGGCGGCGGAGCCCCGGGAGCATCCCCGCCACAAACCGAAACCTTACACATGATTATCATTTCCAATAAAGCCAGCAGGGTTCCCGCCGATGCCAGGAGTTCGCCATGCCTCACCCCCGTGCCCACACCCACCCCCACACCCGCACCCCTCACCCCTCGCCCCGGACGCCGCCGCGCCTCCTGGTCTCCGACCATGTCGCCGGGCGGATCAGCCTGTTGGACCTTCCGGACGGCACGGAGCGGGCGGAGCTGAACCACCGGCACCTCGCCGAGCACGCGGGGTTCCTCGCCCTGCCGGGCGACCTCACCGCTTGCGTGGACGACCGGGCGGGCGAGCTGCTGGTCCTCGACCCCTACGCCCCCGGCGCGGGCCGGCCGCTGGTCCGGCGGCGGATACCGGTCGCGGTCCCCGCCGAGCACCTGGCGGCGGATCCGGACGGCCGACACCTCGCGGTGACCACCGGCCTCGGCCGTAACGAGGAGGCCTGGACGGGACTTCTGACCGCCGTCGACCTCGACGCACCGGACGGGGCCGTCGCCGTACGCGTACGGGGGCGCACCGGCGAGCCGGGGGTCACGGTCCTCGGCGGACCGTCCCCGCTCGTGGTGCTGCGCCACCGGGAGCCCGGCGAACTCCTGGTCCACCGGCACCGCGACCTGATGCGCTCAGCCCCCGCCTGCCCACCGGCGACCCCGGTCCGGCGGATCGCCCTGCCGGACGACGACGGACATGGCGATGCCCACGACCCGCTCACCGGGCGGGTGTTCGCCGCCGCCGGCTCGGGGGTGCATCGCGCACTGCGGAAGGGGGACGACCTCGCGCCCGAGGCCCCGCTGCCCTGGTCCGCCGACGGGAGGTCCGGCGGGCGCGGCTACTACCTGCGGCTCGACCCCGTACGGCGCAGGCTCTGGTCCTGCGTGCGCGGCGGTTCGGGTGACCCCGGGCAGTGGCCCGACTGGTCCAACGACGCCTGGTGGCACGACCTCGACACGGGCGTCACGGGCCGGCTGGACCTGGGCCCGGGGCTGGTCTTCCGGCTCGCGGTGACCGCACGCCACATCGCGTACACCCGGGTCCACCCGGACGGCGACGAACTCATCCTGCTCACCGCGCCCCCGGTCGCCGGTTCCCGCCCGGCGGTGGGCGCGCGGCTACCCCTGCCCGCCATGTCCGGCGCGCCCCGCCCCGGCGGCACCCCCTGGGACGGTGTGCAGCGGCGGGCCGTCGCCGCCTCCCCCGGCGGCGGCCTGGTCGCGGTCAGCCGCGGCGGCCACGGCGAGGTCCATATCTTCGACGCGGACCGGGCGGCCCAGGTCACGACCCTGACCGTCCCGACGCCCCTGGACGACGGCGGCCACCTCGCCCTCCTCACCCCCGGGGACGGAGCGCACGCCGATCCGGTCGGCCGCTGAGAGCGAGGTCGCGGGTGGTGGCGAGCGGTGGCGGACCCCGTCACACCACCACCCGCCGGCCTCCACCCGCTCAGCCCGGCGTCACCGGGAAAGCGGCCGGTGCTACCAGGAGGACTTGGTCACACCTGGCAGAAATCCCGCGTGGGCCTGTTCGCGCATCCGGACCCGGGAGAGGCCGAACTTGCGCAGATACCCCCGGGGCCTGCCGTCGACACTGTCCCGGTTGCGGACCCGGGTGGCGCTGGCATCGCGCGGCTGACGCCGCAACTCCTCGACGGCGGCGGCACGTTCGCGCTCCGGCGTACCGGGACGGCGGATGATCTCCTTCAGCTCGGCCCTGCGGGCGGCGTAGCGGTCGACGGTCGCCCGACGCCTGTCGTTCCGCGCGATCTTGCTCTTCTTCGCCATCAGACCTTCCCTCCCCGCGCACGGATGCGCGCGACCGCGGCTTCGATGCCGATGGTGTCGATGGTCTTGATCGCCCGGGCACTAAGCGTGAGGCGCACATACCGCCCCTCACCCGGCAGCCAGTACCGCTTGCGCTGGACATTCGGGTCGAACCGACGGGATGTCCGGCGGTGCGAGTGGGAGATGTTGTTGCCGAATCCCGGCTGCGAGCCGGTCAGTTGGCAGTGGGCGGACATGAAAGTTACCTACCTCTCCTTCGACGCATCCATTATTGAAAATGGAAACCATTGCCATATAGTAGCGCCCATGGCTCGCAACGAAGTACGCCCGGTCATCAAGCTCCGCTCCACCGCGGGGACCGGCTACACCTACGTCACCCGCAAGAACCGGCGGAACGACCCCGACCGGATGGTGCTGCGCAAGTACGACCCGGTCGCCCGTCGCCATGTCGACTTCCGCGAGGAACGCTGAAGCACCCACTCCCCCGACGCCCGACCCTGAAGCCCGACCCTGAAGCACACCCCTAGGACATCGCCATGAAGCCCGGAATCCACCCCTCGTACGGCCCCGTCGTCTTCCGCGACAAGGCCGCCGACTTCGCGTTCCTGACCCGCTCGACCATGACCAGCGACCGCACCGTCGACTGGGAGGACGGCAACACCTACCCGGTGGTCGACGTGGAGATCTCCTCCGCGAGCCACCCCTTCTACACCGGAACCGCCCGCGTCCTGGACACCGCCGGACGCGTGGAGCGATTCGAGCGCCGTTACGGACGCGGTGAGGCCCGGTGAGCGAGCACCGCGCGAAACTGCCCGTCGTCATCGTCTGCGGTCTGCACTCCGAGGCGCGCCGCGATGTGGTGGAAGGGCTGCTGCGGGACGTTCCGCACAGCGTCGCGCTCCATCACGACCTCGCGACGGCCACCGGCGGGACGGTCCGCCGCTCCCTGCGGGACGCCGGGGGCGAGCTGGCCTCCGGCGAGACGCCGCTGGTCAACGAATGCGCCTGCTGCGCGCTGCGCGAGGACCTCGTGCCCGAGCTCGAACGGCTGGCCGGGGACGGGGTGACCCGCCTCGCCGTTCTGGAGCTCTGGGACTCCGTCGAGCCGAAGTCCATGGCCGAGGTGATCGCCGCGCACACCACCGCCGCCGAGGTGACCAATGTGTTCGCGGCGGTCGACCCCACCCTCGTCCTGCCCTGCCTCTCCAACGGCGACGATCTGGCCGAGGCCGGTCTCGCGGCGGCGCCGGGCGACCGGCGAACCATCGGCGACACCTGGGCCCGGCAGGTGGAGTACGCGCCCGTCCTGGCCGTGGCGCCGAGCCCCGCGGCCGACGACGAGGACCGCGCGCTGATCCGGCAGCTTCATCCGACTGCCCGTCAGGCGGCGGCCGGGTCGGCGGAGTTGGCCCGGCTCGCGTTCGCGGGGTTCGACGTGGAGGCGGCGGACGCGGGCCAGCACCCGGCCTGTGCGCTGCTGCCGCAGGAGGCGGAGGAGGCCGGGGTGGGCACGCTCGTGTGGCGGCGGCACCGGCCCTTCCATCCCGAGCGCCTCCTCGACGCGCTGGAGGACCTGAGCTGCGCGGCGGCCCGCAGCCGGGGCCGGTTCTGGCTCGCGGACCGGCCCGACACGCTGCTCTCCTGGGATGCGGCGGGCGGCGCGCTCTGCGTGGAGAACACCGGCCCCTGGCTCGCCTCGCTCCCGGACGCCGCCTGGTCGATGGTGCCGCCCTACCGGCGGGCGGCCGCCGCGCTGGACTGGCACCCCGAGCACGGCGACTGCTGTCAGCACCTGGTCTTCGTCTCCCCCGGCCTCGACCGCGACGGTCTGACCGGGCTGCTGGACTCCTGCCTGCTCACGGACGAGGAGTACGGCTCCGGGCGGGAGGCGTGGAAGAGCCTGCCCGCCGCCTTCGACGCGCTCCTGGACCCGGTCCACTGACCGGATCCACCGACCCGGCCCGTATCACCCGCACACCGGATCCACCGATCACCCCAACTCACCGAACAATCCGAGCACATCGAGCACGAGGAAGACTCATGGCCCGTCAGCAGGACCCCCGCAAGCCGCTCAAGAATCGGCCGAACCCCCTGGACGCCGCCAGGATCACGTACATCGACTACAAGGACACCGATCTGCTGCGGAGGTTCATCTCCGACCGGGGAAAGATCCGCAGCCGGCGGGTCACCCGGATCAGCGCCCAGCAGCAGCGGCAGATGGCGGCGGCCATCAAGAACGCCCGCGAGATGGCCCTGCTCCCGTACGCGGGATCCGCGGCGGGCAAGTAGCGCGCGCGACCTCCCCGCCCTCCCCTGGAATGCGCCCTGCGGCGGGGACGCGTTCGCGGCTCGGGATGCAGCACTGCGGCAGTCCGAGGAGCATGGACGCATGGGCAGAGACATCCCGGACAAGGGCGCCCCCGGTCCGAAGTCATCGGAGCCGGGAACGGCGGCCCGGCGGGGCACCCCGCCGAATCAGGGCCTCGCTCTCGCGGCCATGCTGTTCGCCGTGTCGATGACGTTCATCGACCAGACGATCGTCGCGATCGCCGCCCCTGACATCATCGACGAACTCGGGCTCACCTCCTCGCAGATGCAGTGGGTCGTCAATGCCTATCTGCTGACGCTGGCCGCCTTCTTCGCCCTGGGCGGAAGGCTGTCCGACATCTTCGGTCACCGCCGCGTGATGCTGATCGGCACCCTGGTCTTCGTCATCGCCTCCGCGCTGTGCGGCGCCGTGCCCTCCGGGGACTTCGCGCAGGCCTGGCTGATCGGCTTCCGGGCCGTCCAGGGCATCGGCGCCGCACTGATGTTCCCCGCCGCGCTCGCCGTGGTGATCGCCGTCTTCCCGGTGGAGCGGCGGGGCCGGGCGCTGGCGCTGTTCTTCGGGGTGTCCGGGGCGCTGACCGCGGTCGGGCCGCTGCTCGGCGGCTGGCTCACCGCGTGGACCTGGCGGGCGATCTTCTGGGTCAACGTCCCGATCGCCGTCATCGCCGTCGTACTGGCGCTGCTGGCCCATATCCCGGACCGGGCCCGCCGCGAGCCGCTGGACCTGCCCGGCGCGGCGATGGTCGCCGTCGGCATGGGGCTGACGGTGCTCGGTCTGCAGCAGGCGGGGACCTGGGGCTGGGACTCCGTCGCCACCTGGGCCTGTATCGCGGGCGGGCTGCTGGTGCTGGCGGTGTTCTGCCGGTTCGAGCTGCGCACCCGCTTCCCGTTGATCAAACTGCGGGTCTTCCGCGATCTGGCGTTCCGCGTCGACAACGCCGTCCTGTTCTTCGCCATGATGGCGTTCGTCCCGGTGTTCTTCTTCGCCTCCGTGTACGCGCAGGTCTCGCTGAGCGCCTCGCCGAACCAGGCCGCGCTGTACCTCCTGTACTTCTTCATCGGCTTCGGACTCGCCTCGCAGTGGGGCGGCCGGATCCTCGACAAGCGTGGCGCGCGTCCGGCGATGAAGCTCGGCACGGCGCTCGGTGCGGTCGGGTTCGCCCTGTGGGCGGGGAAGTTGACGTCCTTGTCCATGCACGACCAATGGCTGTACGCGGCCATGGCGGGCGCGGGCATCGGACTGCTGCTGGCGCCGGCCTCGACGGACGCGGTGAACCGGGCGATCGACGCCTCGTACGGCGAGGTCACCGGCATCACCCAGACCGTGCGCAACTTCGCCGCCAGCATCGGTCTTGCCGTCTACGGCACCATGCTGACCCATACGACGATCACCAAGGTGGACGAGACGCTGCGGAGCAAGGGCCTGCCCGACGGGGAGGCGCACGACATCGCCGAGTCCGTCGCGCAGTCGGTGACCGGTCACGCGGACTCCCGGGGACCGTCCGGCTCCTGGCAGGTGGCCGAGACCGTACGGGACTCGATGGCGGCGATCCGGATGGACTTCGCCGAGGCGAACCAGTGGGTGTTCTACGGGATGGCCATCGCGTTGGCCGTGGCGTTCCTGATCTCGCTGCGCCATCCGGGCACTCGGGTGACGCAGGAGTCCTCCGACTGACGAAGCCGACCGGTCGCGGCCGACCGGCCGGAGGTGGGCCAACCGACCGGGGCGGGTCGCTGCCGGCCGCGGCGGAAACGGCTGGGGCGACCGCGTGGCTCCCGGTCGTCGTGGACGGGGGCGTGTGCGGGGCACGCCGGGTGGGGCGGGTCGCCGGACGCGTTCGGGCGGGGAGGAGGACGGGTCGTGCTCCGTCACTCGGGCGTCGGCACACCCCGGTGGATCAGTGGATCAGAAGGCGAAGACGGCGTTGTCGTTCATGCTGCCCGCCATCTCGCAGGCGTTGCCGTACGTGGTGCTGAACTGGACCGGCTTGCCCTGCCAGACACCGTGCGCGGTCACCACGACCGGGTCCCACTGGCGGGTACAGGTCCGGTTCGACGGGCCGGCGGTCAGTTCGGAGAACTTGCCCTGGACCGATGCCAGTTCCTTGCAGGCCGCGGCGGGCGTGGGGTGCGTTCCCTCGGCGGTGGGGGCACAGCTGAGCGTGACGGCCCGCTCCACGGTGGCGGTCAGCGGGTCCTCGCCCCGGGCGACGGTGAGGACGAGCGCGGAGGGTGCGTAGAGGCTCTCCGCCTTCACCGGTGCGGCCTGCGCGGTGGCGGCCGCGAAACCGCCGAGCAGAAGGGCGCTCGCCGTGACGGTTGCGAAGATGGCGTGAGGGTTGCGTCGCATTGGTGAAAACTCCTTGGTCGGGTGCCTGATTGCGGTCAGGAGTCTTACGCATGCGGAAAGTAGGCGCACATCGACGGCCAGCTTCCAGCCGCAGACGAGTGTTCGACCCGACCGAATGGTCATTCGGGCAGCTCAGGCACATCGCGCGAGTCGTCCAGCATATGGACAGACTTCGGCGGTTCAATGCGAAACGACCGCCTGACCTGCGAATACGCCGGAGTCCCTTGATGCACCAAACCGCCGCTTCGGCCGGAAAGTACCGCCGTCCGAGGGTTTTCACACCGGATCACCCCTCCCGACGCCACCGCCGGAGGCGAACACCTACCGGTCGGCCGACCGCCCACGATCACGCGGAGGACACGATTCCGGATCCCCCTTGACCCGGAGAACTTAGGCTAGGCTAACCTCACGGCGTGATCGCTCCTGCCCTCGACCGAGAAGACCCACCGCCGCGTCGGCGCTCCGCGCCCGCTGCCGGTGCCCCCGCCATGACCGCCGCTGCCGGTCCCGGCGCGGCCGTGTCCTTCGCGGACCCCGAACCCGACGCCGGACTGGACGCCCGCGACCTGACGATCGCGTACGACCGTACGGACGTCGTGCACAGGGCCGACCTCCGGCTGCCGCGCGGTCGCGTCACCGCACTCATCGGGCCGAACGGCAGCGGGAAGTCCACCCTGTTGCGGGCCGTGGCCCGGCTGCACAAGGCCCGTACCGGCACCGTGACCGTGGCGGCCCAGGCCGAGGACGCCGAGCCCGTCGACGCGCTCGCCCTGTCGCGCTCCGACTTCGCCCGCCGCGTCACCCTGCTCGCGCAGAGCCGGAACGCGCCGGCCGGGCTCAGCGTGCGCGACGTGGTCGGATTCGGCCGGCACCCGTACCGGGGCGGGCTCCGGGGGTCCGACCCGGACGGGGCCCGGATGGTCGAGCACGCGCTGGCCGTCACCGACCTCGCCGAGTTCGCCGACCGCGGGGTGGAGAGCCTGTCCGGCGGGCAGTTGCAGCGCGTCTGGTTCGCCTGCTGCCTGGCCCAGGACACCGACGTACTCCTTCTCGACGAGCCGACGACCTATCTCGACCTGCGCTACCAGGTGGAGATCCTCGACCTCGTCCGCGATCTGGCCGACACCCACGGCGTCACCGTCGGGGTCGTGCTGCACGACCTGGACCAGGCCGCCGCCGTGGCCGACCAGGTCGTCCTGCTCGCGTCCGGGCGGATCGTCGCCGCCGGCACGCCCGCCGAGGTGTACGCCCCCGAGCGGCTCAGCGACGCCTACGGCATCCGCATCGACGTCGAACCCGATTCCTCCACCGGCATCCCACGCACCCGCGCGGTCGGCCGCCACCACCTTCGCTCCGAAAGGCCCTGAACACCCTCATGAAGAACCAGCACCTGACGTGGCCCGTCCTCGCCGCCGCGGCCGCGCTCGCCCTCACGGCCTGCGGCACCACCGAGGCGCCGAAGAAGGAGTCCGCCGGGGACAGCGCGGTGACGGTCACCGACTCCCGCGGCAAGAAGATCACCCTCGACGGGCCCGCCAAGCGCGTCGTCGGCACCGAGTGGAACGTCGTCGAGACGCTCGTCACCCTCGGCGTCCAGCCGGTCGGTGTGGCCGACGTCAAGGGCTACACCGCGTACGACAAGGCCGCGCCGCTCACCAAGGGCGTCAAGGACATAGGCACCCGGGGCGAGCCCAGCGTCGCCACCGTCGCCGCTCTCAAGCCCGACCTCATCGTCGCCACGACCGACCTGTCCGACTCCGCCATCGCGCAGCTGTCCAAGGCCGCCCCGGTCGTCGTGGTCCGCTCGGCCGACGCGAGCCGTCAGATCGACCAGATGATCGACACCGTCAACCTCATCGCCGAAGCCACCGGCACCGAGGACAAGGCCAAGTCCGAGGTCGACTCCTTCCACAAGGCGGTCGCGGACGGGAAGAAGAAGCTCGCGGACGCCGGTCTCGACGGCGAGAAGGTCGCGTTCGCCGACGGCTGGCAGGAGGGCAACCAGGTCTCGGTCCGCCCGTACGTCAAGGGCTCGCTGCTCTCCGACGTCAACACCGAACTCGGGCTCGTCGACCCGTGGAAGCTGAAGGGCGACAAGGCCTACGGCCTGGCCGCGACCGATGTCGAGGGCCTCACGAAGATCGGCGACGCGCAGTTCGCGTACATCGCCAACGACTCCGACGGCGGCGACCCGTTCGCCGACGGCCTCAAGGACAACGCGGTGTGGAAGTCCCTCCCGTTCGTCAAGAACGACGAGGTCCACCGGCTGCCCGACGGCGTCTGGATGTTCGGCGGCACCGCGTCGATGCGCGAGTACATCGACGCCCTCGTCGGCGCGCTGACCGACTGACGATGAGCACACGCACCACAACCGCCCCGCCCGCCCCCGTGAAGACGGCGGCGGGCGCGGCCGGTCCGGCCGGGGCCGTCGCCCCGGTGCCGGCCGGCCCGCCGGCCCGTCGCGGCCGGATGTTCCTGCTGGCGCTCGCGGGGCTCCTCGCCCTGGCGGCCCTCGCGGTCGTGCACGTGAGCCAGGGCACCGCCGCCGTCGATCTGCACACGCTCTGGCAGCTCGCGACCGGCTCGTCGTCCGACCGGACAGCCCACGAGCAGACGGCCGCCGTGGTGCTGGACTCCCGGCTGCCCCGGCTCGCCGCTGGGCTCCTCGTCGGCTGCGCGCTCGGCGCGGCGGGCGCGGCCCTCCAGTCGGTGTCGCGCAACATGCTGGCCTCCCCCGACACGCTCGCCGTGAACGCGGGCGCGTATCTCGCGGTGGTCGCGGTCGCCGCGTTCGGCATCACGCTGCCCGCGCTGCCGGCCGGAGCCACGGCGTTCCTCGGCGGGCTGCTTGCGGCGGGTGTCGTCCTCGGTCTGTCGCGGGCGGGGGCCGGGCCCATCCGGCTGGTGCTGGCGGGTTCGGCGCTCACCCTCGCCCTGTCCGGGCTGAGCGGGATGCTGCTGCTCCTGCGCTCCCAGCAGACGACCGGGCTGTTCGCGTGGGGCAACGGTTCGCTCGCCCAGATCGGCATGCAGTCCATCGACCGGCTGGCCCCGGTCGCGCTCCTGGCGTTCGCCGGGCTCATGCTGCTGGGCAGGCGGCTGGACATCCTCGCCCTCGGCGACGACGGGGCGGCGGTCGTGGGGGTGAGCCCCCGGCTGACGCGCAGCGTCGCGGTGATCCTCGCGGTGCTGCTGGCGGCGGTGTCGGTGGCGGTCGCGGGGCCGGTCGGCTTCGTCGGGCTGTGCGCGCCCGCCGTGGTGCGGCTGCTCAGCACCTGGATCCCGGGCCTGGTCCGGCACCGCGCGTTCATCCCCGCGTCGGCGCTCGCGGGTGTGCTCGTGGTGCTCGGCGCGGATGTGCTGCTGCGTGCGGTGTTCGGCGCCCAGGCGGGGGCCGAGGTGCCCACCGGCATCGTCACGACCTGCTTCGGCGCGCTCGTCCTGGTCGTCCTGGCCTACCGGTCGCGCGACATGGGCTCGGACAGCGGCTCTACGGCGTTCGCCCGGCTGCGCAGCCGGCGCGCGTTCGTCCTCGCCCTGACGGTGACGGTCCTGGCGCTGCTCGGCGCGGTGGTGGCGGCGACGCTGTTCGGCGACGCGACACTGCTCCTGGGCGATGTGGGCAACTGGCTCACCGGCCGTTCCGGCCGGTTGGTCACGTACATCCTCGACACGCGCGTCCCCCGGGTGGCCGCCGCCCTGCTGGCCGGTGCGGCGCTGGCCGTCGCGGGCGCCGTCGTCCAGGCGGTGTCGCGCAATCCGCTCGCGGAGCCGGGCGTTCTCGGCGTCGTCAGCGGGGCCGGGGTGGGGGCGGTGGCCGTTCTCACCGTCGTACCGCTGGCGAGCTTCTGGCTGATCAGCGGCTCCGCGCTGGCCGGTGCGGCGGCCGCGGCGGGGCTGGTGTTCGGTCTTGCCGCACGGCGTGGTCTGGAGCAGAACCGGCTGGTGCTGATCGGCATCGGGGTCCAGGCGGGCGCGGGCGCGTTCGTCAGTCTGCTGATCGTGCTCACCGACCCGTACAACGAGACGAAGGCGCTGGCCTGGCTCGGCGGGTCGACGTACGGGCGGACGTTCCCCGAGCTGATTCCGGTGCTGGTGGCCCTGGTCGTCGCCCTGCCCGTCCTCGCGGTGATGCGCCGTGAACTGGACCTGATCGGGCTGGACGACGAGACGCCCGCCCTGCTCGGCGTACGGATCGGGGCCACCCGGCTGGGCCTGCTGAGCCTTGCCGTCCTCCTGACGGCGGGTGCCGTCGCGGCGGTCGGCGTGATCGGGTTCGTCGGCCTCGTCGCCCCGCACGCGGCACGGGCCCTGGTGGGCCGTCGTCATGTGCGGGTCGTTCCGCTGAGTGCGCTGCTCGGCGCGCTGCTGGTGGTCGTGTCCGACACGGTCGGCCGGACGATCATCGCTCCGGCGCAGATCCCGGTCGGACTGCTCACCGCCGTGATCGGAGCGCCCTACTTCATCTGGCTGCTCTGGCGGTCACGGCGCGAGGGGTGACGACGGCGCGGCCCGTCGCACAGGCGTCGAACGCTTCGAGCGGGTGCCCGCGTTCTCCATCGCCGCCTCCTTCGCTACGGTGGCGGCGATGGAGATATCCGCGTACCCCACCCCTGATGTCCTCGTGGCGCGGCTGGCCCGGTCGGCGGGGATCCCGGTTCCTCCCGGGCATCCTCCGGACGAGGAGTTCCTGCGCGAACTCGCCGGACGGGTCGGCCTGGACGGCAACGACCTCCTTGTCGTCGCCGGTCTTCCGCTGCCGGAGGGCGCGCTGGACCTGGAAGGCGCGGCGGGCGGCTGGGTCTCTTCTCTGGTGCAGCACACGCTGTCCCTCTCCGCCGCCGACCGCCGGCGCCTGCGCGCACGTGCCCGGACGCTCGCCGCGCAACCGCGTCCCGCACGGACTCTTGTGCGGCCCCCGCAGGACGCCGGTCCGCCGGGTTTCGGCTCCTTGCTGGTGCACCTGCTCGCCCTGCGCAACCTGAACGCGTCGGCCGTCGCCAAGACGATGTGCCTGATGTCCGGAGTGTGCAAGGCCGCATCGACGATCCGCATGGTGCGCGACGGTGCGAAGGATCTCGACGCCGAGCTGCTCGACGGCTTCGCCGCGGTGCTCGGCGTACCGGTCGCCGTCCTGGCCTCGTTGACCGGCGTAAGCCCTCCGGCGCGGGGCGGCGGCCCCTCGCCGGAGGTTGCCGACGTCGCGGCGCTGATCCGGGAAGTGCGGCATCTGACCGAGGATCAGGTGCGGGAGCTGGCCGACGCGGCCGAGGCGCTCGACCGCGGCTGAGGAGCATCGGCTCAAGAGCGCGCGTGCGCCGTACCGGCGGTGCCTGACCGCCGGTACGGCGCACGCCTGTCGCCCTGGCGGGCTCAGACCGCGAAGCGATGGCTTCCCGAACCGACGGCGAACACCGCGCAGCCGTCCTCCAGCCGCAGGAACCGGGCGCCGGTATGCGTCACGTCCTCGGCCCGGCCCGCCGGGATCCACACCTCGGCGGTGGTGTTCACGGGCAGGCCCACGGTCAGGTGGAAACGGCCCTTCTCCGTCTTCCAGTCGGTGGTGATCGGCCCGTGTAGGGAGGCGAAGCGGCCCCGGGCACGGGTGATGCCGCCGCCGGGCCGGGGCCGCACGGTCACCTCGCGGAAGCCGGGGGCGGCGGGGGCGATGCCCGCGATGTGGGCGTACATCCACTCCCCCACCGAGCCGTACGCGTAGTGGTTGAAGGAGTTCATCCCGGCGTCCTGGAAGCTGCCGTCGGGCTTGATGGAGTCCCAGCGCTCCCACATCGTCGTGGCCCCGCGGTCGATCTGGTAGCCCCAGCTCGGGAAGGTCCGCTGGAGCAGCAGACGGTACGCCACATCGGTGTGCCCGGTGTCGGTGAGGACGGGGAGCAGGCGCGGGGTGCCGAGGAAGCCCGTGGACAGATGCCAGTCCTTCGCCTCGATGAGCGCGACGAGGCGGTCGGCCGCGGTGGTGCGTTCCTCGGTGCTCAGGAGGTCCATGGAGAGCGCCAGGACGTAGGCGGTCTGGGTGTCGCCCTTCACCCGGCCGCCGCCGGTGACGTACGCGGTACGGAAGGCCTCGCGGACCTCCGCGAACAGCGCGGTGTACGGGGCCGGGTCCTTGCCCAGGACCCGGGCGGTACGGGCCACGAGGTCGGCGCTGTGGGCGTAGTAGGCGGTGGCGATGACGTCCTTGGGGGTGTCGTCGGCGATGTTCAGCCAGTCGCCGTAGCCGGTGGCGGGCCGCAGCCGTCCGGTGCTGTGGGCGTCCAGGTAGTCGAGCCACTTCAGCATGGAAGGCCAGGCCTGCTCCAGTACCCGGGTGTCGCCGTACGCCTGGTAGAGGGCCCAGGGGACGGTGACGCCCGCGTCGCCCCAGCCGGCCGAGCCCGCGCCGAGGCCTTCGACGTGCGGCGCGACGTCCGTGAAGGCTCCGTCGGCGGTCTGGTCGTCCTGGAGGTCGCTCAGCCATTTGCCGAGAAACCGCGCGGACTCCATCGCGTACGCGGCGGTGGGCGCGAAGACGTTGATGTCGCCGGTCCAGCCGAGGCGTTCGTCGCGGGCGGGGGTGTCGGTGGGGATGGAGAGGAAGTTGCCGCGCAGGCCCCAGGTGATGTTGCTGTGGAGCTGGTTGAGCATCGGGACGTTCGTCTCGAACTCCATGGTGAGGGGCGCGTCGGTGTGGATCACCCGCCCGACGACGGCGTCCAGCGGTGGCTTGCCCGGATAGCCGGTCACTTCGACGTAGCGGAAGCCGTGGAAGGTGAAGCGCGGCTCGTACGTCTCGCGGCCGCCGCCCTTGAGGGTGTAGTGGTCGGTCGCGGCGGCGGTGCGGAGGTTGGTGGTGTAGACGGTGCCGTCGGGGTTCAGCACCTCCGCGTGGCGCAGGCGCACGGTGGTGCCGGCCCGTCCGGTGACGCGCAGGCGTGCGGTGCCGACCATGTTCTGGCCGAGGTCGAAGACGAAGACGCCGGGGCGGGGTTCGGTGATCTTCCGGGCCTTCAGCTCCTGGATGACACGGCAGGGTCCGTCGGGCTCCGCGACCAGTTCGGCGGTGACCTCCTCCTCGGCGGGCACGGCCTTCGCCCAGGCGGCGTCGTCGAAGCCGGAGCGCAGCCAGCCGTCGGTCTCCAGGCGGGCGTCGTAGTTCTCGCCGGTGAGGAGGTCCGCCAGGGTGATGGGCCCGGTGGCGGCCCGCCAGTCGGTGCCGGACAGCACCCGCTCGGTGGTTCCGTCCCGGTAGGTAACCTCCAACTGTCCGAGGAACGCCGGGTGTTCGCCGTACTGATGCGGGCCGAACATGCCGACGTTGCCCGCGTACCAGCCGGTCGCCAGCTCCACGCCGAGGGTGTTGGCCCCGGAGGCGAGCAGCTCGGTGACGTCATGGGTCTGGTACTGGATCCGCCGGGCGTAGTCGGTCCAGCCCGGTGCGAGGCGGTCCGTGCCGACGCGCTTGCCGTTGAGGTGGGCCTCGTACAGGCCGAGCGCCGTGGAGTAGAGCCGGGCCCGTGCGACGGGCTTGCGGCGCAGCCGGAACTCGTGGCGCAGCTGGGCGACGGGCGCGTAGGCGGGAGCGACCTTCCCCCAGGGGCCGGAGCCCCATGCGGCGAGGACCTTCACGGCGGGCCAGGCTCCGTCGTCGTACTCCAACGCCTGCCAGTCGCCCGCGGGTTCGGTGTCGGCGACCTTCCAGCCGTCGTCGGTGGCGATGGTGCGTACGCCGTCGGCGGTGGTCAGTTCCAGGGCTCCGAGCAGCCCGGCGGGGCCGGTGACCTCGTTGGTCGCGGCGATGGCGAGGACGTGGCGGCCGGGGGCGAGCCGTTCGGTGACGTCGGTGACCGAGGGGCGGCTCCAGGCCCTGGCGACCTCGTCCGGTTCGGCGCGCGCCACTTCCGTACCGTCCAGGTGGGCGACGTATCCGTCGTCGGCGGTGAGCACCAGCCGGGCCCGGGTCACTCCCTCCGGTACGTCGAACGCGCCGCGGAACCACCGGGTCGCGGCCGGGGCGCTGCTCGCCGGGTCACCCTCCGGGAACCAGATCCAGGAGGCCTCGTCCAGGGCCGGTGCGCCGACGAGGGCGGCGGGCGCCCCGATCCAGGCGGCGGACCAGTCCGAGGCTTCGGTGAGCCCGGTCTCCCACCAGGCGGGTTCGGACCAGCCGGAGACCTGGCCCCGGTCGTCCCAGACCCGCACGGTCCAGTAGTAGCGGGTACGGGAGCGCAACTCCGGTCCGCCGTAGCCCACTTGGGTCGAGTCGGCGGACTCGACCTTGCCGCTGTCCCAGACGTCGGGCCGCTCCAGGGCCCGTTCGCTGAGCGCGACACGGATCTGGTATGCGCTCTGCGTGCGGCCCGGCGCGGTGGCGGTGAGCGGCCAGCCGAGGCGCGGGCGGGCGGCGCCGAGGCCGAGCGGGTTCTTCACGTACTCGGCGGTCGAGCCGCCCACCCGGAGGCCCCTGGCTCCTTTCGCACCGCGTTCCGCGGCCTGTGCGGGTGGGATGGCTCCGGCGATGAGGGTGGTTCCCAGGGCGGTGGCGGTCGTGCTGAGCAGTCGTCGTCGGCTGATCACACTCGGCTCCGATTCGGCGAGGGGAAGGGATGGGACTGGAAATGAAGGGAGGTTGATGGGACGGAGTAGGTGACGGGGCGGGGTGGCTGGTCAAGCGTGCAGGCGGCGCGCACCTTCGGTGCGGCGCGCCGCCGCCTCCCAGGCCGCCGGGTCTCCCGACGGCTCGTAGCGGGTCAAGGGCTGGGTGCGGGCGATGAGTTCACGGGTGGCGGCGAGATCGCCGGGCAGGCCGTGGGCCCGTGCCTGGACGAGGACGTTGCCGAACGCGGCCGCCTCGGCGGGGCCGGCCACGACCGGCAGTCCGCAGGCGTCGGCCGTGAGTTGGCACAGCAGCGCGTTGCGCGCTCCGCCGCCGACGATGTGCACGACGTCGACCGCACGGTCGGCCAGGCGCTGCGCCTCGTGGATCGCGCGCCGGTGGGCGAGGGCCAGCGAGTCGAGGATGCAGCGCGTGGTCGCGCCCAAAGTGGCGGGCGCGGGCTGGCCGGTCGCCCGGCAGGCGGCCGCGATGCGTTCGGGCATGTCTCCGGGGGCCAGGAACTCCGGTGCGGCGGCGTCCACGACGGACCGCAGGGCGGGAGCGCGGGCGGCCTCGGCGAGCAGGGGCGCGATGTCGTCCCGGCCCCAGGTGCGCATGCACTCCTGGAGCAGCCACATGCCCATGATGTTGCGCAGGAAGCGGACGGTGCCGTCGATGCCCAGCTCATTGGTGAAGTTCGCCTCGCGGCTCGCTTCGGTGGTGACGGGTGCGTCGAGTTCGAGTCCGGCCAGGGACCAGGTGCCGGTGCAGAGGTAGGCGAAGCGCTCGCCCCGCGCGGCCGGGACGGCGGCGACGGCGGATGCGGTGTCGTGCGAGCCGACGGTCGTCACCGGTACGGGGCCGGGCAGCCCGGTCAGCTCCTGGACCGGGGGAAGCGTCGAACCGGCGGGGTCGCCGGGGCGGCGCAGCGGGGCGAAGAGCCCGAGGTCGATGCCGAGGCGGCCGGCCAGGTCGCGGTTCCAATCGGCGGTGCGCGGGTCGATGAGCTGGGTGGTGGAGGCGTTGGTGAGCTCGGTGCCCTGTTCGCCCGTGAGCCAGTACGTCAACAGGTCCGGGATCAGCAACAGCCTTTGCGCGGCTGCGAATTGTGGCGTGCCGCGGGCGGCGACGAGTTGGTAGAGCGTGTTGAACGGGGCGTACTGGATGCCGGTCGCCCGGTACAGCTCCTCGGGCGGGACCGTGGCCCACACCTTCTCCGGGACGCCTTCGATGCGGCGGTCGCGGTAGTGGACGGGGTTGCCGAGGAGGGCCCCGTCGGCGTCGAGGAGGCCATGGTCGACCGCCCAGCTGTCGATGCCGAGGGAGTCGACCGGGCCCGCCGCGCGCAGCCCGTCGAGCACCCCCCGGTAGAGGCCGAGGATGTCCCAGCGCAGCCCCTCCGGCAGGTGAACGGGACGGTTGGGGAAGCGGTGGGCTTCGGCAAGTTCCAGGGTGTCGGGGCCGACGCGGCCGACCATGACCCGGCCGCTGGAGGCTCCCAGGTCGACCGCGGCGAGGGTCCGCGTGGGCGCGCTCATCGCAGGAAGGCCCCGGCGACCCCGGCGTCGACGGGGATGTGGAGGCCGGTGGTGTGGGTCAACTCGCCGCCGGTGAGGGCGAACACGGCGTTGGCGACGTGTTCGGGCAGCACTTCGCGCTTGAGGAGGGTGCGTTGGGCGTAGAACTCGCCGAGCTTCCCCTCCTCGATCCCGTACGTCGCGGCGCGCTGCGCCCCCCATCCGCCGGCGAAGATGCCGGAGCCGCGCACGACGCCGTCCGGGTTGACACCGTTGACACGGATGCCGTCTCCGCCCAATTCGGCTGCGAGCAGTCGCACTTGGTGGGCCTGGTCGGCCTTGGCCGCGGAGTAGGCCACATTGTTCGGACCGGCGAAGACGGCGTTCTTGGAGGCGATGTAGACGAGGTCGCCGCCGAAGCCCTGGGCGCGCATGATGCGCGCCGCCTCACGGGCCACGAGGAAGGAGCCCCGGGCCATGATGGCGTGCTGAAGGTCCCAGTCCTGGGCCGTGGTCTCCGCCAGGGGCTTGGAGATGGAGATGCCCGCGTTGTTCACCACCAGGTCGACGCCGCCGAAGGCGAGCGCCGCCGCCTCGAAGGCGTCGGCGATCTGCTCCTCGCTGGTGACGTCGACCGTGACGGCCACCGCCCGGTCGGGGCCGCCCAGTTCCTCGGCGACGGCGGCCCCGCTCTCGGCGTCCAGGTCGGCGACGACCACGCAGGCGCCCTCCGCGACGAGGCGGCGGGCGATGGCCCTGCCGATGCCGCTGCCCGCGCCGGTCACCAGGGCGACCCGGCTGGCCAGCGGCTTCGGCTTCGGCATCCGTCGGAGTTTGGCCTCCTCCAACGCCCAGTACTCGATGCGGAACTTCTCCGACTCCTCGATCGGCGCATAGGAGGAGACGGCTTCCGCGCCGCGCATCACGTTGATCGCGTTCAGATAGAACTCCCCGGCCACGCGGGCGGTCTGCTTGTCCTTGCCGAAGCTGAACATCCCCACCCCGGGGATCAGCACGATCGCCGGGTCCGCGCCCCGCATCGGGGGCGAGCCGGGCTCGGCGTGACGCTCGTAGTAGGCGGCGTACTCCTCCCGGTATGCGGTGTGCAGCTCGCTCAAGCGGCTTACGGCGTCGGTGAGTTCGGCGGCCGGCGGGAGGTCCAGGACCAGCGGCCTGACCTTCGTACGGAGGAAGTGGTCCGGGCAGGAGGTGCCCAGCGCCGCGAGCCTCGGGTGCTCGGTGCGGGCGAGGAAGTCCAGGACCGCGTCGGAGTCGTCGAAGTGCCCGACCTGGGGCCGGTCCTTCGAGGCGAGCGCGCGTACGTACGGGGCGAGGGCGGCGGCCCGCGCACGGCGCTCGGCCCCGGGCAGCGCCTCGTACCCGTCGAGGACCGGCCCGAACGGCTCGGGCCTGCCGCGCTCGGCCAGGAACGTCTCGGCGGTGCGGATGATGTGGAGCGCGTTGGCCTCGCACTCCTCCGAGGTCTCGCCCCAGGCGGTGATGCCGTGGCCGCCGAGGACGCAGCCGATGGCCCCCGGGTTCGCGTCCTTGACCGCGGCGATGTCCAGGCCGAGCTGGAAGCCGGGACGCCGCCAGGGCACCCAGGCGACCGTGTCGCCGAAGCAGTCGGCGGTCAGCTTCTCGCCGTCGGCGGCGCAGGCCAGCGCGATCCCGGAGTCCGGGTGCAGATGGTCGACGTGCGGGGCGTCGACGAGGCCGTGCATGGCGGTGTCGATGGAGGGAGCGGCCCCGCCCTTGCCGTGCAGGCAGTAGTCGAACGCGGCGACCATCTCGTCCTCGCGCTCCACGCCGGCGTAGACGGTCCGCAGTGCGCGGAGCCGGTCGAGGCGGAGTATGGCGAGCCCTTCCGCGGTGAGGGTGCCGAGGTCGCCGCCGGAGCCCTTGACCCACATCAGCTCGACGTCGTCGCCGGTGACCGGGTCGGGCGCGGCGCCCTTGGCGGAGGCGTTGCCGCCTGCGTAGTTCGTGTTGCGCGGGTCGGAGCCGAGCCGGTGGGAGCGGGCCAGCAGCGCCGCGGCTTCGGGGTGGAGTGCCATGGGTTCCTCGGTGTCCTTCGCTAAGGGGCGGCGGAGAGGCGGGGCGGGGCGGGCGTGGGGCCGGGCGGGTATGCGGCCCGTCGGTCGTGGGGCGCGGAGAGGTCCGGACGGTCGGGGCCCGGAGGGTTTACGCGCCCCAGCCCGCCTGCTGTCCGCCGATCCGCTCCTCGGCGGTCTTCGTCGCCCAGCCGGAGCGCCGGTAGGCGGCCATCGGGTCGCCGTCGAGGCCCTGTTCCTCGCGGACCTCGGCGAGCAGCGGACGTACGTCGGTGTTGTAGGCGTCCATGAGCACGGCGTTGGCCGCCAGGACGTCGCCGGTGCGCTGGGCGGCGGCCAGCGCCTCGCGGTCCACGAGGAGCGCTTTCGCGGTGGCCTCCTGCACGTTCATCACCGAGCGGATGATCGCGGGGATCTTCTCCTCGATGTTGTGGCACTGGTCGAGCATGAAGGCGACGTCCGCGGTGAGCCCGCCGCCGCGGACGACCTCGTACATGATGCGGAAGAGCTGGAAGGGGTCGGCCGCCCCGACCATCAGGTCGTCGTCGGCGTAGAAGCGGGAGTTGAAGTCGAAGCCGCCGAGCCGGCCCTCGCGCAGCAGGGTCGCGACGATGAACTCGATGTTGGTGCCGGGTGCGTGGTGACCGGTGTCCACGACGACCTGGGCCCGGGGCCCGAGCTTGAGGCAGTGGGCGTAGGCCGTGCCCCAGTCCGGGACGTCGGTCGTGTAGAAGGCGGGCTCGAACAGCTTGTACTCCAGGAGCATCCGCTGGTCGTCGCCGAGCCGTTCGTACACGGCGGCCAGCGCCTCGGCGAGCCGGTCCTGCCGCTCGCGGATGTCGTCCTGCCCGGGGTAGTTCGTGCCGTCCGCGAACCACAGCTTGAGGTCCCGGGATCCCGTCGCGTCCATGATGTCGACGCAGGCCAGGAGGTGGTCGAGAGCCTTGCGGCGTACGGCGGCATCCGAGTGGCAGACGCTGCCGAGCCGGAAGTCGTCGTCCTGGAAGGTGTTGGCGTTGACGGCCCCGAGCGTGAGGCCCCGGTCGCGGGCGTGTTCGGCGAGGGCCGCGTAGTCGTCGACCGTGTCCCAGGGAATATGGAGGGCGACGGTGGGTGCGGCTCCGGTGAACTCGTGCACCTTCGCCGCGTCGTCGAGTTTCTCCTGGGGCGTGCGGGGCACGCCGGGCCGTGCGAAGACCTTGAAGCGGGTCCCGGAGTTCCCGTACGCCCATGAGGGGGTCTCGATGGCCTGGGACATGAGGGCGGCCTTCACCGTGGCGGGCTCGGTCACTTCGTCGCTCCTGTGACATCGGGGTGAACGCGAATGAATCTGAAACGATTCACACGGCTTGAAGGTAGGAGCGCCCCCGAGGACTGTCAACCCTTCCGGCAGGCCCGACCTGACAGAACCTCACGAACGCAAGGGCCGGTCGAGAATTTCCGTTCACCCCCATTGACGCGACCCAAGGGACCTGCCTAACGTCCCGGCAACTCATTTGAAACCTTTCACGATGTCGTGAGGACGCCCTCCGCGTCGTCGAGGAGCCACCGATGACCCACCGGTCCGCCAAGGATCCGGCCCCCGTGCTGGCCCTGAGGGACGTCTCCAAGTCCTTCGGCGCCGTACGGGCCCTGCGGGATGTGTCGCTCGACCTGTTTCCCGGCGAGGTCCACGCCCTCGCCGGCGAGAACGGCGCGGGCAAGTCGACCCTGATCAAGACGCTCGCCGGAGTCCACCGGCCCGATGCCGGACAGCTCCTGCTGGACGGCGAGCCGGTCACCTTCCACGGCCCCGCCGACGCCCGGGACGCCGGTATCGCCGTCATCTACCAGGAGCCCACGCTCTTCCCCGACCTGTCGATCACCGAGAACATCTTCATGGGCCGCCAGCCCCGGCGGACGTACCGGCGGATCGACCACCAGGCCGCCCGGGCCGCCACGGCCGCCCTGATGCACCGGCTCGGGGTCGAACTCGACCCCGACCGCCCGGCGCGCGGCCTCTCGATCGCGGACCAGCAGATCGTCGAGATCGCCAAGGCCCTCTCCTTCGACGCCCGCGTCCTGATCATGGACGAGCCGACGGCCGCCCTGACCGGCAGCGAGGTGGCCCGGCTGTTCGGCGTGGTCCGCGCGCTGCGCGAGCAGGGGGCCGCCGTGCTGTTCATCTCGCACCGGCTGGAGGAGATCTTCCGTATCTGCGAACGGGTCACCACCCTGCGGGACGGGGCGCTGATCGCCAGTGAACCGCTGGCCGGCATGGCCGAAGAGGACCTGGTCCGCCGGATGGTCGGCCGGGACCTGGACGAGCTCTATCCGAAGCAGCACGTCGAGGCCGGCGAGGTCGCCCTCAGCGTCCGACGGCTCACCCGCGAAGGCGTGTTCACCGACGTCTCCTTCGATGTGCGGTGCGGCGAGATCGTCGGCATGGCGGGGCTGGTGGGCGCCGGGCGTACGGAGGTGGCGCGGGCGGTCTTCGGCGTCGACCGGTGGGACGCCGGTGAGGTCGAGGTGGCCGGGCGGGCGCTCGTCAACGGCGCCCCGTCCACCGCGATGGCCGCCGGCCTCGCCCTGGTCCCCGAGGACCGGCGGGCCCAGGGCCTGGTGATGGGCATGTCCATCGAGCGGAACATCGGGCTCACCGGTCTGCGCGCCACCAGGAAGGCGGGGCTGATGGACCGGGGCGCCGAGCGCAGCCGGTCGCTCGACTGGGCGGTCAGGCTCCAGGTGAAGTACGCCCGGATCGCCGACGCCGTGTCCACCCTGTCCGGTGGCAACCAGCAGAAGGTGGTCCTGGCCAAGTGGCTGGCCACCGGGCCCGCCGTACTGATCGTCGACGAGCCGACGCGCGGCATCGACGTCGGCACCAAGGCGGAGGTGCACCGGCTGCTGAGCTCGCTGGCCGCGGACGGGGTGGCGGTGCTGATGATCTCCTCGGACCTGCCCGAGATCCTCGGCATGGCCGACCGGGTGCTGGTGATGCACGAGGGCCGCCTCACCGCCGAGATCCCGCGTTCCGACGCCACCGAGGAGTCCGTGATGGCCGCTGCCACCGGGAGGGCCGCCGCATGACGGTGACGACCACCGAACCGGCGCCCGTCGCGCCGATACCCTCCTCCAGCAGCACCCGGCTGGTGGACCGCGTCTTCAAGATGCGCGAACTCGCCATCCTGGTCGTGCTGTTGGTGATGCTGGTGCTGACCCAGCTCGGCAACAGCGCGTTCCTCTCCGAGCAGGGCATCAAGGACCTGCTGCTGAACGCCACGATCCTGGCGCTGGTCGCCACCGGCCAGTCGCTGGTGGTCATCACCCGCAACGTCGACCTGTCGGTGGGCTCGACGCTCGGCATCAGCGCCTTCGCCGCCGGTACGTATCTCCAGGGCGGCGGGCACCCGGTGGTGGCCGTGGCCCTGGCCGTCCTGCTGGGCGTCGGTTTCGGGCTGCTGAACGGGCTGCTCGTGAGCCTGGGCCAGGTGCCCGCGCTGGTCGTGACGCTGGGCACGCTCTACATCATCCGGGGCATCGACTCGATCTGGGTCGGCTCGCGGCAGATCACGGCGGCCGATCTGCCGAACGGATTCGTGGACTTCGGCTCCGGCGGAATCTCTGCGGTGCCCTGGCTCGCGATGATCGCGCTGGCCCTGCTGGTGTCGACGGCGTACTACCTCAAGCACTTCGGCAGCGGGCGCGAGCTGTACGCGCTGGGTTCCGACCCGGAGGCGGCGCGGCTGGCCGGGATTCCGGTACGCCGGCGGATCCTGCTCGCGTACACCTTCTGCGGGGCGCTGGCCGGTCTCGCGGGCGCGCTGTATCTGGCGCGCTTCGGGAACGTCGACTCGGGCACCGGCACCGGTTACGAACTCACCGTCGTCAGCGCGGTCGTGGTCGGCGGCGTGGTCTTCACCGGGGGCTCCGGCACGGTCTACGGCGCGGCGCTCGGCGCGCTGCTGCTGACCTCGGTCAACAGCGTGCTGCCCGCGCTGGGCGTCAGCTCCGTGTGGGTGCTCGCGATCAACGGCTTCCTGCTCATCCTCGCCATCGCGGTCGACCGGATCGTCGCCCTGCGCGTGGCGTCCGCACTGAAGAAGAGGAACGCCCGCCATGGCTGACTCCGCACTCGCGCGCGCCGTCCGCTGGGACACGGTCGTCGGCGCCCTCCTGATCGTGGTGCTGCTGCTGTCCTTCGGCTTCGTCGACGGTTTCGGCAACGCCCTCAACCTGTCGTTCCTGATCGGCAACACCCTGCCCATCGCGCTGATCGCCCTGCCCATGACGCTGCTGGTGGTCTCCGGTGAGATCGATCTGTCGGTGGCGTCCACGGCCGGTCTCTCCGGTGCGGTGATGGGGGCGCTGTGGAACCAGGGCCTGCCGATCGAGGCGATCATTCCGGTCTGTCTGCTGCTCGGTGTGGTCTGCGGGCTGGTCAACGGGCTGCTCGTCACCCGGCTCGGGCTGCCGTCGCTCGCGGTCACCATCGGAACGCTGGCCGCCTACCGGGGCATCGCGCAGATCGTGCTCGGCTCGGACGCCGTCACCGACTTCCCCGCGCCCTACCTCGACTTCGCCGCCGGACGGATCGGCGACACGTTCGTCCCGTACGCCCTGCTGCCGTTCCTGGCGCTGCTCGCCGTCGCCGTACTCGCCCTGCACGCGACGCCGTTCGGGCGTTCGCTGTTCGCCACGGGGGCCAACGAGGAGGCGGCCCGGTTCGCCGGTGTGCGGGTGAAGCGGCAGAAGCTGATCCTGTTCACGGTGACCGGCCTGATGGCCTCCCTCACCGGAGTGTTCTGGGCGCTGCACTACGCCAGCGCCCGCTTCGACAACGCCACCGGCCTCGAACTGTCCGTCGTGGCCGCCGTATTGCTCGGCGGTATCGACTTCGACGGCGGCAAGGGCACACTCGGCGGCGCGATCGCGGGGGTGTTCCTGCTCGGGGCGCTGCAGAACGTGATGAGCCTGGGGGACGTCTCCGCGCAGTCGCAGATCGTCGTCACCGGTGTGCTGCTCGTCGTCTCCGTGCTCGGCCCGCGCGTCGGGCGGCAGATCGCCGTCGCGAAGGCGGGGCGACGGGCCGCCTCGGCTCCCCCGCCGACCTCGGCGCCGGTTCCGTGACCGCTTCCCCGGCTCCGTGACCGACATGTCGACTCCGTAACCGCCACCTCGGCTCCGCTCCGCAACCCGCCTCCCTCCGAAAAGGACTCCCGCCATGCGTACGTCATCGATCCGCCGCACCTGTGCGGCCCTCGCGGCCGTCACCTCCCTCGCGCTCGCCGTCAGCGCCTGCGGGGGCACCACCAAGAGCGATGTGAAGAAGGAGAGCGGTTCGGCCGCCTCGGCCGGAAAGGCGGACCCGGACGCGCCCACCAAGAAGGGCCTGACCGTGGGCTTCCTGCCCAAGCAGGTCAACAACCCCTACTTCACCACCGCCGACAAGGGCGGGCAGAAGGCCGTCGAGGGTCTCGGCTCCACCTTCAAGGAGGTCGGCCCGACCAGCGCCACCGACACCTCGGGCCAGGTCTCCTACGTCAACACACTCACCCAGCAGCAGGTCGACGCCATCGCCGTGTCCGCGCAGGACCCGGGGGCGCTGTGCACCGCGCTCAAGCAGGCCATGAGGAACGGCGTCAAGGTCGTCACGTACGACTCCGACACCAAGACCGACTGCCGCAATGTGTTCGTCTCGCAGGCCGGCGCGGAGGATCTGGGCCGCACCCAGGTCCAGCTGCTCGCCGAGCAGATCGGCTACAAGGGCGAGATCGCGATCCTGTCCGCCGCCCAGACCGCGACGAACCAGAACCTGTGGATCGACTACATGAAGGACGAGCTGAAGGACCCGAAGTACAAGGACGTGAAGCTGGTGAAGGTGGCGTACGGCAACGACGACGCCCAGCAGTCCTTCCAGCAGACGCAGGGGCTGCTCCAGGAGTACCCGAAGCTCGCCGGGATCGTCTCGCCGACCACGGTCGGCATCAAGGCGGCGGCGCAGTACCTGTCGGGGTCGAAGTACCGGGGCAAGGTGAAGCTGTCCGGCCTCGGCACCCCCAACGATCTGCGCTCGTACGTGAAGAACGGCACCGTCGAGGCGTTCGAGCTGTGGGACCCGGCGAAGCTCGGCGAGCTGGCCGGCCATGCCTCGATCGCCCTGGCGTCCGGGCAGATCACCGGCGCGCAGGGGCAGACCTTCGAGGCGGGCGAGCTGGGCACGTACACGATCGGGAAGGACGGGGTGGTCGACCTCGGCAAGCCGACGGTGTTCGACAAGGACAACATCGACGACTTCGACTTCTGATGCGCGCGGATAGGCTGAGGGCTCGTTCCGCGTCCCTCGCCCCTCTGGAGGTCTCCGTCTGATGGCCCAGTCGGTGGGTATCAAGGACGTGGCCCGGGTCGCCGGAGTATCGGTGGGCACGGTCTCCAACGTCATCAACCGCCCGGACACGGTCGGTCCCGACACCCGGGCCCGCGTCCTGTCGGCGATCGACCGGCTCGGTTACGTCCGCAGCGAGTCGGCGCGGCAGTTGCGGGCGGGGCGCAGCCGGATCATGGGGCTGCTGGTGCTCGACATGGGCAACCCGTTCTTCGTCGATGTGGCGCGCGGTGCGGAGCGGGCCGCGCGCGAGGCGGGGCTCGGTGTCATGGTCTGCAACAGTGCGCAGAGCCCCGGCGAGGAGGCGGAGTATCTGGCGCTCTTCGCGGAACAGCGGGTCCGGGGTGTGCTGCTCACCCCGGCCGACGCGACCGGGCGCAACATCGAGGCGTTCCGCCGCCACGACATCCCGTTCGTCCTCGTCGACCGGGTCGCCGAGGGAACCACGGAGTGCTCGGTGTCGGTCGACGACGTGGCGGGCGGGGCGCTGGCGGTGCGGCATCTGCTGGACGCCGGGCACCGCTCCATCGCGTACGTCAGCGGGCCGCCCGGATTCAACCAGGTCCGGGACCGCCGTACGGGTGCGCTCACCGCGCTCGCGGAGGCGGGCCTGGGCCCGGACGCCCTGCGGGAGCTGCCCACGGAACGGCTCGACGTGGCGGCGGGCCGGGACGCGGGGGCCCGGCTGCTGGGGCTCTCCGACCGGCCTACCGCCGTGTTCTGCGCCAACGACCTGCTGGCCCTGGGCGTACTGCAGTCCTTGTTCGCCGCCGGGGTGTCGGTGCCCGGCGATCTGGCGCTGGTGGGGTACGACGACATCGAGTTCGCGGCGGCGGCCGCCGTGCCGCTCACGTCCGTACGGCAGCCGGCGGCGACGATGGGGGCGCTGGCGGCGGGTCTGCTGCTGGAGGAGACCGGGGCCGGTGCGGCGGAAGTGCCGCACGAGCACCGGCGGGTGGTGCTCCAGCCGGAGCTGGTGGTGCGCCGCTCCAGCCTCGCCCAACGCTGAACGGCGAGCCGTCGGTCCAGAGGCGCGAGCCGTCGGTCAGAGGTGGGCGAGGAGTCCGTCCAGCGGGCGTGGCAGGCGTGTGAGGTCCAGGGCCTCGGTCAGCGCACGGGCGTAGTGCTCCTTACGGCCGCCGATGGTTCCCATGAAGCGCCGGAGCTGCGCCTCGACGGGCCGCTCGCGCTGGGCGGGCTGCCGTTGGAAGATCCGGAAGGTGCGCAGATCACCCTGGTCGTCGATGACCTGCTGGACGCCGTCGGCGCCGAGCGCCCGGATCAGCTCGTCCTCCAGGTCGGCGTGGCAGGTGAAGAAGCCCAGCGCCTCCAGGTCGTCGGGGGTGCGGGCGGTGCCGAAGCCGGTCCGCTCCAGGCCCTGGAGGAAGAACCGCTGCTCCGCCGCGTCGCACAGGCCGGCGGGCCGGACGTCGAGGCCGTCGGGCCCGAGCAGGCGCAGGAAGCGGGTGATGCTGGTGGCGCCCCCGAGCGGCACGACCACGGCGCCCTCGGCGGTCAGGGCGCGCCCCTGGCGTTCGGCCAGCGCCTCGACGGCCGCCCGGTCGCTGACGCCCTCCACGAGCACCACGGTGTGCAGACCCAGGTCGGCGGCCAGCTCGCGGGCGGCCCCGGCCTCGGCGGGCGCCGGTGTGTCCCCGTCGCCCGCGGCCCAGGCGATGACCGTCTGCCGGAAGTGTGTCGCTGTGTCCACCGGGCCAGTCTCGCACCATGATCGGCGGGGGCCGCAAGGGTTTTCGCGTACGTGAACGAGAGGGCCCGGCCCGTACGCCGGCGTCGGCGTCGGCGTCGGCGTCGGCGTCGGCGCAGTGCGTGTACGTCAGCGGGGCGTGGGTACGTCGGCGGGGCGCGGGTAGGTCAGCGGGGCGCGGGTACGTCAGCGCGGTGCTCGTACGTCAGCGGGGCACGGGTGGCTTCCGCGCCAGATACAGGCCGACGCCCAGGGCCAGCGCCAGCACACAGCCGGAGAAGGTCAGTCCGGCGTTCCTGAGTCCGATGCCCAGGGTGAGCGCGCCGACGCCGACGACGGGCAGGGAGATGCCCAGGTAGGCGATGACGAAGAAGGCGGAGACGGTCGCGGCCCGGTGCTCGGGCGGTGCCGCGGCACTGATCGCCTTCACCGCTCCCCGGAACGCCAGCCCCTGCCCGAGGCCGCCGCAGAGTGCCCCGGCGACGAGCAGCGGCAGTGAGGCGAACAGCAAGGAGGCGCCGACCAGCAGGAGTCCGGCGACCAGGACGAAGCAGCCGCCCGGCAGGGCCCGGCGCTCGCCGACCCGTCCCATGAGCGCCTGCCCGGCCGTGGAGGCGAGGAAGACGGAGAAGACGACGAGTCCGGTCAGGGCCAGGTTGTGGAGGTCGAGCGTCTCCGCCACGAACGCGGGGGCGACCGCCGTGAAGAGGCCCAGCAGGGAGAACCCGGCGAAGGCGGCCAGCGCCGAGGGGGCGAACACGCCGCGCACCTCGGGCGGGACGGCGAGCCCCTGCGGCCGCAGCCGGAATCGGCGGACGCGGGAGGTGACCGTCTCGGGCAGGAGGCAGGTCAGCGCGGCGGCCACGGCGATCAGCGCCAGATGCACGACGAAGGGAAGCCGCAGCGGCCAGGGGGCGTATTCGGCGAGCAGTCCCGACAGGAGCGGGCCGCAGCCCAGGCCGCCCATGTTCGCGGCGGTCGCGGCCAGCCCGGCCCTGGCCGCGCGCCCCGGCGGGGCCAGCTCCATGACCGTGACCGTCGCCGCGCCGCTCAGCAGTCCGGCGGCGAACCCGGAGAGGAGACGACCGGCGAACAGAGCGGGGAGCCCGCCCTCGAAGAGGAAGCAGAGCGCGCTGGCCGCCGAGAAGCCCAGGGCCGCCAGCAGAACGGGCCGCCGGCCCGCCTCGTCGGAGACGTTCCCGGCGAGCAGCAGGGTGGCGATCACCCCGAGGGCGTAGACGGCGAAGACCACGGTCACCATCAGCTCGGAGAAGCCGAGCTGTTCCCGGTAGAGGCCGTAGAGCGGGGTGGGCAGCGTGGTGCCCGCCATGCCGACGGCGAAGACGGCCGCGGCGGCCGGGTAGCCGAGGCGCTTCCTCCGGTGGGCGGGGTCGGTCGTCCGGCTCATGCGTCGGGCGGCGGGTCCGTCGGGGCGGCGGCGGGCGTGATGTGGCTGAGCACGCACAGCCAGCGGCCGTCGCGCCGGACGAAGACGTCCGTGACCCATTCGTCGGCGTCGAAACGGCGGCCACCGTAGTGGGCCGTGTTCGTCATCCGTGCGGTGATCATGGCGGTGTCTCCGTGGACGCGCACCCTCGGCGGGCTGATGGCCCGCATCGCCGAGTGGGTCAGGTCGCCGGACTCGACGTAGCCGAGGAACGCCTCCCGGTCCGTGATGCCGGACTCGGAGACGATGACCCACTCGTCGGCCATGTAGGCCGCCATCCGCGCCACGTCGTTCGAGACGATCGCGGCGGACCACTCCTCCAGCACGGCGGCGATCCGGGCGTGATCCGCGTCGGGTGTGCGCCGGTCCGCGGGCGGCTCGGCGGTCTCGTCCTCTCCGCTCTCTCCCATGCCGCGAGCGTAGCCGTGGGCCGGGCGGGCCGCGCGTCCTACGGGCTGAGCGGGACCGTGCGCGGCTCTTGTGGCCGCCCTGCATGGTCCCGCTCCCGGTCATCGGACGGTCAGCGGTGGCGCGGGGTCAGCGCGCTCCGCCCTGCCTGCGTTCGAATCCGGCGAACGCCGCTTCCTGACGCCACTCGGTGGCCGCCTTGGCGTTGTCCGCGAGATAGCGGGCACAGGCCGGGGTGGGCGGCGTGATGCCCGGCCGGGATCCGGCGCAGACGCGCACCGGGCGGTAGCCGGAGCGTTCGGCGCCGGTGGCCCACAGGCTGCCGCCGTCGAGGAATGCGTACGTCAGCGAGGCGCGCGCCAGGTCCTTCAGCTCGGTGTAGCTCAGGCCGTAGGTGGCGCGGGCGTACTGGTACTCGTGGCTGATGTCGATACGCGAGACGCCGGGGTCGTCGGTGGCCAGGACCACCGGGACGCCGTAGCGGCGGTAGGCGTTGAACGGGTGGTCGTCGCCCGCGACGCCCAGGATCTGCTTGTTGCTGCTGAACGGCACCTCGACGGCGACCTCGCGCCGGGCCATGGTCCGGGCGAGCTGCTGCCAGTCGTCCTCGTGGACCAGGTCGACGCCGTGGCCGATGCGTTCGGCTCCGGCGACGAGGACGGCCTCGCGGATGTGGAACGTCAGGTCCTCGGGCTTGACCAGGCCGGGGGTCAGCTCACCGGCGTGCAGGGTGAGGCGGGCGTCCGGGTACTGGGTGCGCAGGAACTGGAGCATCCGCATCTGGAGGCGGTAGTTGAGCAGGGCGCTCTCCCCGTCCTCCGGCTGGACGAGGTTGACAGCGACGAACCGCGGGTCACGCTCCGCGAGTCGCATGCCGAGCGCCATCTGTGTGAACACGCGCTCGTTCGAACTGCCGCGGGAAACCTGGGAGATCCACCGGACGGGGAGCCGGCAGCCGGGGTCGGGGCGGTCGGTGTCGCAGTGGGCCGTCTCCCGGAACTGGGCGTCGGCGGCGTCCGCCTCACGTACGGCCTCGGCGACGACCCTGTCGAGCTTTCCGCCGGCGACCAGCTTCCGGTGGAACGCGGCGAGGTCGGCGTCGTAGCCCACGGACTCGGCGAGCTTCTTCGCGGAGTCCGAGGCGGGGGTGACCAGGGTCTCCAGGTAGAACTGGTTCTGCTCCACCACGGTGTTGGCGACGTTGGCGAGCATCTTGCCGCGGTCGCGCGTCGCCTCGCCGAACTTGCCGAAGGTGTCGAAGAAGTGGTCGTGGCCGGACTGGTCGGCGGGGAAGTCCTGCATCGACCAGGCGCGGACGATCCGCTGACGGAACGCGGCGTCGGTGCGGGCGTCGGCGGCCGGTCGCGTACCCGGTCCGCAGGGCGGACGTACGGCGGTGTCCGTGGCGTCGATGCAGAGCCCGTTCTCACCCGCGAGCTGGATGAGGTATTCGGTGGTGACGGCGCCCGAGAGGTGGTTGTGGAGGTCGCCGCCCTTGGGCAGCGCCGCGAAAAACGCCTTGAGCCGCGCCGGGTTGTCCCGCAACGCGTCGAGGCGGGCGGCGGTCCTGCGTTCGGCCGGGGTCGTGAGGCGGCCCGGCGCCTGCGCCTCGGCCCGGGGAGACGCGTCCTGCACAGGCGCCGCGGCGGCCGGTACGGCGGGAAGCAGCGTGACGAGAGCGAGTAAACCGAGCCCGGCAGGGAGCAGAGACTTGGGACGGTGGGCCGTCCGAATCGAAGAGATCACCGCCGAATGATCGCGTCGGCGGGCCCGCTTCCCGCCCCGAATCGCATACCTGGGCAGCAAGATCCACTCGATCGAGTGGGGAGACCTGTCGCCCCGTACGGTGCGGTGTGCCGGGGCCCCGGCACACCGCACCGGGACCCCGGCCCGCTGCTCAGCGGGCTGTCGAGCCGGTCAGGCGACCACGTCGAGCGCGCGGTACAGCGCGTAGAGGATCGCGGGAAGCGCGCCGACGAGCCCCGATACGGCCACGATGACCGTGGGAAGCCGATGCGTGGTCCGAAGCGCCTTCACCAAATGGCCCACGAGGGCGAAGTAGGCCAGCGAGATGACCACGCCGGCCAGTAATCCTGTCGATGAACCCGTGAAGTGCATGACAGCGCACTCTCCTAACGTCCGATTGCCCAGTCCGTGATGAGATCGGCACGCTGCGGGAAGGACACGTCAACAGGCCCTTGGCTAGAGGGACCTCAGCGCTCTTCAACGGCGTGACGACGCTATGAAGGTAGCCCAAAGTCGCACCTGCGCAATAGACTTGGGGGAATTGGGCACGCCAAGGACCCCGGGAGGCCATCCCGGGGTACCCTCGCGACGCTGGTCCTCCGGACTGGGCAGTCTGGTGGCGGACGTCAGGTCCACCATGCTGGACCTCGGAGATATACGAACGATGTACGTCCTGCATACGGATGCGGGACACGGTCGGAGAAATGGTGGTGGTGGCCGAGGTGATGGCAGCGGAGGCGCCGGCCCTGAGGTTCTCGGTGCTCGGCCCGGTGCGCGCCTGGCGCGGGTCCGAGGCGGTCTCCACCGGCAGCCCGCAGCAGCGCGCTCTGCTGTCGGCGCTCCTCCTGCGCGACGGCCGCACCGCGACCGCCGGGGAACTGATCGACGCGATGTGGGGCGAGGAACCTCCGCCACAGGCGCTGGCCGTCACCCGCACGTACGCCTCCCGGCTGCGCAAGGTGCTCTCGAGTGAGCACCTCGTGTCCGAGTCCGGCGGTTACGCACTACGGCTGTCCCCCGGTTCGCTGGATCTCGACCTGGCCCGCGATTGCGCCGACCACGCCGATCGGGCTCGCGCGTCCGGAGACCTCACCCTCGCACGGGAGTTGTTCAACCGCGCGTTGGAGTTGTGGGACGGCGAACCCCTGGCCGGAGTGCCCGGCCCCTTCGCCGAGAACCAGCGGACCAGGCTCTCCGAATGGCGACTCCAACTGCTGGAGAGCCGCCTCGACCTGGATCTGGAGGTCGGTCACCATGCTGAGGCCGTATCCGAGTTGACCTCCCTCGTGGCCGCGCACCCGCTGCGGGAACGGCTGCGGGAGCTCCTGATGCTGGCCCTCTACCGGAGCGGCAGACAGGCCGAGGCGCTCGCCGTCTACGCCGACACGCGCAGGCTGCTCGCCGAGGAGCTGGGCGTCGAGCCCCGCCCCGAGCTGGCCAGGCTCCAGCAGCGCATCCTGCATGCCGACGGCGGTCTCGTGCCCTCCGGCGAACCAGCTGCGACGGTCACCGCCGCCTCGGTGCGGCCCGCTCAACTGCCGGCCACCGTCGCGGATTTCACGGGCCGAACCTCATTCGTCAGCGACCTCGCCGCGTCGCTGTCCCAGGGCGCGGAGAGCAAGGTCATGGCCTTTTCCGCGCTCGCCGGGCCCGGCGGCGTCGGCAAGACGACGCTGGCCGTGCATGTCGCGCACAGCGCGCGCCCGTATTTCCCCGACGGTCAGCTCTACGCCGATCTGGGCGGCTCGGGAACCGCTCCCGCCGAGCCGCAAGCCGTCCTCGGGGACTTCCTCCACGGCCTGGGGATGCGCTCCTCGGACATTCCCGACAGCCTGCCCGCGCGGTCCGCGCTGTACCGTTCGCTCCTCGACGGCAGGCGCGTGCTGGTTCTCCTCGACAACGCGCGCGACGCGGCGCAGATACGGCCGCTGCTGCCGGGCGCGGCGGGCTGCGCCGCCCTGGTCACCAGCCGGGTCAGGATGACGGCTCTCGAAGGGGCTCATCTCGTGGACCTCGACGTGATGAGCCCTGAGGAGGGTGTTCTGCTCTTCACCCGGATCGTGGGGGGAGACCGCGTGCGGCCCGAACTGCAGGCCGCGCACGATGTCGTCGCCGCCTGCGGCTATCTGCCCCTCGCCATCCGGATCGCCGCGTCCCGACTGGCCGCCCGCCGCACCTGGACCGTCGCTGTCCTCGCCGCGAAGCTCGCCGACGAACGCCGCCGCCTCGACGAGCTCCAGGCGGGCGACCTCGCCGTCAGAGCCACTTTCGAACTCGGCTACGGTCAACTGGAACCCGCCCAGCAGCGCGCGTTCCAGCTCCTCGGCCTGGCCGGCGGTCCCGACATCTCGCTCCCGGCCGCAGCAGCGGCACTCGATCTGGCCGAGTCCAGCACCGAGGACGTCCTCGAGTCGCTGGTGGACAGCTCTCTCCTCGAATCGGCCATGCCCGGCCGCTACCGCTTCCACCGTCTCGTTCGGCTGTACGCACGTGATCGGGCCGAACACGGCGAACTTCCCCTCGGCGAAGTCGAAGCGGCCCTCGACCGGCTCCTCGACTTCTATCTCGCCACGGCTTCACGCGTGTACGCCCTGGAACGTCCTGGCGACCGTCTCCCGGCCTATCTCTCCGCGACCCGCCACCCCGGCCTGGACTTCGCCGAGCCGCGTGACGCCCTGGACTGGCTCCATCTCGAGGCGGGCCCTCTCCTGGCCGCCGCCCGGCAGGCCACCGAACGGCCCGGGGCCCTGCGGCGGGCCGTGGACCTGGTGTGGGCGGCCAGGGATCTCGGCGAGTCCGGCGCTCACTCCGGCCAGTACGAGTCCACCGCCGTCGCCCTGTGCGACGCCGCGCACAGCTCCGGCGACCCGGGCGCCGAGGGCCGTGCCCGTGCGGCTCTCATCAACGCCCTTCTGATCGCCGGCCGGTTCGCCGAGGCCGACGGCGAGGCCCGCCGGGCCATGGACCTCGCCCGCGAGTCGGGCGACGTGCTGGTCGGCTGCTGTGCGTCGAACGACCTCGGGATCATCGCGCTGTACCAGGGCCGCCTCCAGGACGGCGAGCGCCACCTGTTGGAGGCCATCGAGAAGTTCCGCGCCGACGACAACACGCTCGGTGAAGCAGGCGCTCTGTGCAATCTCTCGCGGGTCCATGTCGCGATGGACCGGCCGGCCAGTGCGGTCGAGCTCGCGCAGCGGGGCATCGACCTGTACGACACGCTGGGCGCGTCCCTGCGGCGGGCCAACGGCCGATACGCGCTCGGCATGGCCCTCACCCGGGCGGGCAGGCCGGAGGATGCCGTCGAGCAGTTGGAGCATGCGCTGCAGGTCTTCCGCGACAGTCAGCAGGACCTGTGGGTGGGGCTCACATACTTCCGCCTCGCCGAGGCCGAGCTCATGGACCAGCCCTCCTCGGCCGCTGCACACGCCGAACAGGCCATGGCCGTACTCCGTGGAATCGGCGGCGCGTGGCGCCGCGCCACCGTCCTCGTCGTGCTGGGAAAGGCTCTGCACGCGATGGGTCACTCCCACCGCGCCCGCGTCTGCTGGCAGGAGGCGCTGGAGTTCTTCGAGTCCACCGAATCCGCAGAGGCCGCGCCGGTGCGCGCCCTCCTCGCTTCGGTCGCCGAGGAGGCGGTCAGCGCACCCGTCCCCGGGCCTTGAGGGGCCCCGACGGAAGCTGAGGAGCCGGGATCGGGGCGCCGTCGTAGCCCTTGACCTCGCCGAACCTGTCGCCGTTCATCCAGTCCTCACGGGCCTGGGCGATCTCCTCGTGGGAGCGGCCGATCCAGTTCCAGAACATCACGAGCTCCTCCTCGAACGGCTCGCCGCCCAGGAGCATCAGGCCGGCGTCGGATACCGCGCGCAGGGGCAGTTCGGTGCGGCCGCAGCCGAGGTAGAGCATCGAGCCGGGCAGCACGGGGACGCCGTCGACCTCCGCCTCGCCCGACATGGACAGGACCGCGTACTCGAAGTCGGGGTCCAGGGGCAGGCGGGCCTCGGCGCCGACGGTCAGGGTCACGTCGGCGCCGACGATCGGGGTGTACGCGGTGCCGGGCGAGGCGGCCCCGTCCAGTTCGCCCAGGATGACGGTGGCGGCGAGGCCGGGGGCGGTGACGACGGGCAGGTCCGTGTGGTGCTGGAAATGCGGCTCGACGTTGCGGTGCGCGTCCGGAAGCGCCACCCAGAGTTGCGCTCCGTGCAGCAGCCGGGCGTGCTCCTTCGGGCTCTCCTCGGAATGGCTGATGGCGCGGCCCGAGGTCATCAGGCCCAGCTCGCGGGGGCGTACCGTCTGGAGGCTGCCGAGGCTGTCCCGATGGAGCACCTCCCCGTCGTGGAGCCAGCTGACGGTCTGGAGGCCCATGTGGGGGTGGGGCGGGACCTGCATTCCGGGCTCGTCGGCGATGTCGTCCGGCCCGTAGTGGTCCACGAAGGCCCAGGCGCCGACCATGCGCCGGCCGAGGTTGGGCAGCAGGCGGCGGACCTCGGTGCCCTCGCCGAGCTGGACGCGGCGGGGGGCGAGAAGCTCACGGACGGGCTCGGCGACGACGAAGCCGCGTCCTCCGCAGACGGAGGGCGTTGCCTGGCGATCGAGATTGCTCATGGCGCTCAACCTATTCCCGTGCGGGCGTGGGGCACCGGGGTCCCACGCCAGAACTTTAGTGGAATGTTCAACCATCGTGTGGTGTTGTCACGGGCGAACGTACGACGGGGCGGTCCGGAGGCGGCCCGCACCACACGAAGGAGGACACGTGAGCGAGACCGAGACCTACTACGAGTTCGGCACCGCCGCCGACCGGTGGGACCGGGCGCAGATGTTCTTCGAGGCCAAGGAGTACCTGACGGCCGCGCGGATCCTGGCCGGACTGGTCGAGGAAGTGCCGGAGCAGGTCGCGCCGCGGCTGCTGCTGGCCCGCTCCTACTACCACTCCGCCCGGCTGGGCAAAGCGGAGAAGGAGCTGCGGACCGTTCTGGAGCTCGACCCGGTGGAAAGCTACGCGCGCCTCATGCTGGGCCGGACGTTGGAGCGCCAGGGGCGGATCGCCGACGCGACGCCGCACCTGCGGATGGCCGCCGCCCTCACCGGCGACTTCGGCCCCGGAGCGATCCGCTCCTGAGCCGTCGCCCCGTTCCACCTGCCGGGCCCGCACCCTTCGGTGCGGGCCCGGTCTCCTTTACCCGCCGGTATGGACATCGGACAATGGGATCTCCAGGACGAAGACGAAGGGGTGGGAGATGTACGGATCCAGGAGTGCCGCATTACGCCGGGCGCGGTCAGCCGCGCTCATCGGGCTGGCGGTGGCGGCCTCGGCCGGCTGCTCCGGCGGCGGTGATGGTGACGGCCGCGGGCAGAACGGAGAAGGGGCGGAGCTCACCGCCCGCCCGCCGGGGGCCCACAGCTGGACCAGCAGGCCGTGCGCCCTCCTCTCCGGCGCCGCGCCCGCCGAGGGCTTCACCTTCAGCAGCTCCACCGACTCCGCCTCCCCCGACGCCCGGGAGGACATCGGCGAGAACGGTGCGCGGCCGCTCTACCGCCGGACCGGCTGCCTCGCGGACCTGAAGGCCCCGGACGGCACGTTCTGGAAACTCAGCACCACGGCCCAGGTGTACGAGAACACCGCGCCGGCCCGTCACGCGTACCGTGTCAAAGAGGATCTCGACCGTGCCCATGGGCGCGGACCCGAGAAGATCCATGACACCGCCTACGCGTTACCGGAGGACGACCAGGGCCGCCCCGGCCGCACCCTCCTTCTGTGGAACGGCGACCTCGTGCTCACGGTGTCCGCGTACGCACCGCACGGCAGCACGGAACACGACGTACAGAAGGACCTCGAACGCATCGTCGGCAACGCGGCGCGGCGCGGCGAGGACGGCCTGCGCGATCACGACGCCTCCTCCCCCGCACCCGGATGACCTCCGTGGTCCGATGACCTCCGCGGTCGGACTCGGCGCCGCGGGTCAGACGTCCGGCCGGGCGTTCGCCACCCGGTCGAGCCACTCCTTCATCAGCGCCGCCTCGGCGGTGCTCAGGCCCGCCCCGTGCTCCTTCCGGAGCAGAGCGCTCAACCGGGCCGCCGCCGTGGGCACTTCGGCGGCCGGCGGCACGTCGGGCGACGCGCTCGGTGACATCTCCGGCGACACGTCCGGTGTGAGCACCGTCGCGTGCAGCGCGTCGCGCACCCGTCGGGACACCTCGATGTCGTCGAACGTCGCCGGACGGGACACCAGCATCAGCGCCACCCCCACATTGGCCGACATGATCATCTGGGCGGCGAGCTCGGGCGCGACGCGTATCCGGCCCCGGGCGGCGGCCCGTTCGAGGTCCCCGGTCAGGATCCGGTGGGACTCCAGCGCCGCGGCGGGCGGCGTGCGCATCGCCGGCGAGTTCATCAGCCGGTAGAGGTTGCGGTTGTCGAGGGCGAAGGCGACGTGACTGTCCCACCCCCGGCGCAGGTCCTCCACGGGGTCCGTCGTCTCGCCGCGCTCCCTCTTCGTCGCCAGGTACTTCTCGAAGCCGTGGTCGACGACGGCCGACAGCAGGCCTTCCTTGTCGCCGAAGTGGCGGTAGAGGGCCGGGGCGCCGACCTTCGCCGCCTCGCACACGGCGCGCGTGGAAATATCGCCGTCGGGCGACTCCCTGACCAGGGTGGCGGCCACTTCCAGGATGCGTGTGCGGGTGCTCGTACTCACCGGACGGACGCTATCAAGCGGCACGGCGGCGATCAGACGATGCCGCCGTTGGCCCGCAGCACCTGGCCGTTGACCCAGCGGGCCGGGCCGGCGAGGAAGGAGACCACCTCGGCTATGTCCTGCGGGGCGCCCAGCCGCTCCAGCGGCGGCTGGGCGGCCATCCGCGCGATGGTCTCCTCGTCCTTGCCGTCCAGGAACAGGGCGGTGGCGGTCGGCCCGGGCGCGACGGCGTTGACGGTGATGTCGCGGCCGCGCAGCTCGCGGGCGAGGATCAGGGTCATGGCCTCGACGGCGCCCTTGGTCGCGGCATAGGCGGTGTAGCCGGGCAGGGCAAGCGACAGCACCGAACTGGAGAAGTTGATGATGGCCCCGCCCTCGCGCAACCGCCGAGCGGCCTGCTGGTCGACGACGAACGTGCCCCGGATGTTGGTGCGGTGCATCCGGTCGAGCGTGTCGAGTTCGAGCTCGGCCAGCGGCGCGAGCGCCATGACCCCCGCCGCGTGCACCACGACGTCGACGCCGCCGAACGTCTCCTCGGCGGCATCGAAGAGCGCCGCGACGGCGACCTCGTCGGCCACGTCCGCCTGCTGTGCGAAGGCTTCACCGCCCGCGGCGGTGATGGCGGCGACGGCGGCCTCCGCCTCGGTCCGGTTGCCCGCGTAGTTGACGACGACCGCGAAGCCGTCGGCGGCGAGCCGTTCGGCACTCTCACGGCCGATACCCCGCGAGCCCCCGGTGACCACGGCCACCCGGCGAGGCGCGTCACCGGCGCGCGCGGCCTGCGCGGAGGACGCAGATGCGGATGCGGATGTGGGTACGGATGCGGACTGTTCGGTCATGGCAGTGCTCCTGGCGACTGGGGTCGCGGCGGTCCCGTGAAACCCGATGAGATCAACGCTAACACCGTCGCCGTAGCGGCGCTACCTCGCGAACGTAGCAATGATAATAAACATCGCTACCCCTCTTCCGCCCTGCCCGCACACGACAGAACCCGCCGGTAAGGCCCCCGGCGGGTTCTGTCGTGTGCGGGCGATCCGCTCAGTTCACCGCACTCGCGGTGCGGGGCGTCGCGGCACCGGCCGCGGGCGTCAGAAGGCGTTCGGTGAGATAGCCGAAGACCACGCCGAAGACGCTCCACAGCGTCGCCTGGACCGCGAGCGTCGAGAGCCTGAACTCCCACAGCAGGGCGGCCGGGAAGTCCTTGCCCACCTCGTCGAAGGAGGGCAGGAAGGCGTAGGAGAGGCCGATCAGCAGAACGAAGCCGGCGACGGCCACGATGGTGGCGTTCCAGTTGCCCAGTAGTGGAGCGAGCCGTTTGCCGATGATGACGGCGGCGACGGCCAGCAGCACGCTGAGGGCGACCATCAGGAAGAACAAGGTGGTGCGCTTGCCGATGGTGTCCGGGTTGCCGACGGCGGGCGGGTTCGCCGGGTACTTCAGGAACGGCACGACGTAGACAGTGAGCAGGGCGGCGCCCGCGATGAGCGCAGCCGTGGCCCGGGGGCCGAAGTCGCCGATGCGGCCCAGCGCGTAACAGAACACGAGGGCGGCGATCCCGCCCACGGCGACGCCGAAGACCAGGACGCCGGTGGCGAGTCCGCCGGTCGCCTGCATGGTGCGGCTGACCAGCTCCTCGCCGCCGCCGTGGTCGTGGCTGTGGGCCTCTTCGAGGGCGATGGCCGCGTCCACCTGGGACTCACCGAGGAAGTAGGCGACGGCGAGCGCGAGCGCACCCGCGATCAGGCCCGCGAGCATGCCGCGCACGAGCAGAGCTCTGACAGATATGGAGTTCACGATGGTTTCCTGATTTCTCTTGCTTCCCGTGTCCGCTGATTCCCTGGTGCTTCAGGCACCGCAGGCGCCTCAGTGGCAGGGGAAGCCGAGCAGGTGGCGGCCGTCGTGGACCCACTCGTGGACGCCTTCGCCCGAGATGAGCGCGGTGGCGCCCTGTTCGGCGCCGACGAAGTACAGCAGGACGAGCATGAGAATGCCGAAGAAGACCGCCCACGGGGCGAGGGCCTTCGCCGAGATCGGAGTGATCGCGGATGTCCCGGTTGCGGGAACGGCGGACTGTGCCATCGCAGTACCTCCTGTGGGAACACGCGTCCCTGTCGTGGTGCCTCGGACGAAGGTGCCGGGTCTGACTTCCCCGCACGGATGCGGGTTCACAGTGGCGCGACCGTGCCGGATTCTCACCGGACTTCCGTCACACCCTCGTCATGGTCGACGTGACCATACCGCCTGTACGCAGGTGCCGCCATGGTCCAATCTGCGGAGCCGCGGAGCGCGGATCCCTTGGGGCTACAGGACGTTGGGGCCCACGGTGAAGGAGTGAGGGCAGGAACATGACAGTACGGGTGATGTTGATCTCACCGGCGATGAACGCGGCGCTGCGGGAGGCCCGCTTCGACGGTGACGCTCCGCTGGACCGGTCCGGCCGGGAGCGCGCGCGGGCCGCGGCCGGCGCGGTGCCGGAAGCCGGGCTCGCGCTGAGCGGCCCCTCCGAGCGGTGCCGCGAGACCGCCGCGGCGCTCGGCCTGGCGGCGCGGGCCGAACCGGCCCTGGCCGGCTGGGACCTGGCGCGCTGGGCCGGCCGCCGTCTCGACGAGGTGGCCGCCGCCGAACCCGCGCAGGTGACCGCATGGCTCGGCGACCCCTCGGCGGCTCCGCACGGCGGCGAGTCGCTGCACGACCTGGTCGGGAGGATCGGGCGGTGGCTGGACTCCCTCGGCGGACCGGACGCACCCGGCACGAGCGTCCTGGCGGTGGCCGAGGCCGCCGTCGTCCGGGCAGCGGTCGTCCACGGTCTGCGGCTGCCGGCGGAGGCATTCTGGCGGCTGGACGTCGCCCCGCTGACGCTGACCGAACTCAGCGGGCGGTCGGGCCGGTGGAATGTGGCACTGGGCCGCCCCCTGACCGCTCCCCCGGCCGGCTGACCGTCACGGCACGTCGCGCTGTCCCGGCCGGTCGGCCGAACGTCACGCCGCCTCGCCGTCCCGCCAGTCGGGCCGGACCAGCACAGCCGTGGCGACGATCCCGTCCTCGATCCGCCAGAACCCGTGCAGGGTCGTCGGCAGCGCCGGGTCGGTGAGCAGCAGACGGGCGGCGAAGGAGCCCTCGGCGGCCACCCCGTCCCGAGGACCGTCACTGTCACCCGGCCCGGAGAGGCCGGACGGGCCGGAGAGACCGGACGGGCTGCCCAGGCCGCTCAGGCCGTCCGGGCTGCTCGGACTGCCCGGACCGCCGTCGGCCCGATGGAACGTCAGGTCGGCCTCGGTGAAGTCGAGTTCGAGGCCCGTGATCGGATACCAGGTCTTGAAGACGCTCTCCTTCGCGCTGAACAGGACCCGGTCCCAGTGGATTTCGCCCGAGTCCATTTCGCCCGTGCCCTCCGCCGCGGGCGGACCGATCCGCTCGCGCTCGGCGGGCAGCGTCACCAACTCCCGTACGCCGCTGGGGAGCGGGGCGTGCGGTTCCGCGTCGATGCCCAGCGACAGCACGTCCTTCGCACGGGCCAGCGCGGCCGCCCGGTACCCGGCGCAGTGGGTGAGGCTGCCGACGATTCCCTCGGGCCACAGCGGTCTTCCGCGGTGGCCGTGGAGCACGGCCACCGGCGGCAGGCCGAGTCCGGCCATGGCGCGCCGGGCACAGGCACGGGCCGTCGCGAAGTCGTTCCGGCGTTTGGCCACGCTCTTGGCGATCAGCGCCTCCTCCTCCGGGAAGAGGGTTCCGTCCGGGACGCTGTCCGCGCGGGTCGCGGCACAGGAGACGTCGGCGGGCAGCAGCAGCTCGATCACGATGTGCCTCCGGGGGTGCGCGGCCGCGCGGACGGTTCGGCGTCGGTACGGGCCGGCGGGGCGGGGTCGCCCTCGTACGGGAGGATCTGCCGCAGCAGGCCGCGCGGGTGCCCCCGCTCGCGCCACTCCCTGGGGTAGCCGATGGAGACCTCCTCGAAGCGCACCCCGTCGTACCAGGTCGTACGGGGGATGTGGAGGTGGCCGTAGACGACGGCGGTGACGTTGAAGCGGCGGTGCCAGTCGGCGGTCAGTTCGGTGCCGCACCACTGCGCGAACTCCGGGTACCACATCACCGACGTGGGCTCCCGCACCAACGGCCAGTGCCCGGCGAGGACGAGGGGTATCTCGGGGTCGTGCTCCGCGAGCCGGCGTTCGGTCGCGGCGACCCGGGCGCGGCACCAGTCGTCCCGGGTCGGATAGGGGTCCGGGTGGAGGAGGTACTCGTCGTTGCAGACGATGCCGGACTCGTGCGCGACGGCGAGCGACTCCTCCTTCGTGTGCGTTCCCGGGGCGCGGAAGGTGTAGTCGTACAGAAGGAAGAGCGGTGCGATCGCCACCGGTCCGTCCGGGCCCGGCCAGAGCGGGAAGGGGTCTTCCGGAGTCGTCACGCCGAGATCCCGGCACAGCTCGACGAGGTGGTCGTAGCGGGCCTGGCCGCGCAGTTGGACCGGGTCCTTGTTCAGGGTCCACAGCTCGTGGTTGCCGGGGGTCCAGATCACCTGGGCGAAGCGTTCCGCGAGGAGTGCGAGCGCCCACCGGATGTCCTCGGGCTGCTCCGCCACGTCGCCCGCGACGATCAGCCAGTCCGCGTCGGACGTCGGGTGCAGGGACTCCACGAGGGGCCGGTTGTCGGTCACCGCCGCGTGCAGGTCGCTCACGGCCAGCAGACGGCCCGCGCCCTGCTGTCGGTTCCCGTCGCCGGGGGCGGGAACGGCGGCGGGAGCACCGTGCGGTGCGGAGTCGCTGGGAGGAGTCATGGGCAGCTGATTCCTGATCTGTCGCGGTCGTCCGGCTCCGTCCGCACGGTGGGAGCCCCTGGGTACGTAGCCTCTCACGCTCCCCTCGCGGTTCCCCCGGGGTTTCGTAGGGTGGGCACGTCGGCCCGGGGCGGGGTCGCGGCCTAGGGGGTGTCTTGTCGATCAGGCCGGATCAGGGAGCGGGGTCTGGTGCCGTGCATCGCAAGGCGGAGGAGGGAGTCATGGCGGAGCCATGCCGACCGACGACAACGCGGCGAGGCGCGGTGCCAGGGCACGCGAGCCCGGCATGATCGCCAAGACACCCCCTAGGGCGTGGCGTCAGTCGGCTTCCGTCCGGCGGGAGTTCAGTTCGTTCACCGCGCCGAGCGCGTCGCCGACCGTCGTGTAGTCGACGGCGATGAAGTTGACCGGGCTGCCGCGCTGTTCCTCGCAGGCCCGGGTCCGCTCCAGGACCCAGTCCCGGGCGTTGACGCGACCGGCGTCCAGGCGGCTGCCGCCCGCGTTCGTGATGAAGTGGTTGAGGAGGAAGAGCTGCTTTCCGGTGCCGCCCCGGTGCGGCGCACAGGTCATCTCGGAGGGGTTCCGGAAGGCGAACGGGGTCTCCATCCCGTACCGGTAGAAGTTGCGGTACCAGGGCGCCGGTCCGTCGGCCTTCTCCGCGAACACCACCAGTCGGCGGCCGCTGTCGATCATCTCCGCCAGGGTGGGCCACGGGGCTTCCGGGTCGGCCGAGGGGGTGTGCAGGAGGTCGTCCAGGCCGGCGGCGCGGAACGCCTTCTCGGTGTCCTCGGGGCTGATGTCGTCCTGGACGATGAGCGTCACGATCTCGGTGGGGTGGGCGCGCAGCCAGTCGCCGATGTCCTCCAGTGCCGGGACCAGTTCGATGGCCCCGGCGCGGCAGACTCCGTGGCAGAGCCACAGGCCCTCGCGCGGCGGGTTGACCTTGTCGATGGCGCCGGAGATCAGGCGGCGCTGCTCGGGGGTGAACTCGGGGGAGTCGAGGCGCTCGGCGATGTCCTGCGGGCTCTCCCAGCGGTACGTGTCGAGCTGGAGGGCCCGGACGCCGGTGTTGAGCTGGGTGGTGATGTCGGGGTCCTGGAGGGGGCCGATGAACCGGTCGGCCGTGGTGGACATGGCGTTGTGCGAGGTCAGGTAGGCGGCTTCGTCGTAGCGCAGTTCGCACAGGCGGCTGCTGCCCAGGCACTGGCGGGGTGCGGACGGGCCGAACACGGGCGGCACGACCAGTACGCCGGCGAGTGCGGCGCAGGCCACGCCCGCCGCCGTCGTACGCATCGCCGTCGGGGTCGGCATCCGGCTCGGGCGCACCAGCAGCGCCCAGCCCACGCCGGTGAGCAGCACGCCGCCGACGAGAGCCGTGAGGGCGGCGCTCAGCCCGGTGGCCGCCATCTGGTCCACGGCGTTGCGCTGGAGGTCGTCGACGAGCGCGGTGACGCTCGGGGCCCAGGAGGAGGGGACGGCGAGGAGGCGTCCCCCGGTGATCAGCCGGGCCAGCAGTACGGTCACGGCGGTCAGGACGCCCGCGCAGGCGAGCGCCTGTCCCAGCCGCATCAGCCGGCGGGCCGGGGCGGCGGGGCCGGTGAACCAGAGCGTCACGAGAGCGGCCAGGGCCAGGGTGACGGCGAGGGCCTGGAGCAGGGTCAGCAGCCGGACGTAGTCGCGGGCCTCCTCCAGGGCGGTGAGGTCGTTCCCGGCGGCGGTCAGGGTGTCGGTGAGGTCCCACGTACCGTTCTGGAGGGTGGTTCGCAGGTCGGCCACCGCGCTCCGCGAGCCGTCGGAGAGCGCGGCGGCCGCGGTGGCCGCCAGCGCGGTCGATACGTCCCCCTCCCCCAGGGCCACCTCGATCTCGGGGCGCAGCGCCGTCCGTTCCTGTACGGGTACGGCCGTGAGGAGGGCGTCGGCGGCGCGGTCCGCCTGCTCCTCGGTGAGCGGCAGCGCGGGCAGTGCGGGTGCCCGGCCCTCCTTCAGGGCGTCGAGCGCGGTGGCGAGGTCGGCGGTGAACCGTTCGAAGTCCGGCTGGTCGCCGCCCTGGACGTTGGCCACGAGGTCGCCGAAGTAGACCTGCGCGAGGTCGGCGAGGTTCTCCAGCACCGGGGCCAGGTCGACGGTCAGCCGGAGCTCGTCGCGGTCGCCGCGCAGATAGCCGGTCACCGCCTCGATCTGCTGGTCGGTCAGGGCCCGGACCGTGGCGGGCGGCAGTACGACCTTGATGTTCGACGTCACCAGCGCCTCGGGCACGGGCAGGTGCGCGAGCAGGTCGCGGGTGACGGGCGAGATCTCCGGGTCGACGAGCACCTCGCTGTAAAGGCGGTCGTAGGCCGACTCCTCGTCCAGCACCGCCTGGTAGAAGCCGGGTGAGGCGACCGTGGACCGGACGGTCGCGGTCAGGGCGACCGTGCTGACGCACAGGACGGCCAGCAGGAAGGCGAGCACCGGCACGAGACGGCCGGACCGGCGCGGGGACGCGGGGTCCCGGAGGGGCCGGAGCGGGTTCGTGGTCGGTTCGACGCTCACCCACCCAGCCTATGCGGAATATCAGCTTTTATGCATGAATGATGAGATTCAGGAGCTGAGGAGCCCGCTGTGCACTCCGTCCACCTGGCCGTGCTGATGACGAGTCACGACCGCCGCGCGCGGACCCTGTCCGCGCTGCGCGCCCTGGAGGAGCAGCGCGGGCTCCCCGCCGGGACGACGCTGGGCGTGCATCTCGTGGACACCGGCAGCACCGACGGTACGCCGGAGGCGGTCCGGCTGCGGCATCCGGCGGTGGAGGTCATGTCGGTGGCCGCGGACGTGCCCCGCAACCAGGCGCTGCGCATCGCGAGCCGCAACAGCCGCAGCGGCGGCGGGGGCGGCGGCCCGCTCGGCGCGGCGCCGGGCGGACCGAGCCATCCGTGGACGCATCAGCTGTGGCTCGACGACGCGGTCGAACTCTTCCCGGACGCCCTGGTGACGCTGTTGCGTACGGCGGAAGCGGCCGGGCCCGAGGCGGTCGTCGTCGGTGCGGTGCGCAACGCGTACGGGGACACGGTGTACTCCGGGCGGCGCGGCCGGTCCCTGACGCTCGTCGAGCCAGGCGAGCACCGGCCGGAGCGCTGCGACACATACGACGGTCGGGTGGTCCTGGTGCCCCGTGCCGTGTACGACCTCGTCGGGGACCCCGACAAGCTCTTCCGCCACCGGATGGGCGACTACGACCACGGCTGCCGCGCGCGGCGGGCCGGGGTGGGCGCGTTCGTCGCCCCGGGGCACGCCGGTGAGTGCGTGGGCGGACCGGTCGCCCCCGGCTCACGGGAGCCGGGGATCGGCGTCCGGGAGGCGCTGCGCCGGGTGACGTCCGGGCGGGAGCTGCCGCCCCGTCAGTGGTGGGTGTACTGCCTGCGGCACACCTGGCCGTGGGCGCCGTATCTGATGGTCGCTCCGTACGCGCGCACCGCGGCCCGCGCCACCCTCGGCCGGCTGCGGGGGTGAGCGCGGGCCGGTGGCGTCAGCCGCGCTCGGCGGCGACCTGGGCGGGTGAGCGGTCGGTGGGCGGGGAGGGCACGGTGGGATGCCCTTCGGCGGTCCTGGCGGTGGCGGCGGCCTTGCCGGGTACGGGGGCGGCCTTGCCCGGTACGGGGACCGCACCGCCCGGTGCGGCTGCGGCCTTGCCGGAGGCGGAGGCGGGGGCACCCCTTCCGGGCGCGGGGGCCGCGCCGCCCGGTGCGGTCGGCGCCGAGGGGATCGCGGCGCCGGTGGTGTGCGCCGTCGTACGCCGGGCGGCGGTACGGGGCGGGGTCGTACGGGACGAGGTCGCGCGGGGCGGGGCGTACGCCGGAATCCTCAGCAGCGCGAACACCGCGGCCGCCGATCCGGCCAGCGGCACGAGGAGGAGCGCGGGGTGCAGCAGCTCCGCGTACACCAGTGTGCCCGTGGCCACGGGCACGGCCGCCCAGAGGGCCAGGAGGATCGCCGTGCCGGGCACGGTGACACGGACCCGGCGCAGCCGGTGCCCGATGTGGTCGTCCGTGTCGCGCAGCGGGGAACGCGCGGCGCGGCGGCGGGAGATCAGGACCAGGGCGGTGTCGGCGAGGGCCACCGTCGCCAGGGCGGGCAGCGCGGCCCACGCGGCGCGGCCCGACGGGGCGGCCGCCTGGATCAGCGCGCCGGACGCGGCCAGCGCGAATCCGGTGAACTGCGCGCCAGACGCGCCTAGCCGGAGGCGGGCGGGGTGCCAGTTGTGGAGCAGGAAGCCGGCGAGGCCCGCCGCCAGGGTGGCCGGGAGCAGGGCGAGGGCGGGGCTGCCGTCGACGGCGGCGCAGGCGAGCAGTCCGGCGGCGGTGACCACGCCGACGGAGGTCAACAGCCCGTCGGCGTGGTCGAGCAGGGCGAACGCGTTGGTGACGAGGACGATCCAGAGCACGGCCAGGACGCCCGCCGCCGGTGACAGTCCGGCGAGGCAGACGACGAGGACGGCGGCGGCCGTCTGCACGGCGAGGCGGAGGGCGGCCCACAGCGGCTTCAGGTCGTGGACGAGGCCGAGAGCGGCCACGGTCCCGGCCCCGGCGAGCAGCCCCGCGACCGAGCCCGCCGAGTCGTCCGCGGCGCCGAGCCACAGGGCCCCGCCGGCCGCAGTGCCGACGCCGAGCACGGCCGCCGCACCGCCGATCCTGCGCAGCGCCCCGGCCCGTGGCGCACGCCCGCCCGGTTCGTCCGGGACATGGGGGCGGAGCGCCGCGCGGCGGGCGCCCTTGGCGAGTGCGACCGTGATGAACAGCGCGGCCACACCGGAGGCGATGATCCCCAGCACGTTCACCTGCCCTGCCTTTCCTCGTTCATGACCTGCGGCGCGGGACGCCGGACGGCCGGTGGAACGACGGCCGCCCGGTCCCCGGCCGGTGGTGGGTCGGGGGACACAGGACGCCACCCGGGTGGCGTTTCTCCCCAACCTACGGGCCAATGTCCCCATTCACCCTAAATAACACGAAAAGGGTGATGCATTGTTCTGCCGCCGGGGCGTGCGGCGACGCGCGTCGGCCGAGCGGCGTCCGTCAAAGCCCGCCGGAATCGGTCGAGTTGGGAGCCGGTGTGGGCGGATGGGCCGTCAGCCCGCGATGAGGCGGTCGGCGTTGCGCTCGGCGGCCGCGTGCCACCAGCGGGGCGGAGACGGGCCGGTGATCACGGCGGTGGGCTGGTCCGGGTGCAGGCCCAGGCCGCGCAGCTCGTCCGCGGCGACCCGGATGACGTACCGGCCGTACCAGTGCCCGTCCGCGCCGATGCCGCAGAGGAGGTCGCAGTGGATCCGGTGGCCGGCGAAGGGCATCCAGTCGATGCCCCGGTCTCGCAGTCAGGCGCGGAGGGCGGCCGGGGGTCGCGGGGAGCCCGGCAGGTTCTCGTACGACACGACGGTCACCCACTCGGTGCTGGAGCCGTTGCCATCCTTCTGGGCGCGCATGGCGTCGAGCGTAGCGTCACCCCGCGGCGCGGGCGTCCCGGCCGTCCACGAAGGTCCGGACGATCTCGATGTCCCCGATCCGCGAGGGGTCCACGCGGTGCGGGTCGTCGCCCAGCACCACCAGGTCGGCGCGCATCCCCGCCGAGAGCGCGCCCGCCGCGTCCTCCCAGTGGCAGGCGTGGGCGCCGGCGACCGTGTAGGCCCGCAGCGCCTCGTCGACGGTGACGGCCTCGTCCGGGCCGATGGGGCGACCCGAAGAGGAGGCGCGTTCGACCATGAACTGGATCGCCCGCAGCGGCGAACCGTCCGTGACGGGCCGGTCCGAGCTGCCGACGAGGGCGACCCCGTGGTCCAGGAACCCCCGGCCCCGGTACATCCAGCCGGCCCGCCCCTCCCCCATCACCGTCGCGTAGTCGTCGCCGAAGGAGCGCAGGAAGTTGGGCTGGACCACCGCGCTGACGCCGAGCTCGGCGAAACGGGGCAGCTGGTCGGGGCGGATCAGCCCGGCGTGCTCGATGCGGTGGCGCGCGTCCGGGCGGGGCCGTAGCTTCTGGGCCCGCTCCAAAGCGTCCAGGGCGAGGTCGGCGGCCCGGTCGCCGATGGCGTGGACGGCGAGCTGCCAGCCCGCCAGGTGGCCGTCGACGATGAGGCCGGCGATGCGGTCGGGGTCGTCCTGGAAGCGGCCGACGTTGTCGGTCGTGCCCTCGTACGGGGAGGTGAGCGCCGCCGTACGCGCCATCATCCCGCCGTCGGTGTAGATCTTGAGCGCGCCCAGGGACAGCCAGTCGTCGCCGAACCCGGTGCGCAGGCCGAGGTCCAGCGCCCGGGTGAATCCGTCGTCGGCGTGTGCCGCGCGGGGGCGCAGGGTGTCGCCGGACGCCATGAGCTGGACGCGCAGGGGCAGTCGGCCACGGTCCCGCAGCAGTTGGTAGGCGCCCAGTTCGACGGGGCTGTGGCCGAGGAGTCCGCCGCCGATGCCCGCCTCGGCGCAGGCCGTGATCCCCTCGTCGAGGCAGGCACGGGCGGCGAGCTCGATCGCGTCGGCCAGCTCCTCCTGGGAGTAGGGCAGTCGCAGTCGGCGGGCGGTGGTCATGGCGCTCTCGGCGAGGAAGCCGTCCTCGTGCGGCGTCCCGTCCGGCAGCAGCTCCAGCACGGCGGTGTTGACGACGCAGGCATGCCCGGAGTCGTGCATCAGGAAGACCTTGCGGCCGTGGCTGACCCGGTCCAGTTCGGCGGCGGTCAGATGGCGGCCCAGGGCCCGCTGGTCGTACCCGGCGACGTCCACCCAGGCGCCGGACGGAGCGGGCCGCCTCGCCGCCGCGTCCACGGCGGCGAGGATGTCCTCGATCCGCTCGCACGGGGCGACGCTCGGCGTACCGGCCTTCAACCCGGCCCAAGCCAGGTGGACATGGCTGTCGATGAAGCCGGGCAGCACGGTGGCGCCGCCCAGATCGACGACCTCGCGGGCGGGCAGCGAGGTCACGGCCTCGTCCACCCCGACGATCCTCCCCCGCCAGATGCCCAGATCGTGGGCGACGGGGTGGCGGGGGTCCATCGTGAGGACGTTCGCGTTCGTCAGCCTCGTACAGAGCATGGGAGATCCCTCCCCGTCGCGTTCGGACCCACGGCACGCGGCCGGAGAGCGGGCCGGGCCAAGCTAACCCGCATACCCCTTCCTGTCGACGCCAGGGTGTGTTTCCAGCCGTCATCGGCTGTCAACCTCCCCGTGAATCATGGGACGTTGTGCTCTTAGGTAAGCCTTGCTTTACTGAAGCGCCGGTCATCGCTTTCCAAGGAGGCACCTTCATGCGGGTCGTCATGTTCGGATACCAGACCTGGGGCCACCGCACCCTGCAAGCCCTGCTGGACTCCGAGCACGACGTGGTGACGGTGGTGACGCACCCGCGGAGCGAGCACGCCTACGAGAAGATCTGGAGCGATTCGGTCGCCGATCTCGCGGAGAAGCACGGGGTTCCCGTGATCATCCGCAACCGGCCGGACGACGAACTCCTGGAACAGCTCAAGGAGGTGGCCCCGGACATCATCGTGGCCAACAACTGGCGTACGTGGATGCCCCCGGAGATCTACGACCTGCCGCGGCACGGCACGCTCAACATCCATGACTCGCTGCTGCCCGCCTACGCGGGCTTCTCACCGCTGATCTGGGCGCTCATCAACGGCGAGCCGGAAGTGGGCGTCACGGCCCACATGATGGACGAGGAGCTGGACGCCGGCGACATCGTCGTCCAGCGGGCGGTGACCGTGGGACCGACGGACACCGCCACCGACCTCTTCCACCGGACGGTCGACCTGATCGCACCGGTCACGGTCGAGGCCCTCGGTCTGATCGCCTCCGGGCAGACCGAGTTCACCCCGCAGGACCGTTCGAAGGCCAGCTTCTTCCACAAGCGCGCCGAAGAGGACATCCGCATCGACTGGAACTGGCCGGCCGAAGACCTGGAGCGTCTGGTCCGCGCCCAGTCCGCGCCGTATCCGGCCGCGTTCACGTTCCACCGGGGGCAGCGCCTGGAGGTCGTCTCCGCCGTCGTGTCCCAGGGCCGCTACGGCGGCACCCCGGGGCGCATCTTCTACCGCGAGGGCGACGGTGTCGTGATCGTCGCCGGAGCCGACGCCCGCACGGGCCGCAACCGCGGTCTGGCGATCACGCGCGTACGGACCGCGGACGGCCACGAGCTGCCCGCGACCGAGTACTTCACCTCGATGGGCGGCTATCTCACCGGCCGCCCCTGACGATCGGGACCCTACCCATGCGTACCGCACGTGCCCGGCACTACCTCATGTGCCGGCCCACCTACTTCGACGTGGTCTACTCCATCAACCCGTGGATGGACCCGACGAAGCCTGTCGACACTCCGCTGGCCATCGCCCAGTGGGAGCGACTGCGCGAGGTCTACCTGAATCTCGGGCACACCGTCGACACGATCGACCCCGTTCCCGGTCTCCCCGACATGGTCTTCGCGGCCAACGGCGCGACCGTCGTCGACGGGCGCGCCCTCGTGGCCAGGTTCCGCGACGCCGAGCGCATCGCGGAAGGTCCCGCCTACCACGACTGGCTGCGCGACAACGGATTTCCGGATCTGCGCACGGCCGCGTTCGTCAACGAGGGGGAGGGCGACTATCTCCTGGCCGGCGACTGGCTGCTGGCGGGCACCGGGTTCCGCAGCGACCCGCGCTCCCACGACGAGGCACAGGAGTACTTCGGCCGCCCGGTGATCGGGCTGACCCTCGTCGACCCCGACTACTACCACCTGGACACCGCCCTGACCGTGCTCGACGGAAAGACGGTCGCCTACTACCCGGCGGCCTTCTCCCCCGGCAGCCTGGCCGTCCTGGAGCGGCTGTTCCCGGACGCTCTCCTCGCCTCTGCCGGCGACGCCGAGGTGTTCGGGCTGAACGCGACGTCGGACGGGTACAACGTGGTCCTGCCGCAGAACGCGACGGACCTGGCCGGGCGGTTGCGCGAGCGCGGCTTCAACCCGATCGGCGTGGATCTCTCGGAACTCCTCAAGGCGGGCGGCAGTGTGAAGTGCTGCACCCTGGAGTTGCGCCGGGACTCCTGAGCGGACGGCCTCCCCGCGGAAATTCCGTGGGGAGGCCGCCGGGGCGTCGCTACCGTGGGCGCATGACCACCGAGCCCCGGACGACCTTCCCTCCCCGGCCCCTGCCCGGCGTCAAAGCCGTGTACGCCCGTCAGGCAGGCTGCCCGTCCTCCTTCGCCCTGGCGGTGGCGGACTTCGAGCCCTGGGTGGAGGGCGTGGAGTTCGAGACGGCGGACACGAGTACGGTGCCGGGCTGGCCGGCCGCCGAAGTGGCCGAGCTGCACGAGGCCTTCGCCGCGGGCGTACGCGAGGAGCTGGCGGATCCGGCGGCGCTGGATCCCGGCACCGCGGTGGCCGTCGCGGTCGTCCTGCGGTCCATCAAGGTGCACGAGGTGGACACCCATCCCCGCGCGTTCCGCCAGGCGGGGCGACAAGCCGTCCGGAACGCGTTGGCGGAGGCGTACGGCCCACCGGCGACACCCTGGCCGAGACTGTCCTGAACCCGGGCCCCGGACCCGCCGGTCGGTCGGCACACGCTCGCGACCACCCGTGACCGCCGCCCTGGCCGCCCAGCGACCACCGGGGGAAGTTAGGGTAACCTAAGTTCATGCCGATCACCGCCTCCCGTCGCCCGCGCGGCGAGGCCCCCTCGACGGCCTCGCCCGCCTGGGCCGAACCCCCGGCCGGCGGGGCCGAGGTGGCCGAGCCGTATCTGCTCACCACCGCGGTGTTCGACGAATCCGCACCGACGGGCCCGGTGACGTCGGGCGTCCACACGCACACCGACGCGCTGCTGGTCTGGCCGCACACCGGCTCGATCACCCTGCGCACCCGCAACACCGTGCGCCGCCTGCTCCCCGGCCAAGGCGCCTGGCTTCCTCCCGGCACCCCGCACGCGGCGTCCCACGAAGCGGGCGGCATCAGCTGCTACACCTACGTGGCGCAACGAGCCGTCCCAGCGGGCTGGTCCACTCCGCGACCGATGCGTGTGAGCCGGGCGCTCCAGGAGATGCTGCTCCATCTCGACGCGACCTCGATGCCCGACGACCTCCGGCTGCGGACACAGCGCGTCATCATCGAGATGCTGGAGGAGGACACCCTCCCGGCGATCGAGGTGCCCGTGCCGGAGGACCGGCGGATCCAGGTGCTGGCCGACGACGTCATGCGCGACCCGGAGAGCGACCTCTCCGTGGAGGGCTGGGCGGCCCGGCACGCGTTGAGCGTGCGCACCGTCACCCGCACGTTCAGCCGCGACGTCGGCATGCCGTTCACCCGCTGGCGTTCGCTGGTCCGGATGTCCGCCGCGACCGCCCTGCTCGCCCAGGGGCACCCGGTCAACCTGGTCGCGCACCGCAGCGGTTACGCCACCACCAGCGCGTTCTGCGCCGCCTTCCGCCGGGTCACCGGCGCCAGCCCGACGGAGTACCTGCGCGAGCAGACCGCTCCGGCGCCGGCCACCCGCTGATCCCACCCACCGCGACGGCAGGGGCCGGAGGCTCGCCCTCCGGGTGGCCGATTCACGACACACCCTGGCCGGTACGCGACCCCTGAGCGGCCGGTAGCTTCCTAGTGTCTCTCCAGGTGAGGGTTGCCTTACCTCAGAACCAAGGAGAGACATGTCCACATTCATCCCGGCCCGACGCGGGCCGGGCGCCCTGGTCCGCGCCCTGACGGTGGCGGTCGCCGCCGTCGTCGTCCTGGCGGGCTGCGGCGGCACCGCGTCCGATTCCGGCACGCCGAAGGCCGAGGCCGGGGCCGCGTCGGCCGCGTTCCCCGTGACCATCGAGCACGGCCACGGAAGCACGACGATCAAGCAGAAGCCGAAGCGCGTCGTGGCGGTCAGCTGGATGTCCCTGGACGTGGTCGCGGCCCTCGGCACGGTTCCCGTCGGCGTGGACAAGCAGTGGGGCGGCGACAAGCAGGGCTACACCCCGTGGTTCCGCAGCACGGTCGAGAAGCTCGGCGGACCGCTGCCCGAGACCCTCAACTACGGCGACGCGGGCGAGATCGACTTCGAGCAGATCCTTTCGCTGGAACCGGACCTCATCGTCGGCCTGTACTCCGGCATCAGCGACGTCGACTACAAGCGCCTCTCCCAGATAGCCCCCACCCTCCCCTACCTCAAGAAGCCGTGGGACGGCGGAACCTGGCAGGAGATGACCCGGACCATCGGCACGGCGCTGGGCGAGACCAAGAAGGCGGAGAGCCTGGTCACCGACGTCCAGGGCCAGCTGGCCGCGGTGACGAAGGACCACCCGGAGTTCAAGGGCACCACGTTCGCCTACGGGCTGGCCCTCTCCCCCGGCGCCACGGAGGTCGGTCTCTACATCGACTACGACGCACGGGTCCGCCTGCTCACCGAGATGGGCTTCGAGAACACCCCGTCGATGGAGAAGATCGCCTCCACCGCCAAGGGCACCAACTGGTACGGCGGCATCAGCCTGGAGAAGCTCGACACCATCGAGGCCGACATCTTCGTCGCCTGGGCCAACGGGGCCGAGGAGGTCGACCACACGCTGAAGGACCCGCTCTTCACCCGCTGGAAGCCGATCAAGGACCGCAAGTACGCCTTCGTCGAGGACGAGACCATGGGCATGGCCACCAGCGGGCCCTCAGTGCTCTCCATCCCGTGGGCGATCGACCGTTACGTCCCGATGCTCGCCGACGCCGTCGCGGGCAAGGGCAAGGCCGGCGCGGGCTCCTGACCGCCGCCCGCCGCCCCGCCGTTCCACCCCGGTGACGCCCTCCCCAAGGACAACCATGACCACCGCCCCACCCACGGGTGACCTCACCGCCGGCGCCGAGCGCGCTGTGCCGGGCCCGCGCGACGACGCGGGCCCGGCCCGGCGTCACCGGCACCGCCTGCTGATCCTGCTCACCGCCGCCGGTCTGCTCCTCGTCGTCGCCGTCCTCAGCGTGATGGTCGGCGCGCGCGCCATCGCGCCCGGCACCGTGTGGGACGCGCTGCTCCACTTCGACGACTCCGACGAGCACGTCATGGTGCGCGAACTGCGTGTGCCGCGCACCGTGATCGGCCTGGTCGTCGGTGCGGCGCTCGGCCTCAGCGGCGCGCTGATCCAGGCGTTCACCCGTAACCCCCTGGCCGATCCCGGCATCCTCGGCGTCAACGCGGGGGCGAGCCTCGCGGTGACGTTCGCGGTCGCCGTGCTCGGGTACACGGCCGCGGGCCAGTTCATCTGGTTCGCCCTGGGCGGGGCGTTCGGGCTCACCGTGCTCGTCTACGCCCTCGGCTCGATCGGAGCCGATCGCGACACCCCGGTCAAACTCACCCTGGCGGGCGTCGCGTTCACCGCCGTGTGCGGCGGCTTCACCAGCGCCATGGCGCTCAAGAGCACGACCACCTTCGACGTCATGCGGTTCTGGGGCGTCGGATCCATCGGCGGGCGGTCGCTCGACATCCTGCCCATCGCCCTGCCGCTCATCGGCGCCGGCCTGCTGCTCGGACTGCTCAGCGCGGGCTCGCTCAACGCCCTCGCGCTCGGCGACGACATCGCCCGCTCCCTGGGCACGCGGCCGGCGGTGACCCGGGGCGTGGTGATCCTCGCCGTCACCCTGCTGGCCGGAACGGCGGTCGCGGTCGCCGGTCCGATCTCGTTCGTCGGGCTCATGGTGCCGCACATCGTGCGCTGGTTCGTGGGGCCCGACCAGCGCTGGATCCTGCCGGTCACCGTCATCGTCGCCCCCGCCTTCCTGCTGATCGCCGACATCATCGGCCGGGTGGTGCTGCCCTCCGGGGAACTGCGGGTCGGTCTCGTCACGGCGCTCGTCGGCGCCCCTGTCCTCGTCGCCCTCGTCCGGCGGCGGAAGGTGAGCACCCTGTGAGCACCCGAACCGTGCCCCAGCCGCCTCCTGCCGCTCCGCCGCCGGCCGGCACCGTACGCCCCCGGAGCACGATCCGGCGGCCCGGCAAGGTCGGCTTCGGCCGGACCACCTGGACCCTGCGGCGCGGCGGGGTGGCGCTGCGCATCGACCGGCGGGCCGTCCTCGTCTGCGCCGTCCTGACCGTCGTGGTCGGCGCGCTGGGCGTCGTGACCCTGGGCACCGGATCGATCAGCCTGACGCCCGTCCAGGTGCTGTCCGCCCTCCTCGACCCGGACGCCGATCCCCGGGCCCGGCTCGTCGTGGTCACCTGGCGGCTGCCGAGACTGCTGTTCGCCGCGGTGTGCGGGGCTGCGCTGGCGATCAGCGGCGCCCTGTTCCAGTCGCTCACCAAGAATCCGCTCGGCTCGCCCGACGTCATCGGCTTCGCCTCCGGTTCGTACGCGGGCGCGAGTGTCGTGATGCTTCTGCTCGGCACCGCCAACTACCTGGCGGTGGCGTCGGGTTCGCTGATCGGCGGGGCCCTGACGGCGCTGCTGGTGTACGTGCTGGCCTACCGGGGCGGCCTCCAGCCGTTCCGGCTGATCATCGTCGGCATCGCCGTCGGCGCGTTCCTCGGCTCGATCACCTCGATGCTGCTCCTCTCCGTCAGCCCGCAGCAGGCGATGCTGGCGGCCACCTGGGGGGCCGGGTCGCTCAGCGGGCTCGGCTTCGAGCAACTGCGCCTGACCGCGCTCGTGTTCGCCGCTCTTCTGGTCGGCTCCGCCCTCGTGGTGCGTCCCCTGGTCCATCTGGAGATGGGGGACGACGCGGCCGTCGCGCTCGGGGTGCGCGCCCAGCGCGCCCGGCTGACCGCCACGGTCGTCGGGGTGGCGCTCACCGCGCTGGTGACCGCCGCGGCGGGCCCGATCGCCTTCATCGCCCTCGCCGCACCGCAGATCGCCCAGCGGCTGACCCGGAGTTCCACCACTCTGCGCATCGTGCCCGCCGCCCTGACCGGGGCGGCCGTCCTGGTCGGCGCGGACTACATCGCCCAGCGCATCGACCTGCCGGTCGGCGTGGTCACGGTCTGCGTCGGCGGCGCCTACCTGGCCTGGCTGCTCGCGCGCCAGTACGCGGGCCGCCGCCGATGAGCGCCCGGCGGTACGCGCGAGCCCCCGCCGACGACCGCACGGCGGACGCTTCCCCGGCACGGCCCGTTCCTCCTTCTCCCTTCTCCCTTCTCCCTTCTCCCGAGGAGACATCCGTGAGCACCACGACCCCGCCGGCCCGGCCCCCGGCAGCGGGACACCCGGCGAAGGGCCCGGGAGCACGTCCTCCCGCAGTGCACCGCGGGCACGAACCCGCCTCCGTACAGGCGCTGTTCCGCACCGCGCTGGTGCGGGACGGGCGTGGCCTGCGGCTCGGGCTGACCGCCGTCGCGTTCATGGTCCACCAGTTGTGCGAGGCCCTGGTGCCGATCCTCATCGGGGTCGTCATCGACCATGCGCTGGCCCCCTCCGACGGCCGGGCTCTCCTCGGGTGGCTCACCGTGCTCGCCGGGGTGTTCACGCTGCTGTCCCTGTCGTACCAGCGGGCCTCCTCGGCGATGGTGACCGTGTACGGATACGGCGAACAGGCGTTGCGCCGGCGCACGATGGCCCGGCTGCTGGACCCGCTCTCGCTGCGGCGGCGGCCCGGGGCGGGCGAGGCGCTCTCGCTGGTCTCCTCCGACACCTACCGTGTCGCCGGGGTGTCCTGGAGCGTCGTCCAGCAGGCGTCCACGGTCACCGCGATCCTGACGGCGTCGGCGGCCCTGCTGCTGATCTCCCTCCCGCTCGGTGCGGGCGTGATCGCCGGTACGGTCCTGGTGCTGCTGATCATGCGCCGGATCTCGATGCCGCTGGAGGCGCGGGGGCTGGCGGAGCAGAGTTCGGCGGCGCGCGCGGGTGAGGTGGCGACGGACATGATCACCGGTCTGCGGGTGGTCACCGGCATGAACGCCCAGGCCGAGGCGGCCCGTCGCTACCGCGTCGCGAGCCAGGCGTCGCGCAGGGGTGCCGTCGCCGCCGCGCGGTCGGTGCTGACGTACAGCTGCGTGAGCCTGCTGCTGTCCGGCCTCTTCCTGGCCGCGCTCGCCACTGCCTCCGGGTATCTCGCTCTCGACGGGAGCATCACGATCGGTCAGCTCGTCACCGTCCTGGGCCTCGCCCAGTTCCTCCAGGGGTCGCTCGCCCATGTGGGCACCTTCGCCTCCAACTGGATCCACAAGCGCGCCTCGGCCCGCCGGCTCAGCGACCTGATCAACGAACCGCCCCTGATCGACGCCGTCCCGGCCACCCGGGGCGGCCGGCCCGCGGAGGCGGCCGACGCCCTCGCCCCGGCGCTGCTCTGGCATCCGCCGGGCCGCGACGAACCGGTACGGCTGGGGCGCGGCGAGCTCGTCGGCGTCGTGCCCGGCCGGCCGGCCCACGCCCGGGACATCGGCGACCGGCTCGGCTACCGCGTCCCGCTCGCTCGCGGTGAACTCCTGGTGGGCGGCGTCGACGCCGTCGAGCTGGGGCCTGAGCGGGTACGGGAGTCGGTCGTCGCGCCGCCCCATCACGGCGCGGTGTTCTCCGGGACGCTGCGGTCGAACCTCGTGCCCGAGGGCGGCGACCCCGACCCCGCCGTACTGCGGGCGACGATGGTCGACGACGTGATCGAGGACATCGGCGGCGACGGGTGCGAGGTCGGCGAGCGGGGGCGCAAGCTCTCCGGCGGGCAGCGCCAACGGCTGCTGATGGCGCGCGCGCTGCACTCCGGGGCCGACGTCGTCGTCCTCGACGAGCCCACCACGGCCGTCGACCCGGCGACCGAGCAGCGCATCGCCGAAGGCCTGCGCGCGCTGCCCATGACCACGCTGCTGGTCACCACCAGCGGCATCCTGCTCTCCGCCTGCGACCGGGTCGTCGACCTCTCCGCCGACGCCGACGCCGACGCCGGACCCTGCGCCGAGCCCCGCAAGGACTCCGGCACCGCTTCCGAGCCCGCCTCCGCGACCGTCTCCGACATCGAACCCGCCGCCGACCGCCACGAACCGAACGGAACCCCCCGGTGACTCCGGTACCCGCCACCCTGCCCATCGCCGGTCCCCGCCGGACCCGGCGGGAGCTGCTGCGCCGGCTCGGCGTCCACCGCCTCCGGCTCGGCGCGGCGCTGCTGACTCTGCTGGCCGGGACCGCGGTCACCCTCGCCACCCCGCCCCTCCTCGGCGGCATCGTCGACGCGGTCGCCGAGGGGTCCGGCCGCGGCCGGGTGACGGCGCTCGGCGTCGCCCTGCTGCTCGTCGCGGCCACCGGCGCGGCCCTCGCCCTCGTGGGCGGGCGGCTGCTGGTCGCCCTGGTCCAGGAGGTGCTGGCCGCGCTGCGCGAGGACGTGTTCACGACCGCGATCCGGCTGCCCGTCGACATGGTGGAGTCCTCGGACAGTTCGGATGTGGTCTCCCGGGTGACGCACGACGTCGAGGCGATCTCGGAGGCGGCGTCCGATGTCCTGCCCGATGTGACCGGAGCGGCCTTCACCATCGGTCTGAGCCTGGTCGGGCTCGCGGTCCTGGATCCCCGCCTCGCCCTGGCGGGCCTGGTCTGCCTGCCCGTCCACGTCCTGGCCACCCGCCGGTTCCTCACCCGCACCCACCAGGTGTACGGGGACATCCGGCGGCTGGAGTCCGCGCGGGGGCAGAGTGTCATCGAGGCGGTGCACGGGGCCGAGACGATTCGCGCTTACGGAACACAGGACCTGCACCTGGGCGAGGTCTCCGACCGGGGCGAGCGGGCCATCGAGCGCCAGCGCGACGGCGTACGGCTGCGCAACCGCTTCACGGGGTGGCTGAACGCGGCGGAGTTCCTCGGCCTGGCCGCCGTCCTCGCGACCGGGTACGCGCTGCTCGGTTCGGGGGCGATCTCGCTCGGCGCGGCCACCGCGGCCGCCCTCTACTTCCACCGCCTGTTCGGCCCGGTTGGCGCGCTCCTGGGCAGTCTGGACGACATCCAGCGGGCCACGGTGGGCCTGGCCAGGCTGGTCGGGATCACCGACCTCGGCGACGCCCGGGGCGACACGGCGGTGGTGCCGCGCCCGGCGCGTGCCCCGGAGCCGCCGCGGATCACGGTGGAGGACGTCTCGTTCTCGTACGACGGTGTGCGCCCGGCGCTCAGCGAGGTGACGCTGACCGTGCCGGCGGGCGGCAGTGTCGCGCTGGTCGGCGCGAGCGGTTCGGGCAAGTCCACCCTGGCCCGGCTGATCGCGGGCATGGGCGAGCCCACGGGCGGCCGCATCACCGTGGGGGCGTCCGGGACGCCCGCCGTCCGGTACCTGGTCACGCAGGAGGTCCACCGGTTCGGCGGCACCCTCGCGGACAATCTCCGGCTGGCCCGCCCCGCAGCGTCCGACGAGGAGCTCCGCGACGCTCTGCGCACGGTGGGCGCCGACTGGGCGGAGGGCCTGGAGTCCGGGCCCGACACCGTCATCGGGCCGGGCGGCACCTCTCTCGACGACGGCTCGGTCCAGCACCTGGCGCTGGCCCGCGTCCTGCTCGCCGACCCGCCCGTGGCCGTGCTCGACGAGGCCACGGCCGAGTCCGGGGCGGCGGCCGGCGATCAGCTGCGGACGGCGCTCGCCCGGGTGACCCGGGGCCGGACGAGTGTGATCGTCGCGCACCGTCTGGACCAGGCGCGCGACGCGGACCGTATCGTGCTGCTCTCCGGCGGCCGGGTCACTGAACAGGGCACGCACGACGAACTGCTGGCGCACGGCGGTGAGTACGCGGCGCTGTGGCGGGCGTACAGCCGGGGCGCACCGAAGTGAGGGACGCCGTGAGCGAGCTGGGGCCGCAGGCGGGCGGGGGCGCGAGCGGGCGGGGACGCCGCGAGCGGGCGGGGGCCGCTCAACTCCTTTTGTTGTCAGGTGCCTTCACCGGCACGCACGGGAAGGCCGTGGTGTCGACGGGGTGTTCCTTGGTCGGTGCGCACAGCTCGAAGGCGGTGGGGTCCACGGTGTCGGGCAGGCTGAATCCGAAGACGCCGATCTTCGTCTCGCCCCGCTGGATGGGCGATCCCATGACGCTCATGTTGGTCCAGGAGAAGTTCCGCCACTCGCCGTCGGCGACCTCGGCGAGCTGGCTGCGCGGATAGGCCTCGGTGACGCAGTCGATCTCGCCCTCCTGGAGGCGCGGGCCCTTCCCGCAGGTGCCCGAGGCGGGTGTGATGCGCAAGATCAGGTCGGTGAGCCGGGCGTTCTTCACCGCGCGGTCCGGCAGTTCACCCGTCGTCGCGACGTACACCGCGAGGAAGTGCCGTCCAGCGGCGGCCGGTTCGCCGGCCAGTTCGGGTGTCCACATCGCGTCGACGGCCTTGACGCGGACGCCGAGCGGCTCGCCGATGCCGGTGTGGAGGAGTTCGTCGCCGGGGAACTTCTCGAACGGGGTGTACACCGGGGCGGACACGCTCGGCGGCGGGGTGCCGCCCGGGTCGGCGCCCGCCGCCGGGCCCTCCCGGTCGCCGCCCGAACAGCCGGCGAGCAGAAGCATCGAGCCCAGGGCGACCGCGGCCGACCGACGGTGTGACATCAAGACATCTCTCCAGGACGTGTGCCGGTGTGCGGCTCACATGGTGGAGGATCCGGTGGCGCTCGCCCCAGCTCTTAAGCCACGCCTTAAAGGGGGGCGGCCGGAGGAGGACCGGCGTGCAGGGGGTAGGACCCCGTCCTCAGCAGCGTGCGTCCCAGCGGTGTGACGAGGTGCAGCACGGCCCCGCCCCGGCGGCTGGTGGTGATGAGTCCGGCGTTGCGGAGCACGGTCGCGTGCTGGCTGGCGGCCGGGGCCGAGACGCCGAGGCGGCGGGCCAGCTCCGTCGTCGTGCAGCCCTCCGCCGTCACCTGCAGCGCGGCGGCCCGGGTGCGGCCGAGCAGCGCCTGAAGGTTCCGGCCGGGAGATCCGTCCGGCCCGGCCGTTCCGGCTCCGGTCAGCGGTTCGCCGAGGACCGGCACGGTCAGGCGCGGCGGCTGCGTGGTGTCGAGCGGATCCCACAGCAGGCTGACGGCGAGCGGCGAGAAGACCGTGGGCGTGATGACCAGCCCCCGGCCCTGGAGACGCACCTCGACGGTGCGCGGGTAGGGCGCCTCCAGCACGGGCGGACGCCAGCGCAGCAGCGGTGGGCAGAGCGAGCGCAGCAGCAGGTCGACGCCTCCGTCGAGCATGAGACGCGTGAACCGGGCGGAGGCGTCGACCAGTTCGGAGCGCCCCTTGTTCCAGTAGGGCTCCACGGCCGCCCGATGGCAGGCACGTACCGCGTCGGCGAAGTCGCGTCGCGCCTCGCGGTCTCCGCCGTACACCCGACGGGCCCACGAGCGGTGTACGGGAGCGAAGTCGACGCCCTCGAACTCGCGCCGCAGCCGGGCCGCGGGGGCTGACATCCAGTTGTCCACGGCGTGGTCCAGAGACGGCACATCGCCCATCAGGGCCAGCAGGTCGAGCCCCGGGCCGCGCGGCGGGAGCAAGGACGTCAGCGGGCGGGTGTCCGGGCCCATGCGGCCCGCGACCTCCGACCGCCACCGGCGGAAGCAGGAGACGTCCTGGTGCTCCCGCAGCACCTCCAGGCCGTAGTAGGTCTCCGCCGCGGCTCCGATCGTCGCGGCCACCCGGGTCCGCGCGAGGTCTTCCGCCGTGAAGTGGATGCGTAGCACCGGACCGCCCTCCGCCGTCGCCGTGGCGCGCTTCTGCGTACCCCCGCCTCACAGCATGCCCCGGGTCGGCCGCCCGGCCCGCATCCGCTCCGTCCGTATCCACCGCTCCCCCGCCCCCCGACACAGGTGACCCGGCCTCAGCGGCGGTCCGGCACCCGGCGCAGGGTGCGGATCGGGCGGGCGGCCAGCAGGGCGGTGGCGGTGAGGAAGGAGACGACGACGCCGACCAGTAGCACCTGGTCGGTGCCGAACGCGCCGACGGCGGGGCCCGCCAGCGCGCTGCCGATCGGATACATGCCGACGGATCCCGCGACCTCGTACGCGTGGATGCGGTTGAGCATCTCGCCCGGCACCTGGGTCTGCACGCTGGTAGCCCACATGACGCCCCAGACGCCGATCCCGGCGCCGACCGCGACCTGAGCGGTGGCGAGCACCCAGACCGGCAGGCCGAGCACGATGCCCAGCGGGTAGAGCGGGTACGCCAGCATAGCCACCGCCCCTGCGGCGAGCGGCCGTTCGGGTTTGTAGCGGATCGCCAGCAGGCCGCCGATCACGGTTCCGGCGCCCAGCGCGGCGTTGATCAGGCCGAAGGACCGCGCGCCGTGCTCGGGCACGATGACACCGGCGGCCACCGACAGCTGCGGCCCCCAGGAAAGCACCGCGTAGAACATCCAGATCACGATCACGCCCCAGAGCCAGCTGCGGGCGCGGAACTCCCGCCAGCCGACCGCGAGGTTGCGCCACAGGCCCTCGCCGGGCGGCGGGGCGGGCACCGTTCCGAGCCGGAGCACGAACAGGCAGAGCGCGCTGGTCCCGTAGGCGACGGCGGAGATCACCATCACCCAGCCGGTCGATCCGAACCCGACGAGGACGCCCGCCAGCGCGGGGCCGCCCAGCCCGGTGATCGCCTCGGAGGTGCGCAGTACCCCGTTGGCGCCCTGTACGTCGCGGGAGACCAGCGGGACGGTCGAGGAAGCGCCGGGCTGGAACAGGGCGTTGGCGGTCCCGGCCACCACCAGCAGCGCGTACAGCTGCCAGAGGTGGTCGATGCCGTGGATGAACAGCAGGGCGAGCAGGATGTGGGCGGTGAGGTTGGCCAGATCCGCGATGATCATCATCCGGCGGGCGGTGAACCGGTCGGCGAGCACCCCGCCGAACAGCACCAGGCCCGCGAACGGGGCGACCAGGAAGGCCATCGAGTAGCCCGCGGCGTCCAGACCGTACCCGTCGATGAGCAGACCGGCGGCGACGGCGACCGGCAGCATGGCCCAGCTGAGGAGTCCGGCGCTGCGGGCGACGAAGTAGTACCGGAAGTTGCGGGACCAGATCGCGGGCTGCCCCGGCGGCGGCGTCCGGCCGGTCCCGCCGGCCCCTCCGATCCCGCCGTTCGCCGACCGGGCCGTGACCACCGTGGCGTGTTCGTGCTCCGCCAGGCGTTCTTCCATGGTCGTTCAGTCCTTCGGTCGTCGGTCGTGCGCGTCGTAGGCTCCGCGTGGCGGCGGCAACGGGCGGTGTCGCGCGGCGAGTTCCGCCCGCAGAGCGGCGTTCTCCCGCTCCAGCCGCGCGAGGCGGTCGTGGACCGGCCCCAGGGCGTCGGAGAGTTCGCGTCGGGTGAAGCGGGGCGTGATGTGGTTGGGGCAGTTCCAGGCGAAGGCCTCGACCCGGACGGTGACGAGCTGTTCGACCCTGCCTTCGGTACGCGGCGAGTCCAGGCGTTCGGCGAGTACGGGGTGCTCGTCGGCCGGTACGGCGGTGGCACGGCCGAAGAGTTTCAGGCGGGTCTGCCGGGCGTGGTCGAGGAAGAAGAGCGCGACGCGGTCGTTGCCGCGTACGTTGCCGGTGGTGATGTACTGCCGGTTGCCGCGGACATCCAGATAGCCGAGGGTGTGCTCGTCCAGGACGTGGACGAACCCCGGTGGCCCGCCCCGGAATTGGATGTACGGCCAGCCGGTCTCACCGACGCTGGCGAACAGGAAGCCGTCGAGGCTCCGGATGAAGTCGGCCGCCGTGCCGTTGAGCGGCTCGGCCTCCTCCGCCGGCTCCCGCAGACGACGGCGAGCCGCCGTGGCGCTGCCCATCTCCTGCTGGACCCGGCGCACCGATGAGGTGTGTGCGAGTCGGTCGTACCGGCTCATGCGGGCGCTCCTGTCGATCGGCGCGGAGGGGGGTGGTCCTGCGGTGCGGCAACCGTACGGTTACGGTCTGGCCGCGCTCCTCCAGTCCGGCCAGAGAGAACGAGGGCGCCCAGGAGGCCGGTCGCGGCCGAGGGAACGTACGTTGACCTGCGGGTATGGCGGTCGCTGTCGGTCTAGCCGCAGGAACCGGCAGAAAGGACGGAACTGCCGGAGCAGTTGTCCAGCCCGAAGTCCGGTCCGTGGTCCTGCCACCCGTGGCTCTGCCGCCGGTGGTCCTGCCGGTCGTCCGGTCCGTGGCGGGGCTGCCCGTCGTCTTGCTCGTCGTCGCTCCGGACGAGCTCGCGGGCGTAAGCGCGCAGCAGGACGTCCAACTCGTAACGCCCGAGCGCTCGTTGCCGCACCAGATGGGCGTCCGCCAGGATCGTCAGGAGTCCGGCCGCTGCCGCCGGTGTCGAGTCCGCCCGAGCTGCGGCGTCCTCCGGGGTGAACTCCTGGCCGGGGATCAGGCCGAGGAGCCGGAACATCCGTCGCGCCCCGGCCGGGAGCACGCGGTAGGAGAGGTCGAAGGCGGACCGCACGGCCGAACGCCGGTCCCCTTCGATGTGCAGCCGGCCGAGGATGTCCTCACCCGCCAACTCTGCGGCGTGGTCGGCGATACGGGCGTTGCGGGCCACCAGGTTGGCACCGGCGATCCGGATGGCCAGCGGCAGACCGCCGCACAGCGCCACGAGCCCGCGGGCCGCGTCGTTCTCGGCCGCGACGTTGCACGCGCCGACGATGCCGCCCAGCAGTCGGCAGGCCTCGTCCGGGCCGAGCACGTCCAGGGCGATGCGACGCGCGCCGTCGCTGGAGACCAGCCCGGAGAGCTCGCCCCGGCTGGTGATCACCACCGCGCAGCCCCGGGCGCCCGGGATGAGCGGTCTGACCTGCTCGGCGTCGCGCGCGTTGTCCAGCACGATCAGCAGGCGCCGGTCGGCGAGCAGCGTACGGTACAGAGCCGCCGCCTCGTCCTCGTCCTCGGGCAGTTCGTCCGGCGGGGTGCCCAGCGCCCGGAGGAACTGCGCGAGGACGTCGCCGGGCCGCAGGGCGGGGAGCCGGGAGTGTCCGCGCAGGTCGACGAACAGCTGTCCGTCCGCGAAGCGTTCACGCCGCGCGTGCGCCCAGTGCGTCGCGAGGGCGGTCTTGCCGACACCGGGCGCGCCGACCACCACCGCGAGGTGCGAGCGCCGTGCCGGATCCGCATGGACCAGGGCGTCCAGCGCCCGTATCTGAGGCCGTCGCCCGACGTAGGTGTCGGCCTCGGCGGGCAGTTGGGCCGGGACCGGGCCGACGCTCACCGTACGGAGGGCAGGGTGCGAGTCGTCGAGGCGCTGGGCGCGCGGATGTTGGCGGCGCAGCACGCGCAGGTGCGCCTCGCGGACCTCCGGGCCGGGCTCGATGCCCAGCTCCTCGTCGAGCCGGTCGCGCAGCCGGCCGAACACATCGAGTGCGGCGGCCTGTTCACCGCAGGCGGCGAGAGCGAGGATCAGCCGGGCGTGCAGGCCCTCGTGCAGCGGCTCGGTGGCGACCAGGTCCCCGAGCACCGGGACGGCCTGCCCGGGGCGGCGCAGCGACAGCGCCGTGTCGGCGTACAACAGCACGGCTCTGACCCGTCGTTCGTCGGCAGCCACCGAGGCCGGGTGCCTGCGCAGCACCGGGTCCGCGTCCGCGAGGACGGGCCCCCGCCACCACCGCAGGGCCTGGGTGAGCGACGCGTGCACGGGCTCCGGATCCGACGCTCGGCGCAGGCGCTCCGCCTGGGCCAGCAGCTCGTCGAAGTGGCCCAGGTCGATCTGGCTCCGGGACGCCTCCAGCCGGTAGCCGGTGGGCGTCCGGACGACGGTCGGCGGCGGGTCGGTCCGCGGGCCGCACGGTTCCAGCAGCCGGCGGACCTGGCTGACGTAGGTGTGGATCAGGCTCGGATGGGAGTGCGGCGGCCCGGACGGCCAGAGGATGTCGGTGATCTCCTGCTGGGTGGCGGGCTCGGGGTGCTTGAGCGCGAGCAGCCCGAGCAGGCGGCGCAGCATCGGGCTGGTGACCGGTACGGGTGTCCGGCCGCGTCGGAGCGCGAGCGGGCCGAGGATCAGCAGGCGCGGGCGGCCGGTGTCGCGCGGTGGCCCGGTGCGGGCGGCGGCGGCCAGCAGGTCCGCCAGCTCCTCGCCGCTCAGCGCCAGCGCCTCGGCCAGGCTGCGGAGCGTGTGCGGCCGGGGCCGGCGGACGCGGCCGCGCTCGATGTCGCGCAACGCCCTGGTGCTGACCCCGGCCCGTGACGCGGCCGCCTCCTGGCTCAGCCCGGCCCGGCGGCGGAACGACTGGACCCGTGGGCCGACCTCGCCTTGCGTATCGCCTTGCTCCTCGGCCAGTTCGTCGAGTTGTCCCGCGCGGTACACCTCCCGATGCCCCGCGCCTCGTACCTCCCCATGCTCCGCGACTTGTTCCTCTCGCGGACCACGCCGGAGGTCCCCTGTGGCCGACGTCGTATCCGACATGACATCCCCCTAGTCCGCCCGTGGCCAGTTTGGACCGGACCAATGCGCTGATCAAGGGAGGGCCGCCTCACGCCCGGCCGCCGGGGCCGGGCCATCAGGGACCGGGGGCCATCAGCGGCCGGGGCATCGGGTCACAGGGCCGTCAGGACACAGTCATCAGGACACGCGCACGGTCAGGTCGCCCGCGTCGCCGTGCCGCGACCGGTGGCGGCGCCGAGGATCACGGCGAGCGCGACCAGGACGATGCCGAACCGGACGACGCTCGTGACGCCCGCGTGGTCCGCGAACAGGCCGCCGACGAGGGCGCCCAGGGCGATGCAGGTGTTGTAGGCCATGGTGTTGAGCGACATCGTCGCTTCGAAGGCCTCGGGCGCCGCCGCGAGCGTCAGGTTGATCTGACTGAGCTGGACGACGCCGAAGGCGAGGCCCCACAGCGCCATCGCGGTGATGACGCCGACGTCGTTCGCGCCCACGGTCAACAACATGAGCAGAGCGGCGATCATGATCAGACCACCCACGACGAAGCTGCCCCGCATGCTCCGTTCGACCGTCCGGCCGCCGATGAAGTTGCCGACCGCGCCCCCGATGCCGAACACGATGAGGACGACGGTGATGAACCCGCCGGTGGCGGCCGCGCCTTCCTCCAGGTACGGCCGGACGAACGTGTACGCGCCGAAGTGGCCGAGGACGAAGAACACGACCATGAACAGCACCACGCGCAGCGGTACGTTCCTGAGCGGCAGACCGAAGACCTCGCGGACCGGGACCGCGTTCGCCGACGGCAGCGATGGAACCGTGACGGCGACCGCGAGGAACACCACAGCGCTGAGCCCGGACCAGATCAGGAACGTACTGCGCCAGTCGCCGGCGCTCTCCAGCAGGGTGCCGAGCGGGATGCCGACGACGGTGGCGACCGAGATGCCGGACATCACGACGGCGGCGGCGCGATTGGCGTGCCGCTCCGGGACGATGCGCATGGCCATGCTGACGCCGATGGCCCAGAAGACGCCGCTGGCGAAGCCCATGACCAGCCGGGTGCCCAGGATCAGTGGGTAGTTCGGGGCGATCGAGGTGATCAGGTTCCCGACCGCCAGGACGACGAGCAGGGCGGTCAGCAGGCGGCGCCGGTCCACGCGGCGGCTCCACGCCACTATGAACGGCACACCGAGACCGGCCGCGACACCCTGCGCCGTGACCATGAGACCGACCGCGCCCACGGAGACGTCGAGGCTCTCGCCGATCGGGGTGAGCAGGCCGATCGGCATCAGTTCGGTCGTGAGGAAGACGAACAGGCTGGCGGTGATGGCAGCCACGCCGAGCCAGCCCCGGACCGGCGATGTCTGCTTCCCCGTCGTGGCCGGAGGATCAGTCTTGTCCTGCGCCGTCCGAACGGCCCTGTCGTCAGTGGTCATGTCATCTCTCCGGAAGTGGTCGAGCGTGGTCGGGAGCGGTCTGGAGGGGCGAGCGGGGTGGGAGGCGCGGCAGGGGCGGGAGGCGCTGAAGCGGTTGGCGAGGTCTCTCCGGTTCGCGGTCCGGGTGCGCGCTGGCCGAGCACGACCGCCCCGAGGATGACGGCCATGCCGACGAGCTGGAGGGCGGACAGCGTCTCGCCCTTGACGAGGTAGCCCAGCAGTGTCGCCACGACCGGACTGCCCAGCCCGAGGAAGGAGACCGCGACGGCGGGCAGGCGTTCGATGCCCCGGAACCAGACGATGTAGCTCAGGACCGCGCCCAGGGTGATGAGATGGGCGAACCCGAGGATGTTGGATCCGGTGAAGCCGTCGGGCAGCTCCTCCAGCGACAGCCAGAACGGCAGCAGGACCAGTCCGCCGGCCGTGAGTTGCCATCCGGTGAAGGTGAGCAGACCGACGTCCGGCGGCCGGCCCCACCGCTTGGTCAGCGTGATGCCCAGGGCCATGCACAGCGCACCGCCGACCGCGGCGAGGACTCCGAAGGCGTCGAGCGACGCCGTGCCTCTGAAGACGAGCAACGCCACTCCCCCGGCGCCCATGGCGCAGGCCAGGGCGTGGTGGGCTCTGATCCGGTCGCCGAGGAGGAGAGCGGCGAGGATCACGACGAACATGGGCTGGGCCGACATGATCATGGCGGCGATGCCGCCCGGCAGCCGGTAGGCCGCGAAGAAGAGCAGGAAGTTGAAGGCGCCGATGTTCAGGACGCCCAGTACCGGCGCGCGCCACCACCAGCTGCCGGCCGGCAGCTTCCGGCCGAGGGCCAGCAGCACCAGACCGCCGGGCAGGGCCCGCAGGGTCGTCGCCAGGAGCGGGCGGTCCGGCGGCAGCAGCTCGGTGGTCACCAGGTAGGTGCTGCCCCAGACCGCCGGAGCGAGCCCGGTCAGGGCCGCCATGCGTATGTTCGGTCCACTCGTCATCTCGTCTTCATCTCGCCTCGAACTCCCGGGGGGATCACGGAGACTCCCGCTTTCGGGCACGCCGGAGAGGCCCCGGTCGCGTGACCGACCCGCGTGGTCGGCCCGCGGAGGCTCCTGCCGTGTGCGGTAGCCATCAGTCTCGATCCGGGGGTATCCATGAGTCCAACACATGCTTGTCACGCGATGGATCTCGATTCACGATGGATCCATGGAGCTTCAGCAGATGCGGTACGTGGTCGCCGTGGCCGAGACGAACAACTTCACGCGAGCCGCCCAGCGCTGCCTGGTGGTCCAGTCCGCGCTCAGCCACCAGATCGCGCGCCTGGAGAAGGAACTGGGCGCCCGGCTCTTCGAACGCACCAGCCGCCGGGTCCGGTTGACCCCGGCGGGCGAGGCGTTCCTGCCTGCCGCCCGCCAGTGTCTGGACGCGGCGGAGCGGGCCGCCGCCGAAGTGGCGGCGGCCGTCGGAGAGGTACGCGGACGTCTCACCGTGGGCCTGATCCCCACAGTCGCCGCGGTGGACATTCCCACCGTCCTCAAGGACTTCCACCAGCGCCACCCGAAGGCCCGGGTCAGCCTCAGCGTGGGAGCCAGCGACGAGCTGGTCGAGCAGGTCAGACAGGGCGAGATCGAGGTGGCGTTTCTCGGCGTCCCGGTCACGGCCCGCCCTCGGGGCGTCATGGCCCGGGAGCTGGCCAGGGAGCGGCTGATCGCCGTGGTCTCCCCGGCCCACCCGCTCGCCGGCGCGTACTCGGTCGATCTCCGCCGGCTGTCCTCCGAGGTGTTCGTGGACCTCCCGGCGAAGACCGCCGGCCGGGCGCAGTCCGATCTCGCCTTCGCCGCCGCCGGCCTCACCCGCGAGGTGGCCTTCGAGGTGACCAACGCCGACTACCTGGCCCGGCTGGTCGGCGCGGGCCTGGGCGTGGCCCTGCTTCCGCCCTCGTACGTCGCGAGCCTGGCCGGGGTGACCACGATCGAGGTCACGGACGCACCGGCGCGCGTCGAGTACGTGGTGTGGGGCCGGGAGAGCCGTACTCCGGCGGCCACGGCCTTCCTGGAGCTGTTGGGCATCGAGGAGGGGTGAGCGGTGAGGCGGTTACGTCGGTGAGGCGGTTACGTCGGTGGGCCGGGCCGTCACGCACGAGGGCCGAAGATGTTCACGGTCCGGGACCGCGATGTGAAGCGCCTCACCGACCGGGCGCCGCGGGCCGAACGTACGCGATCATGACCGGATGGACGCTCACTTCCTCGGCATCGCCGAACTGACCGAAGCCCCTTCCGTGGCGGTCGTGGTCGACGTCATGCGCGCCTACGGTGGCCGCCCAGGCGTTCGGACAGGGGGCCGAGAAGATCGTCCTCGCCGAGTCGCTGGACGACGCCCTGGCGCTCAAAGCACGCCACCCGGAGTGGGTGACCCTCAAGGACGGCCCGCCGGCGCCCGGCTTCGACGCCGTCAACTCACCGGCCCTGCTGCGGTCGGTGGACCTCGGCGGGCGGACCGTCGTGCAGAAGACCACGGCGGGAACGGTCGGCGCCCTCGCGGTCAAGGAGGCGTCGCTGGTGCTGTGCGCCGGCTTCGTGGTGGCGGAGGCGACGGCCCGGCTGCTGCGGCAACGGGCGTGCGACGCCGTGACGTTCGTGGTCACCGGCGAGGAGGGGCGCGCCGAGGAAGACCTGGCGTGCGCTCAGTACATCGCGCGGAGGTCCACCGGGGCCGGACCGGATGCGGCCCCGTTCCTGCGCCGCGCGGCCGGGTCCCGCGCCGCCGCCGAACTGGCGGAGGGCGTACGGCAAGGAGCCCACCCCGACGACGTCGCGCTCTGCCTCGAACTCGACCGGTTCCCATTCGCCATGGTCGCGACCGCGGAGGACTCGCTGATGGTCCTCCGTCCGTACGCCGTGCCCGCACTGACCGACGCGGCTTCGGCCTGAGGGACCGCCCCGGCCGTCGTGACGGCGTCGCGTGGTGCGTTCAGGCCTTGTCCTCCGGCACGATCTCGGCGATCAGGTCCTCGACCAGGGTCTTGATCTCGTCGCGGATCGGGCGGACGGCGGCCACGCCCCGGCCTGCGGGGTCCGCCAACTGCCAGTCGAGGTAGCGCTTGCCGGGGAAGACGGGGCAGGTGTCGCCGCAGCCCATCGTGATGCAGACATCGGACTCGCGGACGTCGTCGACGGTGAGGATCTTGGGCGTCGCGGCGGAGATGTCGATGCCGACCTCGGCCATCGCCTCGACGGCGGCCGGGTTGACGGCGTCGCCGGGGTTCGAGCCCGCGGAGCGGACCTCGACGCGGTCCCCGGCCAGGTGGGTCAGCCAAGCGGCGGCCATCTGGGAACGGCCGGCGTTGTGGACGCACACGAAGAGGACGGACGGCTTACCGGCGGACGGCTCGCCGGAGGACTCGGCCATGGTGATCGTTCTCTCCTGTTGCGGCGGAGCGCGGCTCCGCCGATGATTTCGGTCCACGCTGACATCAGCGAGCGCTGACGTGAGAGTATCAGCGCATGCTGACTTCAGTCGATCCTGATGTGATCCGTGCGCTGGCCGATCCACTCCGCCTCCGGATCGTGACCCTGCTGGCCCGCGAGACGCTCTGCACGACGCATCTGGTCGAGGAGACCGGGGCCAAGCAGACCAATCTGTCCAACCACCTGAAGGTGTTGCGCGAGGCGGGGCTGGTGGAGACCGAGCCGTGCGGCCGATTCACCTACTACAAGCTCAGGCCCAAGGTTCTGGCCGGTCTGTCCGAGCAGCTCGCCGACCTGGCGGAGTCCGCCCGTACCACCGGCGGGAACAAGAGGGCCTGCCCGTGACGTCCACCGAACCCGCCACGGCCTTCGCCCGGGGCGTCGGCCCGGACGGAGGCGGCTCGATCGTCGGGAAGCTCTCCACGCTCGACCGCTATCTCCCGGTGTGGATCCTCCTCGCCATGGCCGTCGGCCTGGGGCTGGGACGTCTCGTTCCCGGGATGAACGACGCGCTCGCGAAGATCGAGATCGGCGGGATCTCACTGCCGATCGCGCTCGGCCTGCTGGTCATGATGTATCCGGTGCTGGCCAAGGTCCGCTACGACCGTCTCGACCGCGTGACCGGCGACCGCAAGCTGCTGGTCTCCTCACTGGTCGTCAACTGGATCGTCGGCCCGGCGGTGATGTTCGCCCTGGCCTGGCTCTTCCTGCCGGACCTGCCCGAATACCGCACCGGCCTGATCATCGTCGGCCTGGCGCGCTGCATCGCCATGGTCATCACCTGGAACGACCTCGCCCGCGGCGACCGCGAAGCCGCGGCCGTCCTCGTCGCGCTGAACTCGGTGTTCCAGGTGTTCGCGTTTGGCCTGCTGGGCTGGTTCTACCTCGACCTGCTGCCGCGCCTGCTCGAACTCGGCGACGGCCAGGGCCTGGACGTGTCCGTGTGGCACATCGCGCTGAACGTCGTCATCTTCCTCGGCGTGCCGCTGCTCGCCGGGTTCCTCACCCGCCGCATCGGCGAGCGGAAGGTGGGCCGCGAGCGCTACGAGACCGACTTCCTGCCGAGGATCGGCCCCTGGGCGCTGTACGGGCTGCTCTTCACGATCGTCGTCCTGTTCGCCCTCCAGGGGAAGACGATCACGTCGCAACCGCTCGACGTCGTACGGATCGCGCTGCCGCTTCTCGTCTACTTCGCGATCATGTTCTTCGGAGCGTTCCTCCTCGGCAAGAGCCTCGGCCTCGCGTACGACCGCACCACCACCCTCGCGTTCACCGCCGCCGGCAACAACTTCGAACTGGCCATCGCCGTCGCCGTCGCGACGTTCGGCGTCACCTCCGGACAGGCGCTGTCCGGCGTCGTCGGCCCGCTGATCGAGGTGCCCGTGCTGATCGGGCTCGTGTACGTCGCGCTCGCCTGGCGCAAGAGGTTCACCGCCGAGGCGTCACCGACGTAACCCGACGGGCCGTCAAGGCCGCGGCGCCCGGGGGCGTCAGCGCACGGCGGGCAGGGCCAGCAGCTTCCCCATCGCGGCGAGCACCGACGGTTCGGCCCGGTAGTAGACCCAGGTGCCACGCCGCTCGGAGGTCAGCAGACCCGCCTCTTTGAGCTTCTTCAGATGGTGGGACACGGTGGGCTGCGAGACACCGACGTCGGAGATGTCACACACGCACGCCTCACCGCCCTCGTGCGAGGCCACGGCGGAGAAAAGCCGCAGACGCACCGGATCACCGAGCGCCTTGAACATCGGGGCGGCCGTCCGCGCCTCCTCGGCGGTCATCGGGCGCTCGGTCAGAGGCGGGCAGCACGGCGCTGCACCCTGGCCGTCGGCGGGGTCGATCAGCGGCAGCAGCTTCGCATTCGACATGTATCTATGTTGACATACGTCGAACCAGCGCGAGAAGGCCCACTGATTCGACATTCATCTATGTTGACGCATATCGATGCAGGTGCCATGCTCGGCGACACAGGACATCGACAGATGTCGAATCAACGAGGGAGTCGCCGCCGTGAACGCACCCGCCACCACCGCTGACCTGCCCGTCGTCGTGATCGGGGCCGGACCCGTCGGCCTGGCCGCCGCCGCCCACCTGGTCGACCGGGGCATCGAGCCCCTGGTCCTGGAGGCGGGGGCCAGCGCCGGCGCAGCGGTACGCGGCTGGGCGCATGTGCGGCTGTTCTCCACCTGGGGCGAGATCGTCGACCGCGCCGCCGAGAAGCTGCTGGCCCCCACCGGCTGGACCCACCCCGACCCGGCCACGTACCCCTCCGGCGGCGACTGGGCCGGGCGGTACCTGCAGCCGCTCGCCCATGCCCTGGGTAACCGGGTACGCCTCGACTCCCGGGTCACCGGCGTCTCGCGCACCGGCCGCGACCGGATCGTGGACGCCGACCGGGACCGGCAGCCGTTCGTCGTACGGATCGCCCGCGCCGACGGCAGCGAGGAGCAGGTCCTCGCCCGCGCTGTCATCGACGCCTCCGGTACGTGGACCACCCCGAGCCCGGCCGGCGCCTCCGGCCTGCCCGCCCTCGGCGAGAACGCGGCCGCCGACCGGATCGGCTACCGCGTCCCCGACCTCAGGGATCTCGCCGTCCGGGCCCGTTACGCGGGGCGCCGCACCGCCGTCATCGGCTCCGGGGCCTCCGCCTTCACCGCACTCGTCCACCTGGCCGACCTCGCCAGGTCCGGCGGCAACGGCGCGGGAACGAAGGCGGTCTGGGTGGTGCGCCGGGGCATCTCCGGCTCCACCTTCGGCGGCGGGAGCGCCGACCAGCTGCCGGCCCGTGGTGCTCTCGGGCTCGCGGCGAAGGCCGCCGTCGACGAGGGGCACGCGGACGCGGTCACCGGCTTCCGCACCGAGGCGATCGAGCGCGACACCGACGGCCGCCTCGTACTGGTCGGCGAGGACGGGCGTCGCCTGGACCCGGTCGACGAAGTCATCGTGCTGACCGGCCTCCGCCCCGACCTGGGCTTCCTCGACGAGCTCCGCCTCCGCCTCGACGAGCGGCTGCAGGCCCCGACCGAACTGGCGCCGCTGATCGACCCCAACCAGCACTCCTGCGGCTCCGTCCACCCCCACGGCCATCGCGAGCTCTCCCATCCGGAGAAGGGCGTCTACCTCGTCGGCATGAAGTCCTACGGCCGCGCCCCGACCTTCCTCGCCATGACCGGCTACGAGCAGGTCCGCTCCGTCGCCGCCGCCCTCGCCGGCGACCTCGAAGCCGCCGACCGCGTCGAACTCGCCCTCCCCGAAACCGGAGTCTGCGGCGGAGCCGGGCTCTTCGACACCCCGGAGCCCTCGGCCGCGGCTCTGGCCGTGACCGACGTCAGCGCACCGGCGGGCGGCTGCTGCGGCTCGTAGCCGGGCCTTCCGGCGACCGCCCGACGTCGTGGGAGCCAGGTCGAACCGCCTAGGGAACAAGGTCCGTTCGAGCCGGCTGCGCGGACCCGCTGATGTTGCGGTGGTCGAGCATCGGACAGAACAGCATCTGCGCGGCGATGGCCAGAGTGCCGAGGTCGCGAGCCAGCAGGGTGACACCGGCGGCGAGGCCGCCGCCCGCGCTGGCGCCGGCGACGACGATCCGGGCGGGGTCGATGCCCAGTTCCTCGGAGTGCTCGGCGATCCACACCAGCCCCCGGTAGCAGTCGTCGACGAGGGTCGTGCCGGTGGCCTCGGGCGCCAGCCGGTAGTCCACGGAGACCACGACCGCGCCGAACAACCTGCCGATGGGCGAGCAGCTCACGTAGTTCAGGATCCAGGGCGGGGCGTGCTCGGTTCATGGTCATCGCCTTTCACGAATCCGGAGTGCGGTGATTCCATACAACCCTGCTGACCTGCTGAAACGTTAGAGCGATCCTCGCCGCTGCTTGCACAATCCTCGCCCGTACGGGAACCCGGGTCCGCATGGTGCTGCAATGGACGCATGTGCCTCGACGAACTCCGTACCCTGCTGGCCCGGCATGCCCGCCCCGACTGGACCACCGCCATCGACGGCGTACTCATCTCGAAGGTCGACCGTCCGGATCCGCCGGCGCCCTCGACGTCCGGCACGGTGCTCGCGGTGATCGCCCAGGGCGCCAAACGCCTCGCGCTGGGCGACCGGGTCTACGAGTACGGCGCCGGGCAGTACCTCGTCGCGTCCGTGGACCTGCCCGTCACCGGTCAGTTCACCCGGGCCGAGCCCGAGCAGCCGGCCCTGGGCTTCGGTCTCACGCTGGAACCGTCCGCCGTCGCCGAACTGCTGCTGCGGGCCGGCCCCGGCGACATCCCCCGCACCGGTGCCGCGCCGTCGGGCATCGCCGTCAGCGACGCCCCGGCCGCGCTGCTCGACGCCGTGGTCCGGCTGCTGCGGCTGCTCGACGAACCCCGCGACCGCGCCATACTGGCCCCGCTGGTCAAGCGCGAGATCCTGTGGCGCGTGATCACCGGAGAGCAGGGCGCGACGGTACGTCAGCTCGGGCTCGCCGACAGCGGCCTGAGCCATGTCTCGCGGGCCGTGCGCTGGATCCGCGAGCACTACGCCGAACCGTTCCGGGTGGAGGACGTGGCCCGCAGGTCCGGCATGAGCGTCTCCGCGTTCTACCGCAACTTCCAGGCGGTGACCGCGATGAGCCCCATCCAGTTCCAGAAACAGATCCGGCTCCAGGAGGCCCGGCTGCTGCTCACCACCGACCCGGGCGATGTCACGGGGGTCGGTCACCGCGTCGGCTACGACAACCCGTCGCAGTTCAGCCGCGAGTACCGCCGCCAGTTCGGTCTGCCGCCGAGCCGGGACGCGGCCCGTCTGCGGGGCGCCGCACCCGGCCCGGCGGTCGCTCTCCCCTGACGAGATCTGCGCCCTGGAGAGGATCGTGCAAGCGAGGGCGAGGATAGTTCTACCGTATGCCCAGGTCACAGCGTTTGAATGGAATCAATCGTTCTTCTGCGGAGCAGGAAAGTGTCTGCACCGCGTGGATCCCGTCATCTCGCTGAGGAGCTCGGCATGAAGACCGTTCTGATCACTGGCGCATCGTCCGGATACGGGCGCGAGACCGCTCTCCACTTCCACGCACAGGGCTGGAACGTCATCGCCACGATGCGCACACCGCGTGCGGGGATCCTGCCCGAGTCGGACCGGCTCCGCATCATCGCGCTCGACGTCACCGACCCCGAGTCCATCACCGCCGCGTTCGAGGCCGCGGGGCCCATCGACGTCCTGGTCAACAACGCGGGCATCCCCTCGATCAGCGTCTTCGAGGGGATGCCCATGGAGCGGGTGCGCGAAGTCTTCGAGACCAACACGTTCGGCGTGATGGCCACGACCCAGGCGGTGCTGCCCCAGTTCCGCGAGCGCGGCTCCGGCGTGGTGGTCAACGTGACCTCCAGTGTGGTCCTGGGCCATATGCCGCTCTCGGCCGTCTACAAGGCGAGCAAGATGGCCGTCGAGGGATTCACCGCTTCCCTCGCGCTGGAGCTCGCGCCCTTCGGCGTACAGGCCAGGACGGTGCAGCCGGGCGCGTGCCTGACGACCGGCTTCGCCGCGAACGCGACGAACGGCGCCTCGCCGGACGAGCTGGTCCCGGCCCCCTACGCACCCTGGGCGAAGGAGGCCATGGGCGGCTTCACCGGCCAGGACCTGTTCACCGAGGAGAGCGACGTCGCCGAGACGGTGTGGCGGGCCGTGCACGACACGACCGGCCGGCTGCGGTTCCCGGCCGGCCCCGACGCGGTCCGGCTCGCCGAGGCGAAGTGACCGGCAAGGCCCCGCCGGTTCCACGACCCGCCCGGCGAGTCGCCGACCGCCCTACAGAGGCGCCAGCTGTCGACTGAGCTTGAGTACGTTCTCGATGGCCCGGGGGTCGGCGGCACCGCGGAAGAGCGGGACGGGCCGGGCCTCGGGTCCGATGAGCAGGCCGGTCCGCCCGTCGAGCGAGACATCGGTGGCGGCGAAGACGGACGGCCGGGCGGCCACCGAGGCGGGGCCCGCGGTGGACCGTTCGAAGGTACGGCGGACCAGCGGCCACAGCAGGCGCAGCGGCGGGGAGACGATCGTCGGTGAGGTCATGGTGCCGTCGGTCATGCCCGTGGCGGCCCCACCGGGGTCGGCCGCGAAGACGCTCACCCCGGTGCCGCGGAGACGTTCGGCGAGGTGCACGGTGTAGGCCAGGTTGGCGAGTTTGGCCCGGCCGTACCAGTGGAAACCGTAATAGCCGCCCGGCGGTTCCACCGCGTCGAAGGTGCGCTTCGCGGCCTTGATCGCGGCGGACGAGACATTGACGATCCGGCTCGGCGCAGCCGCGTGGAGCCGGTCGAGCAGCAGCTCGGTCAGCAGGTACGGCGAGAGGTGGTTCACGGCGAACGACCCCTCGATGCCGTCGACGGTCTGCTGCCGTCGGGTGAACATCGCGCCGACGTTGTTGACCAGCAGCGCCAGCGGCCCTTCGGCTGCCAGGTGCGTGGCCAGCGCCCTGACCTGTTCGAGCGAGGCCAGGTCGGCGGCCACGAACCGCGGTTCGCCTCCGCTGGAGACCGCCGCGATCTCCTCCACGGCGCTCGCGCCCCGCCCGGGGTCACGACCGACCACCGTGACCGCGAAGCCGCGCCGTGCCAGCCCCTTCGCGGTCTCCAGGCCGATGCCTCCGGTACCTGCCGTCACTACCGCCCGCCGACTCATAGCCACCCCTTCGCCGCCGCGTCACCCGCAAACGGATGAGTATCCGTTTCGGTGAGGGCACGCTAGCACATGCGGATAGCTATCCGTTTAATGCGTGGGCGACAGGCTCCCCGACAAGCGGGCGAAGGTGCGAGGCCTCAGGCGTACCGCCCCGTCAGCGCGGCGGGCGGAGCCCTTCGAGAAGTACGTCCAGGTAGAGGTCCCTGACACCGCTGCCCCCGGAGCGCACGGCGTGTCCGACCCCGCACAGCAGGCGGCGCACATCCTCGGCGCCGACAGAACTTCGTACCGCACCGGACAGACGGGCGCCGTCCAGCAGGCCCGTGACCGTCCGGTCGAGTTCGGACTTCATGTGCGACGTCTGTACGTCGATGTCGCCCGCGGACTCCAGGACGGCCGCGAAGTCCGGGTCGTCCAGCATCCGGTCAAGGGCGAAGCGCAGCAGTCGGCGCAGGCCCGTGAACGGGTCCTCCTCGGCGGCCGCCGCCCGCGCCTCCTCGACCAGTTCGCGAAAGCGGTCCGCCGAAAGCGCCTCCACCAGCGCGTGCCGATTGGGGAAGTGCCGGTAGACCGTCCCGACGCCCACCCCGGCGAGCCGGGCGACGGCGTTCAGCTGCAGCGTGTTGTCCCCGGCAGCCAACTGCCCGCGGGCAACCTGGAGAATCCGGGCGCGATTGCGTGCCGCATCGGCCCTCAGCTCCTTCTCCTGCCCTGCTCGCGGTGTCACCACCACAGCATAGGCAGGCGGGCCCGGGGCCGAGACTCCGGACGAGTGCCGGCGTACAGCTCGTGCCTCCCGGGCGACGCCGATGCCCACGCCGGTGTCGACCACGGCAGCGGCTCACAGGGGGCATCGTGATGACGGGGCAGCGAGCCCGGTGAAAAGGCCGTGCACCACGGAACCGATCCTCATCCCGGTGTATCCGCCTCGCCCCCGTCGGCCCACCACGATGCCCAGTGCCCACTCGCCCGCTTCGGCCAGGCCTTCGACCGGGGAGCCGATCCGCACCTCGTGGCGCAGCTCCACATCGGGGTACCTCTCCTGCCATCCCGCGACCGTCGACGCCGACCAAGAGGTACGGCGGATCCTGGCCGCCCTCGTCGGTATCGCCCACGACGACCACGGGGCAGCGCGCCTGAGCGGTGACGGGAACGACCACCGAACCGGAGCTCAGAATCTCCTCCGCACGGTGCAGGTGCCGCGTGCCCAACACGGCCAGGCATACCTGGCGGGACAGCAGGGCCAGTTGGCGCCCCGGAGAACCGTCCAGGAGCGAGCCGACGACCACGATCTCGGGCCTTCGTGCTCGCGCCCACGAGATCGCCGCCGTCAGGGTTCGTCGGCCGTCCTGCTCAAGCCTCCGGTGGTGCGGGCTGTCGTCGGCGCGCCGGGGCGAGACTCTCCGCACGGACTGCGGCGGCTCTCATCCAGGCTTCGGCACCTGCCCCTCTTCCGGAAAGGGGCCGCAAAGTGCAATCAAGTGAAGCCGCTGCAGAATGTGGCCTCTCCGGGACTGAGGTACTACGCGGCACTGCGCTACTCGCTGGGTGCGAACAACGACCACGTTGGTGCGCGAGTTACGAGTTCGGCGTGTGCCAGGCAGGCACAGGGCGCAGTGACATCGTGCCGATCCTGTTCCCGGGTGACCATCAGTCAGGCCGATCGCACCAGCGATCAGCAGAGGATGACCCATACCGGTGGAGCTGCTGCCGCAGAACTGCTGTCGACGGCAGAACACAGGCGCAAGACGACAGGGGGGAGCGTCCTCGCGCGGCGGGGCTCGGCAGTATGCGGCAGCATCGAAGGTCGGCGATGTGCGACTGTAGACGCGCACAACCGTCCGAATGACCCGACACGGAGAAACACATGAGTGAACAGCCCGCCCCTGACTTGATGGCGATCTGCGACATATGCATGCAGTTGATCGAAGACGGTGACGGACACGTATGGGCCGACCAGGACGACGCCAACACCGCGTTCTACAACACGGACGACGGGCACAACCCGCTGGAGTTCCTGGGGCTGACCACGAGGGTGGACATCGTCGCCTGGCGCACGACACACACAGCCTGCGCCCTGTCCGACTACGCCTACAAGATCGAGGTCGAGCGGATCCGCACCTGGCCGGCGTTCCTCCACTGGTCCGCACATCTGGCAGCCAAGAAGTGGAACGTCGCCACCGACTGGCAGCTGTTCGTCTTGCGCACGCTGGAACCGAAGCGCGGCGCTGTCAGCGGTCTGCGGCCCATGCGCCCGCGGGCCCTGGACTTCGACGGCATCGGCACATGAGGGTAGGCAACCGGGCCGTCGCATCCTCTGGTGCCATACAGTGGCGCCGCCCCGGAGATCAGCAGCCGAGGGCCACGACGAGATGCCGTCCCCTCGTATGCGACCACCACGTACAACAGCGGTGAACGAGTCAACCACCCCCAGCACGCAATACGCCGAACTCCTCGGCGAGGTGGCCACACCTCAGGAGGCCGCCTCGCTCGTCTTCGATCACCTCCCCGAGCGAATGCGGGCCTCAATAGCACACCCCTCTTACGCCGCCCCCGGACAGATGGGAGCCGGGACGCCGTTGGGTAAACTTTTTCGTTCAGTGGGGGTGAGGTCACGGTCCAAGATTCCGCAAAGGTGCCGTTTCCAGATGGCGGGATCGAGTCGGATCGTGTCCGAGGCGCCGTCCACCAAACGCAGCAGCGTCCTGCCGTCCTGGCTTGAGGCGAGGAATTCCTGCTCCTCCTCGAAGGCGTACAATTCGAATCGGCCAGGGTCCGAGACATTCTGGAATCGCACCGTGTTTCCGTTGGCAAGGAAGAATCGGCGATCCTTCGTGAATCCAGCGGTCCACATTCCACTGTCGTTCAGTGGCCCCATGTGGCCCATGGTCCGTTCGGGCGGCTGTCCGGGCCGCAACGACCACAGCTCCACCATGGAGCCCCGGGTAAGCGCGGCCGCGTGGCGTCCTCCGCCGTCCCGGATGACCGAATGAATGTCCGGGCCCAGTTGTAGGCGAAGCCCTCTGTTCTCCTTTCCGGTTCGCAAATCGATGATGTGCGAAATCGGCTCCCCGCTCACCATGACCTCTACATGCCCTGGTCTGTGATCTGGGCTGATGCTGTAGCCGGAGTCACCGGGCCGTTCATCCGAGTAGTGCGGCGGTGGCTCTTCCTTGGTGAGGCCCAGCTCGCGCGCGTCAATGGCTCGTGAGAGACGATGCCCGCCGCGGGCGTCCCAGTACTCGATCCGGCTGCCGGAGCGGGTGACCAGTCCGTCGCCGTCGCTCGTGAAGACGATATCCATCGGTTCGGGGACCCCGCGTTCATCGATCGGCGGTGGAAATGGCGTGACCTGCGCCAGCTTCTTCAGGGAGGGAAGTTCATGGATCACAATTCTGCCCGAGTCGACCACGTTGGCCGTGAGCGTGCCTTGTGGGTTAACGGCCAGTACCTTCGCCTGGAAAGGCGCACTGGAGTTCCTGTCCACCTCTCGTGAGGGAAGCGGAACCTCGGCAACGACGTTCTCGTCGTCACCAAGGTCGACGACCGCCAACCTGCTCTCCCGGAGCCTGCCGTCGTCGAGTCCGCCGAGACGGGCGACCAAGAGGTCTCCGTCGAGCAGCACGGGGTGGTTGGCAATGAGACTGCTGCCGTCATCGGAGTTGTCCTCATTCCGATTCAGTGACACTCCGGACACCGCGAACGAGGATCGGGTAACCACCATGGGCTGGCCCGGTGCTCCGAGGAGCGGTCCGGACACGTTCTCGACGGGGCCTGTGTAGTAAACGGCTTTCGCGTCTCGCTGATTATCGACGATCACCCACTGCCCGTCGCCCGTGTGAGCCGCGAAGCGCCTCCCTGCCGTGTCGACGCTGATGTTTCCGCAGCGGCCGTCCGTCTGGTCGTAGTGGTTCAGTTCACGGCCGTCGGACACCCGCAGGGATCGGTAACGAGCCCCGTCCCCGGCAAATTCTTCACCCTTATCCCGGCACGCGGTCACTACGCTGCGGTCACCTGAAGCACGCCACGAATCGACATCACCCGCGAGTTCGCGCGTGCGTCCGTTACGCACGTCCACGACCACCACTGTGGAGGCGTCTGACACGGACTTCTGCGTGGTGACCAGAACCGTGTTGGTGTCGGGCCCGAACCGCATGCCTAGCGCGTCGAGTACGTGCCCAGGCATCTGGCGGAAGCGTCCCGTTGTCAGATCCCACACCCGCACCCGCCCGTTGTGAGTCATGGTGGCCAGGCTCTCACCGTCCGCGGAGAAATCCCCCGTGATGATGCGACTCAGTATTCCGGCCGCACGACCGTGGACAGGGTGCGCGGGCCCCAGCAGTCCCTGCCGTCCTGCCACCGGGGCCCGCACCTCACGCCAGAAGACTTGGCCGTCCCACATCACATAGGCGATCCGCTGCCCATCCCTGCTGACAATCGGCTCCTCGGTCAGACCGGGAAGGCGCAGATGCTCCTGCTGCACCCGCCCCCCGGCCGTACGGACGAACAGCGTGGCCCGCCCCATTTTGGTCGTGGTGAGAATGACCCTGCCGTCCTCGCTCGTCGCGAGATCGCTGATCTCCCCCTCGGTTCCGCTCAGCATCCACGAGAGGCTCTTAGTCTGGTCGTAACGACGCAACATCGCGTTGCGTGCTTCCTGTGTCGGCGAGACTTCGTACGCCGACATCGCGACCAGGGCCGCTTGCCCCGGGTCCCGCTGCGCGATCTGGTCCGAGATCTGCGCGAGGGCCCGCGACCGCCCCTCCGCCTCCCGCTCCGCGCTGGTTCGCGACTGTTGCAGGAGGAAAGTTCCGAGCCCGGCGACCAGCACGAGCACCAACACGACAGCGGTCCAGGCGACACGCCTGCGGTTTCGCCGGACATGGTGATGCCGCCGTGCGAGGCCGAGGAATTCTCTCTCATCCGGGGTGAGGTCAGTCTCCCGGCCGTTCAGCCGGTCGTACGGAGACAAAAGGTGCGGCAACCGGGGCAGCAGGTCCGGCGACTGGTTCGCCCTCTGCCATCGGTCCAGGTCGTGCCGGAGGTCAGCCCTGGCGGCCAGGAACTCCCTGTCAGCCTTCACTTGCCGAGCCAGTGTCGGCCAGGCACTGATGAGTGCCTCATGAGCGAGCTCGACGCTCTGCGGTTCTCCATGGCCCCCACGAAGCACGAGCAACCGCCGCTCAGCGAGAGCCTCGGCGATCGCCCACCGCGTCTCGCCGGCTTCTTCCCGCGTGAGGAGGCTGCGCAACGGAGCCTCACTACCGGGCAGCACCCTGATGAGGCCGGTGAGCAGCTGCCGGGCCTCCTCCGTGCGCGTGCCCTTGTCACCTTCCTGGCGGCCACGCTCCTCGACGCACTCCTTCCATGCCTGCTCGGCATGGAGACGCAGCGCACCGGACACCCCACCGGTCGCTTCGTAGGTCGTGGTCCGCAGCCGTCCGCCGGCACGCCTGTCCCACAACTGAGCCAGGACGAAGCCCAGTAGAGGCAGGATCCCCGGCTCCTCGCCCGCGTCGTTGAGGATGCGCCGTTCGAGGCCCGGGTCGTACTCGACGGCCGGAATCTGCCTCAGGGGTTCGCTGATCACTGCCGCGAGTTGGTCCCGCGACATGGGCGTGAGCGGTACCGTCGCGCCTTGCTTCAGTACGGAGCCGAATTGCGGGTGGCTCAGCGCCGCGCCCATGAAGTCGGCTCGCAGCGTCACGAGCACGCGCAACCCGGTCTGCTGCGGTTCGGACAGCAGCAGGTTGGCGGCTTCCTCGGCTGCGAAGGCTCCGGAGCCAGCCAGGAGCGCCTCGGCCTGGTCGAGCACCACAAGAAGGCGGCTGACCGGCGAACCGAGGACACGGTGGACGGTGTCCGCCAGCCCAAGTCTGCCAAGCCACTCCTCCACTTCGTCGGCGTTCCGTGCGCGCGAAGGCCCCTCCTGTTCCGGCCCAAGGGCCTCGAACAGTTCGGTGGCAAGCGCGGCCCGCAGGGAAGAGAAGGACGTGGCGTTCACCCGCAGGACCAGATATCCGTCCTGCCTCAGCACCGGCACAACGCCCGCCAGCGCGAGCGACGACTTGCCGCAGCCCGACGGCCCGTACACCGTGACAATGCGCCGATCGCCCCGCAGAGCGGTGACGACGCGCTGGATATCGCCGTTCCGGCCGAAGAAGACGTCCGCATCGTCCTCCTGGAAGGTGGACAGGCCGCGGAAGGGCCGGTCCGGGCTTATATGTGAGGCGAGTTCGGGCACCTCTTTCAACAAGGCTCTGGTCCGCAACGCGAATGCCTGCTGAGCCTCCCGCCCCGGCTGCGCCGCTACCATCATCCCGACGGCGACACCCAGAGCGTCACTCCAGACGGGGCTTCCGCTGAATCCGCCCTTGATGTATGGCGCCTCCCCACTGGCCCGTGAGAGCTGGATCCAGCCCTGCTCGGTAGGACCGAGGAGCCTGGCCCTTTGCCAGATTCCACCCGGGTTGTCGTCGGTAAAGCCCACGGCACGTGCGTCGTGGTCCCATACACCGTCCGGCGGGTCGGCCATGGGCAGCGGGCGGGTACCGGGGATTCCGGTCCGCAACCTCAGCACGGCGATGTCCCCGGCCTGATCCGGTCTGATCGGTATCCAGCGCCGAACCTCGGCGCGCTGCTCGCCTCCGTCGACGTTTCCGGCCAACGGCACGTCGACGGTGACCTCGGTGCCGGTTTCGACCGCTTCCTCCCGGGGCCGGTCGAGCGCGTCCGACACCACATGGGCGCAGGTCAACACCAGGTCCGGAGCGACGAGAAATCCCGCACCTCCGATCGCACCGTCCGCTCCCTTGACCCGGACGACGGCTGAGACCAGTGCCGACTCCGTTGTCCCGCTCCCCGGATCCTGAACTTCCGCCACCGCGCCCTCCGTTTCACCGTGCCCACACCGCGGACCCGGTCAGCCGACCCGTGATGCGGCTTCGCCGGAGTTTCCCTCGTCGCTCTTGTTCCAGGTCAGGCTCACGGAGAAATTGGCCGCTGTAGCTGTGCTGGCGATGACCACATCCGCCTCGGCCGACAGAGACACCCCGAACTCCAGTGTGATCTCGTCCGGCGCGTTCGCGAGCCCGCTGAATCGCCCCACGAAGCTCTCCGCCACTGGGCGCACCGTGTCCAGCATCTCTCCGAAGGACCGCTCGGCCCTTGCTATGGAGCGGCCTCCTCGCCCCACTCGGACGAGCGTCTCGTCCACCTCTCGGATTTGGACTCGCACGACATCGTCGCTGCCATCGCCCAGAGGGACTTCCACCGTGTGTACGGGGCGGTCGCTCATAACTCTCCTCAACCGCTAGGGAAATGCCGATCGTAGCGAGCAATTCTGCTGAGACGAGGGTGAAATGGCGAGTGGGCGCGCGGCTGGCTCAGCCAGCCACTCCAACCACGGCGCAGCCGTCTCCCCCGGGCGTTGGGTAACACGCAGATGTTCTAGCCGGACCGCGAACTAGTGCTCCGCGAGCGCATGCATCGCCACGGGTGGTCGCGGTCATCCCTCTTGTCGCCATGGAGCTTGGCCGACCCCGTCGGTACCGTCCACGCCGGGAGCGCATCGGCGCGATACCCCGCACCAGGGCTTGAGGGCCTGACTGTCGTGAGCATGCGCGGCGGAGATGCCGATGGAGAGGGGCAGACCCGGTCTGCTCGGTGAGCAAACAGTTGAACCCGGGCCAGACCCAACTGCCTGCAGAAGAAACGGATGGCTACCCGATACTTGGCAGTCACGGTCGACTGCTCGACGACCGGAACAGAAGTATCCGGGCTGCTCAGCTGGCGGGCCCTCATGGTCAACAGAGTCAAGCCGTCTCCGGCTATCGCCGTCCATGCACCGCTGACGGCGTGGAAGCGTGCCGGTGCAACCGGGCGCCGGACCAGGTGCCGCGGCGGCTGCCCGAAGTCAGCCGCCGGCGTTCGCGTTGAGCAGGTCGAGGACGCTGTGCTGGCAGCCGTAGTCGGTCGTGCCGCTGCCGCCGCTCCAGTGCGGGCCGTACTGGTCGAGCGCGTTGCGGTTGTGCTCGTAGGCGCTGTCGGCCCAGCGCTCGATGGCCGCCGCGTAGGGACGGTCCGGCAACTGGCGGTCGAGCTGGCCGAGTCCTCGGACGTAGGCGCCCTTGAAGGAGGCCCCGTCGCTCGTGCAGCTGTCGTCCTCGCCCGGTTCGCGCAGTACGCCGCCGGACTCCAGCCCGACCGTGGAGGCGTCGGCCAGTGAACGGGCGGTGGTCAGCAGGCCGGTGTCTCCGGTCGCCCGGTGCAGCTCGGTCAGCGCGGCCAGGACGACGCCCTGGTTGTACGTCCAGGTCGGCTGGCGGTTGTTGGCGCAGGAGTCGTCGAGGCCGTCGTTGATCATCCGGTCCTCGTTGATCATGCCGCTCTCCCGGAACCAGTTCCAGCCACGTTGCGCCCGGTCCAGATAGGTCGTGTCACCAGGGGTGCGGTTGTGCAGGGCCGCGTTGAGCTGGATGAACAGCTCGTTGGTGATCGCGTTCTTGTAGTTCCCGTTCGTGTTCCACCGGACTCCGCCGCCGCAGGTGTCGTTCCAGTTCGCGTTCATGTGGTCCGCGTCGGCCCGCGCGGTGTCGAGGTAGCGGCGGTCGCCGGTGAGGTCGTAGGCGTTGATCCAGAGCAGGCCCCACCACCCGGTGTCGTCGAGGTACTCGTTCCGGAACTGTCCGTCCTTCGCGTCGATGTTCTTGGCGTAGGTGTCGGCGAAGGCGTACGCGTAGCTGCCCATGCCGCTGGTCCTGATGTTGTCGGTGAGCGCGGTCAGCGCGTTGGCGCTGGTCCACCAGCCGTCGCCGCCGAAGAGTTTGCTGTCCCGGTCGTACGACATCATCAGCGCGGTGGCGGCCGCGGTGCTCCTGCTGTCCGCGTTCCATGTGGTCCGGGCCCAGGGGGTGCACGCGATGCCGCCGCCGGCCGGCTGCCCGCAGGCGCGGAGCGCGCCGATGCCCTGGGTGTTCCAGTCGTCGACGTTGTACATCTGGGTGCGCCAGCCGCTGCCGCCGACGGGCACGGCCGTGTCACCCAGGCGGCTGCCGGACGCCCAGGTACGGCCGCCGTCCATGGACCGGTCCAGCCATACCCGGTCGCCCGGACCGCCGTTGTCGATGGACCCCCAGCCCATCCCGTCGGCGTCGTCGAAGTGCAGTGCGACGGTCCGCGAGGAGATTGCGGCGGTGACGGGAACGCGGTCGCCGGGGCTCGACGACGGGTCCCGGGCGTCGCAGTACGTGTTGCACACCTCCACGGGCGCCGCCGAAGCGGTGGTCGGCGTTCCGCCCACGAGGAGGCCGGCGGACAGCATCGCCAGGGACATGAGAAGTGCGGCGGGCGCGGTTCCGCCCTTCCCGTCGATCCGCATGCTGAACCTCGGTTTCCTGGAAGCCGGTAGGCAGGCCGGCACCGGCTGAGCCTGTCGGCCCGGAGGCCGGTGCCACCCCTCCTGAGTACGCCCACCAAGGGGCTTTGTACAGCAAGTGGACAAAGTTTGTTTCCTTTGCGTCAGCCATTCCCGCCCCAGGATGAAGCCGCCACATCCCTCGCCAACCTCCCTGCCAACAAGGGGGAGTTGGCGTGATCGGGGCCGGCCGCCCACCCCGTCCCGGTGAGCCCGACGCCGCTTTTGGTGTTGACTATCGTTTTCATGTAGCGTTTCCACACCGACGACAGAGGTGGTCCCATGGCAGTCCCGAAGCGCAAGATGTCCCGCAGCAACACCCGTCACCGCCGCGCCCAGTGGAAGGCGGTGACGCCCCAGTTGGTGCCGGTCACGGTCGACGGTTCCGTCTACCGGGTGCCGCAGCGGCTGGCGAAGGCCTACGAGCGCGGCCTCCTGCGCCCCGAGGACTGACCCCTCATGGCGCGGGACCCCCTGCCCGTAACCGTGCTGTCCGGCTTCCTGGGGGCCGGAAAGACCACCCTGCTCAACCATGTCCTCGGCAACCGTGACGGCCTGCGCGTGGCGGTGATCGTCAATGACATGAGCGAGATCAACATCGACGCGGCGCTGGTCCGCGAGGGCGATGCGACGCTCTCGCGGACCGAGGAGCGCCTGGTCGAGATGACCAACGGCTGCATCTGCTGCACGCTGCGCGACGACCTGCTCGAAGAGGTGGACCGGCTCGCCCGCGAGGGGCGCTTCGACTATCTGCTGATCGAGTCCAGCGGCATCTCGGAGCCGATGCCGGTCGCCGCGACCTTCTCCTTCCCCCGCGACGACGGGGCGACGCTGGGCGACCTCGCCCGGCTCGACACCATGGTCACCGTGGTCGACGCGGCCGGCTTCCTCACCGAGCTGGCAGAAGGCGACGGGCTTGCCGAGCGGGGCCTCGACCAGTACGAGGACGACGAACGCACGGTCAGCGACCTGCTGATGGACCAGGTCGAGTTCGCCGACGTCATCGTGCTCAACAAACTGGACCTGGTGGGCGAGCGAGAGCGCGCACGGCTCGGCGCCGCGCTCAGCCGCCTCAACCCCGAGGCCCGCCTCCTGCCCGCCACGCGGGGCCGCGTGGAGCTGAGCGACGTGCTGGGCACCGGCCTCTTCGACCTGGAGCGGGCCCAACAGGCTCCCGGCTGGGTCCGGGAGCTGAACGGCGACCACACGCCGGAGACCGAGGAGTACGGCATCTCCAGCACGGTGTTCCGCGCCGACCGCCCCTTCCACCCCGGCCGCCTGTGGGCGTTCGTCACCGAGGATCTGGACAGCGGGCGGTACGGACAGGTCCTGCGCTCCAAGGGTTTCTTCTGGCTCTCCAGCAGGCCCAGGGTGACCGGACTGTGGTCACAGGCCGGCTCCGTCGCCCGCTTCGAGCCTTCCGGGGCACGCGAGGCCGGCGCCACGCAGGGCCAGGAGCTGGTCTTCATCGGCACGGAGCTGCGCGAGGACGCCTTGCGTGCGGCCCTCGCCCGGTGCCTGCTGTCCGAGGAGGAGTCGTGGCGCACGGCCGCCGACCCTTTCCCGGAATGGGAAACCCACGGCCTGGACGACGCGTGCGAACACGAGGAAATGGTCACCGCGCGCCCCTGATCTCCGGACCGGGCGGTGGTCGCAGCCACGGCATCGCCCGGTCCGGCCCCTCTCCGCAGGTGAACCCCGTCGGCCGACAGTCCGGTCGACGGGGTTCTCAGCCGTCGGCCATCGACATCGAGTCGGGCGAGGAGCACGTGTCCTGGGGGCTCGCTCCTCGCCTGCTCCTCGTGCAGCGCGCCCGCGGGCAGCAGCACCGGGGCGGACTTAGACTGCGAGAAAAGCCGGATATGTCCGCCCGGGCGCCTCCGCGGACAGTCCCGCGCCACCCGCGAAGGAGTCAGCGAGATGTCCACGACCACGGCGCACCACCCTCACCCCGCGCACACGCACACCCACGCCCCGGGATGCGGCCACGTGGCGATCCCGCACGACGACCACATCGACTACGCGCACGACGGGCACCTGCACCGGGTGCACGAGGACCACGCGGACGAGTGCGTGAACCCGTCGCACACGGTGCACGACGGACACGAGCACCGGCACGGAACGGACTGCGGCCACGTCGCCGTACCGCACGAGGACCACGTCGACTACGTCCACGACGGCCATCGGCACGCCCAGCACGGCGATCACTGGGACGACCACTGAACGCCTCTCCCGCAGGACCGTCGACGTAGGTGCACGCCGGGCACTCCCCTGCGTGGCACGGCGTGCAGGCCCTCGCCGGTCAGGGCGTGCTGCCGTCCCGCATACGGGAGATGATCGGGACATGAGTGGCGAAAGAGACCCGGTGTGCCGGCGTACGGCGCCGGTCCGCCGTGTCCGCGCCGCGAGCCACGCCCTCGCCCCGAGGCCCTACGAAGCGGCGCTGCCGCCGTCCGCGGCCGTACCGCCGTCGGGCGGACACCGAAGGCGGGGGCGGTGAACCAAGAACGTCTTCTCCGGCATTACGCGGCGCTGATGAGCGCCGTGCCGCAGTCGGTCTGGGTGCTGTCCGCCGACGGGGTCGTCACTCTTCCGGCGGGAAGCGGCATGACGGAGAGGCTGTGGCACCCCGATGGCGGGACGTCCTGGATGGAGGCCGTCCATCCGAAGGACCGGGACTGGTTCCGGCGGGCCTGGCGCAGGACCACCGAGGAGAGGTCTCCGCTCGACACGGTGGTACGGGTGCGGCTCAAGGACGCCCCCGACCGCTTCCGCCACATCAAGATCATCGCCGTGCCCGTCCTGGACGAGGAAGGCGGCACCGAATGGGTCGGCACGGCCGCCGACGCAGAGGAGCACTGGCGTATCCGGATGCGGGAGAAGCTGCTGGCCCGCATGGCGGCGGTACCGGCCGCGCACAACCTGTCCGAGGCGTTCCTGACGACCGCGGCCGCCGTCGTCCCCGAACTCGCGGATGCCGTCGCCGTCTTCCACGTACGGGGCGAGCCCGGGCCCGGGCACGGGCGGCCCGAGGGCGCCGCGTCCGCGGCATCGACGCAGAGCGTGGGGCTGGCGCCCGGGCTGCCGTCCCTGTACCCGCTGGACAGGGACATCCTGTGGGGGGCGACCCCACGGCAGGTCATCGAGAGCCAGGAGGCCCGCCTGTTGACCTTCCCGCCCGGAGAGCCTCCCGAGGACGGCCTCTCGAAGGCGTCCGTACGGTGGCTGCGCAAAGCCGGTGCGACCAGCGTCGCGCTGCTTCCGGTCGTGGTGGACGGCCGGGCCGTCGCGCTGGCGACCACGACGACCTGCCGGGGGAACCCGCCGCCGGACGAGGCCGAACTGAACCTGTTGCAGGACGTCTTCCAGCAGATGAGCGGGCCCCTGCGCCGGACCATGGAGCTGCAGAGAATCCGCGACAAGGCTCTCGCCCTGCAGCAGTCCTTCCTCGCTCCTCCGTCGGCCGTCGACGGCATCTCGATCACAGCTCTCTACCATCCGGCCGACTCGGCCGCGGAAGTCGGTGGGGACTGGTACGACGCGGTCAGGCTCTCGGCGGACTCGCTCGCCCTGTCCATCGGCGACATCGCCGGCCATGACCTGGACGCGGCCGCCGCGATGGGCCGCGTCAACAGCCTGTTGCGAGGACTCGCCTACGACAGCGGGCCGGCCGCCAGCCCGGCGGTCACCCTGAGCCGGCTCGACCGCATTGTGCAGGCGCTCGACGGGCCGTCGATGGTCACGGCGGTGCACGCGGTCATCCGGCGGCTGGCCCCTCACGTCTGGCGTGTCACCCTGTCCAACGCGGGTCACCCGCCGCCGCTGCTGATCCCCCGCGACGCGCCGCCGCGGTACCTGCACGACCTCACGGCCCCGGACCCTCCGCTGTGCGTCACCGACGCCCTGCCCCGTACCGATCTCCACATGGTCATCCGGGAGGGCGACACCCTGGTCTTCTACACCGACGGGCTGGTGGAAGCACCGGGCACGGACATCGGCGACAACCTCGGGCGCCTGCGCGAGCGCACCGAAGCCCTGGTGCGGGCGGGGGTGCCCCTGGCGACGCTGATCCGAAGGCTCCTGCCGCCCGCGCAGAACCGGCGGGACGACATCGCCGTCATCGCGCTGCAGGCCCGGTCGGGCCAGTAGTCCGTCGACGAGGTGCGCAAGCCGGATGTGTCACCTCGGCCCGGGCCGCCGGGCGTGATCCCGCCCGGCCGCCTCGCTTGCGCGCCCGACACCGCGATATACCGTCGAACAAGCCGTACCTGACCGAAAGAGGCCTCGCATGAGTACCCCCCACGACCGGCAGAGCGGACTCGCCACCTCCCGGGCCCACTCCGCCCGGGTCTACGACTACATCCTGGGCGGGAAGGACCACTACCCCGTCGATGCCGAAGCCGGCGACGCGATGTGCCGCCACTGGCCCGCCCTGCCCGTCCACATGATGGAGAACCGCCGGTTCATGCACCGCGCCGGTCGCTTCCTCGCCGAGGAGTGCGGCATCCGCCAGTTCCTCGACATCGGTACGGGACTGCCGACCCCTCCCAACCTGCACCAGGTCGTGCAGGAGGTGGCGCCGGAGTCACACGTGGTCTACGTGGACAACGACCCCATCGTGCTCGCACACGCGCGGGCCCTGCTCCAGAGCTCGGCCGAGGGCGCCACCGCGTACGTGGACGCCGACATGCACGACCCCGACTCCATCCTCGACAGCCAGGAGTTCCGGGATCTGATCGACCTGGACCGGCCCGTCGGCCTGATGGTGATCGGCATCATGCACTTCATCCTGCCGCCCGACGACCGGCGCCTGATCACCAGGCTGCTGGATCCGCTGCCGTCCGGCAGCTATCTGGCCATGACCATCGGCACCGCGGACTTCGCACCGGAGGAGGTCAACCGGGTGGCGGAAGAGTACCGCCAGCAAGGTATGCCCTTCGTCCTGCGTGACCTGCGGACAGCCACCTCGTTCTTCGACGGGCTGGAGTTGCAGGATCCGGGAGTCACCCAGGTGCACACCTGGCGCCCCGGTCCGGAGCAGAGCGCCATCGACGGCCGGGACATCGCCATGTACGGCGCGGTGGCCAGGAAGCCCTGAAGGCCGGCCTCGCCCGGTGCGGAAGACTGGGCCCATGAACGACATAGTTTTCACCCGTCAAAGCGGCTGGATCCCGAACGTGGTCCGCGAGGACGGTGGACTGAAGCTGATGCTGGGCGCCGGGGCCGACGCCAACCATGATCCCCGCACCTTCACGTTCCCGATCGAGGAAGCCCATCTCGGGGTGATCCGGGAGGATCTGGGCAGGCATCTGCTGCTGTGGAGCGCGGTTCTTCCGCTGTGCGACGCCGCCGGCACCCGGGGCCGGCTGGACGAGAGCGCCGCCGTCGCGCTGCTGGATCCGATCCTTTTCTCGCCGGCCGCGGACGTCGACGCGCTCTTCCGGAGCATCCGGTGGGACAGGGGCCGGCTCATCGCGCATGGGGCGGACATCGATCTGCTGGAGCGCGGCCAGGTCTGCGCGGCGATGCGCGCGGCGACGGAGACGGCCGACGGCAAACGGGCCCAGAAGTACGCCGCGAACCGCCGTCGCGCCGAGCGCGGAACCGTGCTCGGTCCGCTCGACGCCGCGATTCTGCGGTACACGGGCCAGTATCTGCACGGTTCGACGGTCCCGAAGCGGACGCCCGGCGCCGTCGACCCCGCACTGCTGCCCGAGGTCATGCGGGTGATCAGCACCGCGGAGCAGGCGTGCGCCAGGATGCGGATCGGCCGCGATCCGCGACGGGGAAAGCGCGCCACGGACAAGCGCGACTGGGATCGGATGGCGGCGGCGGTCGACGCGGCCGTACGCCGTGCGCACCCCGCGCTCGCCGATGACGCGGTGCGTACCGTGAGCTTCCTGATGTGCTCGGAGGCCGCGGGCCGCTCCAGGAGCGCACCCATGGAGGACGAGGAGGAGGCTGCCGGGGAGCGCGCCGACGTCGGCGGGAGTGCGAAGAAGACGGCCCTGTCGTTCACCGACGACAAGGGCGTCGAGAAGAAGTGGCTCTCGGGCGGCGCCCGCACCGCCACCGCGGAGTTCTGGGAGTTCGTCGCCGATCGCTCCGCCGCGGACAACGAGGTGTTCACCATCGAGGACGAGGCGATGGGTGAAGGGATCCAGCTCCACTTCTACGCGGACTCCATCGCCCGGGTCACCACGGTGCGGGAAGGTGTGGGCGGGGCTGATCCGGAGTACCGGGTCGAGTACAGCCTGGTCGACGGGATCGGCGGGTACCGGAAGCTGGTCGGCGCCTTCGTCCGGGGCGGCTGCGCCGCGCTCGGACCGCACGGCCGCTGGATGTCGGATGTCGCCGAGTTCGAGCGCGCACGCCGCCGGAAGGGCGGCGCCTGACTTCGGCGCCACACCTGAGAAGCAGGAACCGGAGCAGCCCCTGAGGTCGCCCCGCTGGGCGGCGACCCAGAAAGATGCCGCCTAGAAGCAAGCGCTTTCTCCATTCCACCAGCCCACTCGGGCGCGAGTTGAGCAATCTCCTCTCCATGGACTTTCCAACGATAGACAGAAAGCGCTTGCGGACCCGTTGCCTTTTCCGTGGGGCCTGCCCTTCACTGTGAACGGCAGCCCGTCAGCCACTGGACCGCCGGCTGCCTCGGCCCTCAAGGAGGAAGGCCCATGCGGCGTTTGGCCGTACTCGTCTCAGCCCTGTTCCTCGTGTCCCTCACCCAGGGCCAGGCCGCCGCCCAGCCCCCCGACATACCGCCCCAGGAACCGGGCGTGACCATGCGGGTGTTCGACGTACAGATGGCTCTGGACGACTTCTGCACGCTCAAGCCGGGGCAGACGCCCAACGTCGACGAGTTGAAGCCGACGATCGACTGGACCACCGCCGAGGACTTCGGGCTGAGCGGCAAGTTCGTCACCGAGGTCACCGCGTACCTGAACGTCGAGTCGGCCGGGACGTACGACTTCCGCATCACCAGTGACGACGGATCCCGGCTGATCATCGACGGCACGGAGATCATCGACAACGGAGGCAAGCACGGCGCCCAGCCCAAGGAAGGCTCGACCGAGCTGACGGAGGGCCACCACGCACTGCGCATCGACCACTGGGACGGCGAGTACGACCAGCGCCTCCTGCTGGAGTGGCGGCCGCCCGGGTCGGACGCGTACACCGTCGTACCCACTTCGGTGCTGAGCACCGACGCCGACGTCACCCGGGTCACCTCGCCGGGCCGCAAGCTGTGCGAGGGCATCGACGAATCGCCGGGCGACGGCCTGCCGTTGGCCGGCGTGCACCCCGACTACACGCTGACCGATCTACGTCCCGACGGTTTCGAACCGCAGGTCACCGGCATGGACTGGCTGCCGGACGGCCGGCTGGCCGTCAGCACCTGGGGCGGCAGCAGGGAGAGCGAGCTCGGGCAGGTGTATCTGCTCGACAACGTCACCGGCACCACCGACCCGTCGAAGGTGACCAAGAAGCTGGTCGCCGACAACCTGCTGGAGCCGATGGGCCTCAAGTATGTCGACGGCACCCTCTACGTGTCCGAGAAGGACGGCCTGACGGCGCTGGTCGACAAGGACGGCGACGAGGTCACCGACGAGTACCGCCAGATCGCGACCTGGCCGTTCGGCGGCAACTACCACGAGTTCGCGTTCGGGCTGCTGTACGAGAAGGGGCACTTCTACGTCAGCACGGGCATCGCCATGGTTCCCGGCGGCGCGACCCAGGACCCGCAGAACGTGCCCGACCGCGGCTCCACTCTCAAGATCGACAAGAAGACCGGCAAGGTGTCCTACGTGGCCGGAGGGCTGCGTACGCCGAACGGCCTCGGCCGGGGCCCGGAGGGCGACATCTTCGCCACCGACAACCAAGGCGCGTACGTGCCGACGTCGAAGCTGGTGCGGATCAAGCAGGGCGCCTTCTACAACCATCACACGAACCCGGACGGCGTCTACGACGACCAGCCGGTGACCGAGCCCGTGCTGTGGCTGCCGCACGGCGAGATCTCCAACTCCCCCAGCAACCCGATCCAGTTGCCCGACGGCCCCTTCGCCGGGCAGATGGTGTTCGGTGACGTCACCTACGGCGGCCTCCAACGGGCGTTCCTGGAGAAGGTCGGCGGCGAGTACCAGGGCGCGGTGTTCCGGATGACGCAGGGCCTGGAAGCCGGGGTCAACCGGATCGGCCTCGGCCCGGACGGGGCGATCTACGCCGGCGGCATCGGCGACGCGGGGAACTGGGGCCAGGAGGGCAAGCTCAAGTTCGGCCTCCAGAAGCTCGCGCTCACCGGTGACGAGGCCTTCGACATGCGCGCCATGCGCGCGATCGACGGCGGCTTCGAGATCGCGTACACCCAGCCGCTCTCCGAGGAGACCGCCGAGGACCTGGCGGCCAAGTACGAGGCGCAGCAGTGGCGTTATGTGGCGACCCCGCGGTACGGCGGCCCGAAGGTCGACGAGGAGACCCTCGACGTGACCTCGGCGACGCTCTCCGAGGACCGTAGGACCGTGACGCTGAAGATGGACGGCCTGCGCCCCGGCCGGGTGGTGCATGTGCAGTCGCCCCGCCCCTTCGCCGCGGAGAACGGCGCGGAGCTGTGGAGCACCGAGGCCTGGTACACCCTCAACACGCTGCCGGACGGCTCGAAGGCGCCGCCGGTGTACGAGGCGGAGTCCGCTTCGCTGGACGGCGGGACCAAGTTCAACGACAACCACTCCGGGTACTCCGGCGCGGGCTTCATCGACAACAACTGGGAGCCGGGCTCCCGCACCACCTTCGCCGTACGCGCCGACAAGAAGGGGAAGCACGACCTCGCCCTGCGGTACGCGAACGGGCAGAACTCCGACCCGGAGCCGAAGCCCCGGTCGATGACCCTGTACGTCAACGGCGAGCGCCACAAACAGATCTGGCTGGACTCCACCGTCGCCTGGAACACCTGGGCCACCCACGTCGAGTCGGTGCCCCTGCGCAAGGGTGCGAACACGATCACCTACGCCTACGAGCCCGAGGACGACGGCCATGTGAACCTCGACAACCTCACCGTCACCCCGACGAAGCGCACCACGCTCTTCGACGGCACGAACCTCGACGCCTGGGAGTCCAAGGACGGCGGTCCGGCGCGATGGCCGGTGGCGGACGGCTCCATGGAGTCGTTGGGGGGAGACATCCGTACGAAGGAGAAGTTCGGCGACTTCCGGATGCACGCCGAGTGGTACCAGCCGGACTACCCGGGGGACGTCACCGGGCAGGCGCGGGGCAACAGCGGGGTCTACATCCAGGAGCGGTACGAGCTCCAGGTGCTGGAGTCCTTCGGGGTCGACGTACCCGCCAAGGACGACGCCGGGGCGATCTACCTGCGCAAGGCCCCGGACGTCAACGCGGCGACCGCGCCCGGCACCTGGCAGAGCTACGACATCGATTTCCGGGCGGCTCGCTTCGACAGCGACGGAAAGAAGGTCGAGGACGCGCGGGTGACCCTCCGGTGGAACGGCAAGCTGGTGCACAGGAACGTCGCCATCGCCGGACCGACCGGGGCGGGCCGCCCGGAGGGCCCCGCCCCGGGCCACATCAAACTGCAGGACCACGGGGACCCCGGTGAGAACCCGAGGTTCCGCAACATCTGGATCGAACGGCTCTGACACCCGCGTTCACACGGTGTGCCCTACGTGGTCGGATCCCAGGCCGCTGAGCACAGGGATTCGGCCACGGCGGCCGTGTAGCGGGCGGCGGCCAGCCAGTGGGCGGCGAAGCCGTCGGTGTCGGCGGGGAGCAGACGGCCGAAGAGATCGCGATCACGCTGGGCCGCCGAGGCGCACAGGGCGGTGAGGAGGGCGGCGGCGGTGGGAAGACCGGCGCGGCGGATCCGCGAGGTCTCGGCAGTGACGTCGCCCAGCATGCCGAGGGCGGCGCGGCCCGCCGGAACCGTCTGTTCGACCCGGCGCTCCAGGAGGTACAGGGGCGATGGCCCGCCGGAACCGGTGGGCTGCGGCGGGGCGAGGTGCGCGGGGGCGGCCGGGTCCGGGAGGTCGGCGCGGCGCAGACGATCGAGGCCGAGGTCGATCGTGCCCTCGCCGGTGGGGTGCGAGCACGCGAGGAGGGTGAGCCGGGGGTGGGGGGCGGGAGCCAGGCGGCCGATGATCCTCAGCCGGGCGCCCGGCGCCGCGGCCAGCAGTGCCATGTTGTCGCGGTGAGCCAGCGCGGGGTCGTCGTCGGCGACGGCGAGCCGGACGGGAACGCCTCCCTCGCACAGCGCGAGCAGACAGCTGCCGCCCGGTTCCCGTACCGCGCCGAGAAGTTCGACGTCCAGGAAGAGCAGATCGCTGCCACCGCCGTCCGGGTCCGCGTAGCGGGAGGTGGACCGCAGGGCGCGCGCGGCCTGTTCGGCCGGCGGCGTCTCCCACAGGGCGGCGAGCGGCGGCTCCGTCCACGCCGCACCCCGGGCGGTGACGGCCTTCACGCCCTTTCCTGCGCCCAGTCTGCCGTCCGGCGAGACCGTCGCCCCCGAAACCGCCAGGCCGGCCCGGCCCAGCTCCCGGTGGGTGAGCGCGCTGTCCCCCAGGCGCACGGCCCGGTCGGCCACGCCGAGGGCGCGCCCCACACCGCCGGGCGCCACATCGCCGACCGTGAAGAGGCGGCCGTCGGCTCCGAGGACCCAGGTGCGGACGCCGCCGTGCCCCGAGTCGGTGACCACGGGTTCGGTGAACAGGCCGTATCGAACGGCTCTGACACCCGCGTTCACACGGTGTGCCCTACGTGGTCGGATCCCAGGCCGCTGAGCACAGGGATTCGGCCACGGCGGCCGTGTAGCGGGCGGCGGCCAGCCAGTGGGCGGCGAAGCCGTCGGTGTCGGCGGGGAGCAGACGGCCGAAGAGATCGCGATCACGCTGGGCCGCCGAGGCGCACAGGGCGGTGAGGAGGGCGGCGGCGGTGGGAAGACCGGCGCGGCGG
>NZ_JAAGMH010000050.1:0-43586 GCF_010548505.1 Streptomyces sp. SID14515 | reverse complement strand
GGTGGCGACGATCCCGCAGCAGCGCCGCCCGGCCGCCCCCGCCCGGCTCTGGCAGGCGGTCGCCCGCTGGTGGAGCGGCTACTGACATACCGTCGCCCCGTCCGGCCGCGGCGGCCCCGGATCACGCCCACGGGCCCGGGGCCGCCGCGTCGTACGCCCGGACCGGCGCGGGCGGCGGGAGTCCCGGACCTGCCCGCGCGGCCCCCACCGGACGGCCCCGGCCTGCCCGTACCATCGAGCAGCGTGAAGCTGACAATTCTTGGCGGTGGCGGATTCCGGGTGCCTCTGGTGTACGGGGCCCTCCTCGGCGATCACGCCGAGGGCCGCGTCTCCCGGGTCACGCTGTACGACACCGACGCCGACCGGCTCACCGCCGTCGCCCGCGTCCTCGCGGAACAGGGGCGGGGCATCGCGGACGCCCCCGCCGTCGTCGCCACCACGGAGCTCGACGAGGCACTGCGCGGAGCCGACTTCGTCTTCTCCGCCATCCGCGTCGGCGGACTGGCCGGACGCGCCGCCGACGAACGGGTGGCCCTCGACGAAGGCGTGCTCGGCCAGGAGACCGTCGGCGCCGGAGGCATCGCGTACGGGCTGCGCACCGTCCCCGTCGCCCTCGACCTCGCCCGGCGCATCGCCCGCCTCGCCCCGCAGGCCTGGGTCATCAACTTCACCAATCCGGCGGGCCTGGTCACCGAGGCCATGTCCCGGCACCTCGGTGACCGGGTCATCGGGATCTGCGACTCGCCGGTCGGCCTCGGGCGGCGCATCGCCCGGGTCCTGGGCGCCGACCCCGACCGGGCGTGGATCGACTACGCCGGGCTCAACCACCTCGGCTGGGTGCGCGGGCTGTACGTGGACGGGCGGGACGAACTGCCCCGGCTGCTCGCCGACCCGAAACTGCTCGACTCCTTCGAGGAGGGCCGGCTCTTCGGCGCGGAACTGCTCCGTTCGCTGGGCGCGATCCCCAACGAGTACCTGCACTACTACTACTTCAACCGGGAAGCCGTACGCGCCTACCAGGAGGCCGAACGGACCCGGGGCGCCTTCCTCCGGGACCAGCAGGAGGGCTTCTACGCCCGGATGCGGGAGCCCGGCACCCCCGCGCTGGCCACCTGGGACCGCACCCGCGCCGAACGGGAGGCGACGTACATGGCGGAGAACCGCGAGGTCGCCGGGGCGGGGGAGCGGGCGGAGAGCGACCTGGAGTCGGGCGGCTACGAACAGGTCGCGCTCGCCCTGATGCGGGCGGTCGCCCGCAACGAACGCACCTCGCTGATCCTCAACGTCCGCAACCGCACCGCCCTTTCGGTCCTGGACACGGACGCCGTCGTCGAGCTGCCCTGCCTCGTGGACGCCAACGGGGCCCATCCGGTGGCCGTCTCGCCCCTCCCGTACCACGCCGTCGGTCTCGTCACCGCGGTGAAGGCCGTGGAGCGGGCGGTGCTGGCGGCGGCGGAGAGCGGATCCCGCGCGGCGGCCGTGCAGGCGTTCGCGCTGCACCCGCTGGTGGACTCCGTGGCGGTGGCCCGGCGGCTGCTCGACCGGTACACCGAGGCGCACCCGGGGCTCGCGTACCTGGACCGGCCCTGACCACCGGGGGCGCACGACGGAACGGGACGGGCCCGACCTGACCGGGCCCGGCTCGTTCCGTCGTGCGCCCGCCGCCGGGCACGACGTACGTACTACGGAGCGGACACGACGCTTCGCGTACCGGCCGTCGCCCAGCTCGGGGCCACCCCGGTCACCTGGCAGACCATCAGGAAGAGCGGAATGGGCGGGGTGTACGGAGTGAGACCGTCCGGTGAGTGGATCAACCGGGGCCGACCGCCGGGCACGTCCGCGTCCCGTGCGTACGTCACCTGATCGGGCCAGTCGAGATCCAGGTCGGAGCCGGCCGGGACGATCCACCACCAGCGGTCCGCGTCGGCGAAGACGCATCCGGTGCGCGGCAGATGGGACATGAGGCGGAAGCCGTGCCGGGCGGGCACCCCGACCGCGTCGCAGCCCAGGCTGGCCGACATCGAGGCGGGCAGGGCCAGCCGCACCCGGCCGCCGCGGGGCTGCTCGGGCGTCCGGGCCCGGTGCGCCGCGCGCAGCCGGGACAGCGCGTTCTTCAGCATGGCCGCTCCGTGCCGGACAGCTGCTCGGCGCCGTGCGGCAGCTCCGCCCAGACGATGCGCCCGGAGGCGTTCCCGGCGTCGTGCGAACCCCAGGCGCTGCTCATCGCGTCGACGAGGAGCAGGCCACGGCCGTGCTCGTCGTCGGAGGACCGGCGCAGCCGCGGGCCACCGGGCTGGTGCCCCTGGTCCTGCACGGCTATCCGCAGTCGTCTGCCGAAGCGGCTCAGCTCGCACACCACCCGGGTGCTCGCGGTGTGCACGACCGCGTTGGTCACCAGCTCCGAGACGATGAGGACGGCGGCGTCGCAGGCGTCGCGGCCCAGCTTCCAGGCGTCCAGCCGTGCTCGCGTCAGCTCGCGCGCGCCGGCCACCGACTCGGGGTGCGCGGGCAGCGCGAAGCAGTAACGGAGGGCCTCCGTCCCGGGGCTGAGGTCCATGAGCCGGGGGATGAGCGCACTGCCAGGTGCCACGACCGATTCCTCACAGTGGGGGCTGCGTCACGCTTCGTTCCCCGGATGCTCGGGGGCGGGCATGACTGAGCGAACTGGTTCGGGAGTCAACTCTCCCCCTGACGATGACACTTGGCAAGGGGCACTCTGAAATTTCCAGAGTGACTGTGTCGTTGGGGGCGCACGCATGGCACACTGCTCGCAAAACAGCGCATGGGGAGGTCTGAAGTGAGCGAACCGCGGTCCGCCCCGACCGTGGGCCAGGTCGTTCTCGGCAAGCGCCTGCAGGATCTGCGTGAGCGTGTCGGCCTGACCCGTGACCAGGCGGCGAAGGTGCTCAGGGTCGCCCCGGCGACGATACGCAGAATGGAGACGGCCGAGGTCGGGCTGAAGATCCCCTACGTCCAGTCGCTGCTGAAGGCGTACGGCGTCGCCGAGCACGAGGCCGACGCCTTCGTCGAGCTGGCGGAGGAGGCGAACAAGCCGGGCTGGTGGCAGCGTTTCCACGACGTCCTGCCCGACTGGTTCAGCATGTACGTCAGCCTGGAGGGCGCGGCGAGCCTGTTGCGTATGTACGAGCCGCACTTCGTGCCAGGACTGCTCCAGACCGAGGACTACGCGCGCTCCGTGATGCGGACCGGAGCGGTCGGCCAGACCCGCCCCGAGGACATCGAGCGCCATGTGGCGCTGCGTATGGAACGCCAGTCCCTGCTGGCCAAGGACGACGCCCCCAAGCTGTGGGCGATCATGGACGAGACCGTCCTGCGGCGGCCCGTCGGCGGCTCGCAGGTGATGCGCGGGCAGATCGACAGGCTGCTCGAGGCCACGGAGCTTCCCCACGTCACGCTACAGATCGCGGAGTTCGCCACCGGCCACCACCCGGGAACCTATGGACCGTTCGTCCTCTTCCGGTTCGCCGTCCCCGAACTCCCCGACATGGTCTACAGCGAGTACCTGACCGGAGCCGTCTACTTCGACGCCCGCCCCGAGGTGGCCTCCTACCTCGAAGTCATGGACCGCATGGCGGCTCAGGCCGCGACTGCACAACGCACGAAGGAAATCCTCCGGGACTTCCGCAAGGAGCTGTGATGAACCACATATACAACGGCATGCCGGCCGGTGACCTCGGCTCCGAAGGCTGGTACAAGCCGTGGAGCGGTGGGAACGGCGGCAACTGCATCGAGGCCATGAAACTCGCCGACGGGCGGGTGGCCGTACGCCAGTCGGCCGACCCGGACGGCCCCGCCCTCATTTACTCCAACGGCGAGATCGCCGCGTTCATCCAAGGCGCCAAGGCCGGCCAGGCGGACTTCCTCCTCACCTGACGTCGCACCCCCTGCACCGCACCCCGACTCTGTACGGACCCTCGACCACGGAGCGCGCCATGACCGGGCAAGAATCCCACTCCATCGAGATCGACACCAGCACGCCGCATCCGGCCCGGATGTACGACTGGTTCCTCGGCGGCAAGGACAACTACCCGGTCGACGAACAGATGGCGCGTCAGCTGCTCGCGCTCGACGCACGGGGCCGTGACATGGCGCGGGTCAACCGGGCGTTCATGCACCGGGCCACCCGCTGGCTCGCCGAGAGCGGTGTGCGTCAGTTCCTGGACATCGGCACCGGCATACCCACCGAGCCGAACCTCCACCAGATCGCCCAGCAGGCCGCCCCGGACGCCCGCGTCGTCTACTGCGACAACGACCCGATCGTGCTCGCCCACGCGGCGGCCCTGCTCCGCTCCACGCCCGAGGGCGCCACGGAGTACATCCAGGCCGACGCCCGCAGGCCCGAGACGATCCTGGCGCAGGCCGGCGAGGTCCTGGACTTCGACCGGCCGATCGCCCTGTCGCTGCTGGCCCTGCTGCACTTCATCGACGACGAGGACGGCGCGGCCGAACTGGTCGACAAGCTGGTCGGGCAGCTTCCCTCCGGCAGCTATCTGGTGCTCTCGCACACCACCGGCGACTTCAACCCGGAGGGCGCCGCGCAGGCGCGGGCCATGTACAAGGCGCGCGGAATGACGCTGCGACCCCGCAGCCGCGCCGAACTCACCGCCTTCTTCGACGGTCTCGAACTGGTCGAGCCGGGCGTCACGCTCTCCGCCGAGTGGCATCCGGAGCTCGGCGAGGCCATCGACGTCCCGGGCGACGAGCCGATCCCCGGCTACGCGGGCGTCGCGCGCAAGCCCTGAGCCGATCCGCGCTCAGGTGCCGAGCGCGTGGCCCGCGGTGACGTCCACATGTCCGGGCACCGCGTCGTGCGCATCCTCGTGCACATGCCAGACATGCTCGTCGGCCACCTTGGCCACGCGTACGTCGTGGTCGTTGACCCGGGGCACGATGCGCGGACTCCACAGTGCGTCGAAGGAGGCCAGGGCGGTGGTCAGCGGAATCGGTTCGGTGGCGGGCTGCGCCGCCTTCTCGTTGCTCATGGGGTCCATCCTGGGCACCGGCCCCCACCCGTCACAATGGACCCATGTCACGACGCACCTCCCGGTCCCGGGGCCCCGCCGCCCCGCGGATCACCGCCGCCTCCCCGTGCCCCTGCGGCCTGCCCGCCGGATACGGGGAGTGCTGCGGCCGCTTCCACTCCGGCAGCGCCGCCGCGCCGACCTGCGAGGCCCTGATGCGCAGCCGGTACGCGGCCTTCGTCGTCCAGGACGCGGCGTACCTGCTGCGCACCTGGCACCCCGAGACCCGGCCGCCCGGCGTCGACTTCGATCCGTCGATGCGCTGGGTCCGCCTGGAGATCCTGGACACCACCGAGGGCAGCGCCTTCCACTCCACCGGTACGGTCACCTTCCGCGCCCACTACACCGACGACGGGCGCCCCTACTCCCTCCACGAGAAGAGCCGTTTCGCCCGCCTCGAAGGGGCCTGGGTCTACACGACGGCCGTCTTCGTCGACTGAGGAGGCCGGCCACGAGAATCCGTTTCCCGGCGGACCGAGCGCGACCGTACGATCCGCGCATGAACGAGGGCGAGGCAGCGACGCCGTACGCCGGGCGGGAACGATTCTGGCGGGGCCGTGACGTCGTGTTCACCCCGGTCGAGCCGGAGGGACGCCGAACTGCTCCACCACTGGCGCGCCGACCCGGTGGCCACCCATGAGATCGGCGTCTGGCCCGGCTCGCTGCGCGAACTCCGCGAACGCGTCGAGGCCAACGTCGAGAACCGCGACCGCGACGACTTCCTCGTCCTCCTGGAGGACGGCACCCCGGTCGGTCACATCGCCCTCATCGGGGAGGACTTCGCCGACGGCACCGCCGAGGCCTACCTCCTGCTCGCCCCCGAACACCGCCGCCAGGGTCTTGGTGCCGACGCGCTCGCCGCCCTCGCCGACCTGGCCTTCGGCGAGCTGCCCCTGCACCGGATCGAGGCCGTCACCCACACGAGCAACGCCGCGGCCCTCGCCACGCTGAGCGGAGCCGGCTTCGTGCAGGAGGGCGTACGCCGGTCCTCGTGCCTGCACCGCGGCCGCCGCTACGACAACGCGATCCTCGGCCTGCTCCGCGAGGAGTGGGAGGCGCTGGCCCGCCCCCGGTCCTGGGAACAACTGAGGAAGGCGCTCCGCCCGTACGGGCCCGGGGCCCGGGGATGCTCAGGCCGGGGCCCCCACCCGCGTCGAGCCGCCCGGTCCGGCCGCGGGCGACAGCTCCTGGGCCAGGTCCTCCGCCAGCAGCCGCTTGGCGATCATGTCCACGGTGGCCCGGAGCTGACGGTCGTCGGGGCGTGCGCCGTCCTCGGCCAGGCGGTCGTTGAGCCAGCGGCCCCAGGCGTCGGAGATCACCGCCGCCTCGCGCCGGCCCGCCGCCGTGTGCGAGAAGATCCGGCCGTCGCCCGTCAGATAGCCCTCCTCGATCATCCGGTCGAAGACGGGCACCAGCACTTCCGGCGGGATGCGGTGCCGGGCGGCGATCAGACCGAGGCCCGCGTGGCCGACCATCCTGGTGAACAGGTCCACCTGCATCACCGCCCAGGCGCCCGCCATGTCGAGCCGGGTGTCGCACTCGGCGGTGATCCGCCGGGCGGTCTCCGGGCCCGCGCCGTGCAGGATCGTGGCCACCGAGTATTCGAGGAGCTTCGCCGAGTCCCCGCTGCCCGGCTGGGCGAAGCCCTCGCCCATGTCCGTCGACCCGAGCCGGGCCGAGTCCCGCAGCTTCACCTCCTTCAGGAACAGCGCGACGACGAAGCCGATCAGCGCGACGGGCACCGTCCACAGGAACACCGTGTGCAGCGTGTCCGCGTAGGCCAGCGCCAGCGGCTCCGACTGGGCGGCGGGCAGCGCGTGCAGGGCCTGCGGGCTCTGCGAGGCATTGGCCAGGACCGCGGGATCGCCGCCCGCGGCCACCGCCTGCGCCACCCCGTCGGTGAGGTTCGGCTTGAGCGCGTTGGCGTAGATGGTGCCGAACACGGCCGTGCCGAAGGCGCTGCCCAGCGTACGGAAGAAGGTCACGCCCGAGGTGGCCGTGCCCAGGTCCTCGTAGTCGACGGTGTTCTGCACGGCGATCGTCAGCACCTGCATGGCCAGACCGATGCCGAGCCCCAGCACCACCATGTAGAGGGACTCCAGCCAGACGCCGGTCCCGGGCCCCATCCGGGACAGGAGGAACAGCCCGGCCGCCATGACCAGCGTCCCCACGATCGGGAACACCCGGTAGCGGCCCGTCTTGCTGACCACGTTGCCGCTGAAGATCGAGGCGGCCAGCAGACCGACGACCAGCGGCAGCGTCCGCACCCCCGAGAGCGTCGCCGAGTCGCCGTCCACGTACTGGAGGTACGTCGGCAGGAAGATCATCGAGCCGAGCATCGCGAAACCCACGATGAAGCTGAGGATCGAGCAGACGGTGAACACCGGGTTCCGGAACAGCCGCATCGGCAGCATCGGTTCCTTCGCCCGTGTCTCCACCCGGCAGAACAGCGCCAGGGCGATCAGCCCGCCGGCGAACAGCCCGATGATCATGGGCGAGCCCCAGGCGTACTCGTTCCCGCCCCAGCTCGTCGCCAGGATCAACGCGCTCGCCCCGACGGTGACCAGCGCGATTCCGGCGTAGTCGATGACCGGCCGGCCCGCGGCCTTCACCGACGGGATGTTCCGGGCGGCGGCGATCACCACCACGATGGCGATCGGCACATTGACGTAGAACGCCCAACGCCAGGTCAGATGGTCGGTGAAGAGCCCGCCGAGCAGCGGCCCGATCACGGTCGAGATGCCGAAGACCGCTCCGATCGCGCCCTGGTACTTGCCTCGTTCGCGCAGCGGGATCACATCCGCGATCAGCGCCATCGAGGTGACCATGAGGCCGCCCGCGCCGATGCCCTGCATACCGCGCCAGATGATCAGCAGCAGCATGTCCGAGGCGAGGCCGCACAGGAACGATCCGGTGATGAAGATGATCGCCGAGACCTGGAAGACCAGCTTCCGCCCGAACAGGTCGCCGAACTTGCCGACCAGGACGGTGGCCACCGTCTCGGCCAGCAGATAGGCGGTGACCACCCACGACATGTGGGCGGCGCCGCCCAGGTCGGAGACGATCGTCGGCAGGGCCGTGCCCACGATCGTCTGGTCCAGTGCGGCGAGCAGCATGCCGAGCACGATCGTGGCGAAGACGATGTTGCGCCGCCGCCGGTCGAGGACGGGCGGCGGCGCGGCGGCACTCTGCACGGCGGGGGCTTGCTCGCTGGCAGTGGTCACCTCTGCACCCTCACACCGGCCCACCGCCCCCGCATGCGGGAGCGGGCCGGACGGGGGTCAGCGGGGCAGCGAGGCCAGTGACCTCTTCAGCCGCGCCACGAACGCCTCCCGGACGTCCTCGCCGACCCGGTCGAGCGACAGATACGGATTCAGGTCCTCCAGCTCCACGAGGAGCAGATCACCGCCCGAGGCCCGGCAGGCGTCGACCCGCTGGATCCCGTGCGTGAGGGAGTTCCAGTCGATGAAGCGCCGGGCGAACTCCAGGTCCTCCGCGCTCGCCGCGTACGGCTCCAGCACCCAGCGCCGCTCCGGGTCCGGGGCGTACAGCGCGTACTGGAAATCGTGGTCGACGAAGTAGAAGGACACCTCGTGGCGGAAGCCGATCCGCGGCTGTACGAGCAGGGAGCCCTCGGCCGCCCGCTCCAGCTCGGCCCGCGCCTCCGCCGCCGTGACGAACCGCAGCCCGACCGAGTCCGCCCCCAGCTTCGGCTTCACCACGTACCGGGGGACGTCGGGCAGCTCCGGCAGATCCGCCGCCCGGTCCACCGTGGGGATGACCGGGAGGCCGGCCCGGCTCATCTCGACGAGGTACTCCTTGCCCGCCATGTCGCCGCGCCCGCCCAGCGGGTTGTAGACCGGCGTCCGCAGCTCCCGGGCCCGCGCGCAGAACGCGTCGTACGCCTCCCGGTAGTGCAGCACCGGCCCGCTGTTGCGGATCAGCACGGTGTCGAAGCCCGCAAGCAGCGCGGCCGCGTCCCGCGGGTGGCACAGCGCCACGTCGAACGTCTCGCGCAGCCGGGAGCCGAGGTAGATGTCCTCGTCGCAGTAGCGGCGGCCGCGCGCCTCGTACGCGAGATCGGTGACGAGCAGGAGCGACGGGCGGCGGGCGCCGGCGGGTGACGCGGCGGTCATGAGGTTCTCCCGGGGTCAGGACGCGGACGGACGCTCACTATCGCCGACACCCCGGCCGGGCCGCGCGGAGGGGGCGGTTCCCGTCGCGCCGGAGCCGTCACCCGCTCCCGGCGCACTCGCCGCCGTACCCGTACGGTCAGCCGGCTTCGGTGGATCCGCCCCGCACGGCCGCCACCCACTCGACGAGAAGCCGCTCGTACTCCCGGCGGCCCTCCGGCGACACCACACCGCCGTCGGCGACCAGCGCACGGATCTCCGCGTTCAGTTCAACCATCGGGCGGGCAGGCGTCGGCTCGGTCGAAGTGGAGGTCATGTGAAGAGGCTAGTGGCACGGAGCCGGTCCGGGTGCCGATAAATCGTGTGGAACCCGCCACGCGGAACGCGCGGCCCGGCCTGGCGCCCGCGTCGGCGCGCCGCCCTCCCGCGCCGCGGGCGTCTCCACATCGTCGTCACGCATCGCCATGACCGGGCGCCCCGGACCCTGTTGCCGCACGTCGACGGCGTGTGACGGGCTGTCGGCGCTGTCCCGTGCGCGTCCCGGCGCGCTCGGTGACGACCTCTGCCGCCGGGGCCGGATGCCGAAGTCCGGGCTTCGGTTCCGGTGTCGTCGTACGGGTCAGGGCGACGAGAATCACATATGCCGACGTCCTGCTCCCCCTATTCGCAGCCCACTCCATCGCCGTCACGGTCCAGGTGCGGCCCGTACCCGGGCTGCCCGGACCGGATGGGCGCGACACCGGCGGCACGCACCGCATCGCAGTTCTTGTAGTACGCCGACGTGCTGTCCGAGCCCTCACCGCTGCCGGAGGTGTCGTCCCGGGCGGCGGGCTTCTTCGCGGGCTCCGGCTCCGGGGGAGCGGCGGTGACCGTGACCCGCACCTTCTTGACCTTCGTGACGGTCGGGGCCGGTTCCGGGGTCGCGGTCACCGTGACCGTCGCCGTCTCCGTGACCGTGACGGTCGGGCCGGGTTTCGCCTTCGCCGCGACGGTGCGCACTTCTTGCGGCTGTTCACCGGTGGTGCCGATCCCGACGCCGAGCACGAACAACGCACCGGCCGCCGGGAGTACGACACGCTTGCGCGCCCACCGCGGTCCGCCCGCCGGAGGCGGCTGCGGCGTGAAGCCGTCGCCCTGGCCCCAGCCGGGCTGACGCGACGGGTGCTGCGGACTGTTCCACTCCATGGTCCCCCCAGGGTGCTGTGTGGAAGCCCGACCGTAGCGACCCGACCGGGACCGGGGGAGCGACTTGTTCCGTTGGTGATGGAGTTGTGATGAAACAGCGAGGGAAGGGTGCGCCGACGGATCGGACCCCGGCCTCAGCGGATGTGCCGACCCGAGATCGCCCGCGCGATCACCAGCCGCTGGATCTCGCTCGTCCCCTCGAAGATGGTGTAGATCTTGGCGTCGCGGTACATCCGCTCCACCGGATGCTCCCGGCTGTAGCCCGCGCCGCCGAGGATCTGGACCGCCTTCTCCGTTGCCGCGACCGCGAGTTCACCGGCCCGCAGCTTCGACATGGAGCCCTGGCCCGCGTCGAAGGCGCGGTCGTTGCGGGCCATCCAGGCGGCCTGCCAGATCAGCAGCCGTACGGCTTCGATCTCCGTACGGATATCGGCCAGGGCGAAGGCGATCGACTGGTTCTCGATGATCGGCCGGCCGAACGCCTCGCGCTCACCGGCGTATTCCAGGGCGCATTCGTAGGCGGCCCGCGCGATGCCGAGCGCTTGTGCGGCGACGGTGGGGCGGCTGACCTCGAACGTCGCCATGGCGGCCTGGCCCTTGGCGGTGCCGCCCTCGCGGGCCCTGGCGAGGCGGGCGTCCAGCTTCTCCTTGCCGCCGAGCAGACAGTGGCCCGGCACGGTGACCTCGTCGAGGAAGAGATCCGCCGTGTGCGAGGCGCGCAGGCCGAGCTTCTTGACCGTGCGGCCCGCCGTCAGGCCCTTCGTGCCGGGCGGCACGATGAACGCGGCCTGGCCGCGGGAGCCGAGCGACGGATCGACCGAGGCGACGACGACATGGACCTCGGCGATGCCGCCGTTGGTGATCCACGCCTTCTGACCGGATATCACCCACTCATCGCTCGCCTCGACGTAGCGCGCCTTCGTCGTCATCGCGGAGACGTCGGATCCGGCTCCCGGTTCGGAGACGCAGAAGGCGGCGACCTTCGGATCGTCCTCGTCGCCGTAGCACTGCGGTACCCACTCGGCGAGTTGGTCCGGGGTGCCGGAGGCGAAGATTCCGGCGACCGCGAGCGAGGTGCCGAACAGGGCCATGCCGATGCCCGCGTCGCCCCAGAACAGCTCCTCGTTGGCGATCTGGAGGGACAGCCCGGTCGGGTCCCCGTACAGGTCGGCGAGCGATTCGAAACCGTACAGACCGATCCGGGCGGCCTCCTGGATCACCGGCCAGGGGGTCTCCTCCCGGGCGTCCCACTCGGCGGCGGCCGGGCGGACCACCTGGGCGGCGAAGCCGTGCACCCAGTTACGGAGGTCCTGCTGCTCCTCGGTCAGGGCCAGGGAGAAGATGCTCATGCCCTCACGCCTTCGGGATGTCGAAGTAGCGGGTCAGGCCGGAGGCGAGACCGACATCGCCGGCCACCTTCAGCTTGCGCGTCATGAACATCGTGACCGGATTGCCGTTGCCGGAGGCGAGCTTGAGGAACTCGGCGTCGCCCATCACCAGCGTGGTGCGGGGTTCGGCCTCGGACCGGCCGGAGGTGACCCGGCAGACGCCGTCGGCTATCGCGGTCTCGTAGACCGCGTCGTCCTCGCCGGTGATCTTCCAGCGGATCAGTGCGGTGAGGCCACCGGCCGCGTCGGGCCGGAACTGCTGCCGCATCCGGCCGAAGACCTCGCCGAGTATCCGGGAGCGCAGCTCGCCCCGCATGATCTCGGCGAGCTGCTTGGCGGACAGTCCCTTGACGATCCGTGCGAACTCCTCGGGCGCCACCGCCGCGAAGTCGAGCCCGGCCAGATCGTCGGTGAGGTTGCCGCTGCTGGTTCCGTCCACGCCCATTCCTTACTCCGGAGTAAACTTACTTTTGAGTAAGGTAAGGGGAGTGGCGGCGGGTCGCAAGACCGGTCCGCCGCCGGGGCGCTCGACGGGGATGCGGGGTCAGAAGGGCGAGCCGGGCAGTACCGCCAGTCGCGGATGGTGCGCGGCCAGCACCTTGTTGGCGCGGGCCAGGTCGGACAGGGCCTGCTCCCGGTCGGCCTGGTCCTCGACGCCGAGCCGGGGGCCGCGGAACCTGCGGACCTCGCGGGCCGCGCAGTCGGCGTCGAACTCCGCCTGGAGGATGTGCGGCGGAATGCACGAACCGATCAGCGCGGCGACCCGGTCCGGGATCGGCACGGGGACGAGGAGGTGCGAGGCGGTCATGGGGCTTTCCCTCTCGGATGGTTGGCCAGGAGGCGGTGCACGGGGCCTGTCGCCTGATGGGCGCCAGGTTCCTTCCTGTGTACGGGACGCGGTTCCGGGTTTCTCGTCGGATACGTCTCCGTGTCGCAACCGTTTGGGACTGACCGTCTATTTCGCCTTACGCGCCGGTAAGTTGACCCGGCGCGCCGAACGTGATCCGGATCAGGGGGATGTGCCGGTGGCGCGGGAGCGCAGGCGCAGTGCCCGTAACACCGCCTCGGTGGCGAAACGGCTCTCGGGATCGACGAGTTGGTCACCGAAAATGGTCTCCAGGCTCCGCATGCGGTAGCGCACGGTCTGCGGGTGGACATCCAGCAGCGCGCCCATCTGCGCCGCCGTGCCCCGGGTGTCGAGCCAGATCCGCAGCGTCTCGACCAGCCGGTCGCGGCGGGTGGCGCTGATCCCCGCGACGGCGGCCAACTCCCGCTGGGCGAGCTGGTCCAGCAGGGCGGGGTCGGACAGCAGCCACAGGGTGGTGAGGTGGTCCTCGCAGCGGATCAGCGGGGCGTCGTCGATCACGCCGGAGTCGACGAGCTCCAGGACCCGGCGGGCCCAGCGGATCGACTCGCAGGCCAGCGCGGTGGGCACGGTCAGTCCGATCGCCGCGCGGCCGGCCGGCAGTGCCTGTTCCAGCATGGATCTTCGTGCGTCGTCCAGCGCTCCCGGGACGAGCAGGTGCGGCTGCGGGGCGCTGAGGTCGACGAGCAGGTCACGGTCCGCGCTGAGCCGGTCCAGCTCCGCCGGGGCGCGGACGGCGATCAGGGTGACCTCCTCCGGCAGCGGCCAGCCCACCTGCTCGCACAGATCCGCGATGGCGCTGCCGGGGGCCGGGCGCCCGGCGAGGATGAGGTGGAGCAGCCGGCGGCGCAGCGCCTCGCTGTGCTCGCCCGACTGGGACTGCACCTCCAGGAAGCCTTCGCGGGAAAGCGATTCCAGTTCGTCGACGTAGGCGAAGAGCGCGTCGGCGAAGCTCAGCATCAACGTGGGGGAGAGGTGGTAGCTCTGCCCGACCTTCTTGGCCCGCCGCAACGCCACCCGCGCGCCCAGCCGGTAGGCCCCCTGGAGGGTGTCCATGCTCCGGCCCTCGTACGCCTCGAACCGTCCGAAGCGCCGGCACATGTCGTCCCGGAGCGTGGTGGGGGAGGAGGGCTCGGCCACCAGATCGACGAAGGAGGCGAGGCTCTGCTCCACGCCCACCCGGATGGCCTGCCCGTTCGGCCCGTCGAGCAGTCGGGCGTATTCCGGATAGGCCCGGGTGACCTCGACACCGATTTCCTTGATGAGGCTGGGCAGTTCGGGCCGCATGATCGCCGCGAATTCCTGGGGAAGCGGCCCCAGCGGGTCCTCGGTGTCCAACGGCTGTATGAGATGTGCCATGACATGTCCCCTTGCTCTCGGCGCCCGGTGGTGGGGTGAGGCGGTGGGGGGAAAGCGCTCCCACGAACCGACAGGTGCGTACCAAGTTCGCGACGAAGATAGACCAAGGAACAGGCACTGCACACCACTTGGACAAGATCGAAGTGCAGGGGGCACACATCCTGGCCGCACTGTGCGACTTCCGTGCAGGTCGGGCGGTACTGCGCGCTTTCGGACAATGAATTTCGGCCGCCTGCTCCGGTGATGACAACAAAGCCGTTCCATGGCGGCCGAGTTGTTCCCGGCCCGGTGTGCATCGCGTCGGCCGGCCCCTGCGGTGGTCGCGCGCACAGGCGGCTCACCATGCGGAACGCGGGTGAACTGACCCTCCTGGACAGGTATTTCCGGCCGCATGGCCGATTCGCAGGCCGTACGTGAGGGAACGGAGGCGGGACTTCCGCGGCCCTCCGCCCCGGCCGTTCCAGGTGCGCGCGACGCGCGGGGTTCCGGCCGCCCGCGCGTAATTCCACGCCCCCGGGTGCGCATTCCTTGATAAGAGCACGGCACTCCGATGCTCATTTCCGGATCAAAAAGAGTGCGCCGCAAAGAATCTTAGACGGACGGATTGTGTCGCCCTGTTTCCCGCGAGTAACATCACGCCTCGATCAATTCGGTCAAGAAATCTGCCCGAAATTTGATGCTCCGATCCTCCGCCCCCGGGCCCACCCGAGGCACCATCACCGTCGACGTTCGTCGCGGTGCGGGCATGCGTTGCAGAACCGGTCAACTTCGTGCACGAGGCCGCGCCACGGCGGCCGACAGAGGGGACGACATGAGATCCGTTTCCAATCGAACCCGCGTAGGCCTGCTCGCGGCATTCACGGCGTTCAGCGCTCTGCTCTCCACCGGATCGGCCACCGCCGCCACCCAGCTCAACGGCGACTGGGCGCCCTTCGACCGCTGCCCGGTCGACGCGCCCGCCATGCTGGCCGCGGACGGCATCAACACCATCGCCACCTGCATAGCGTCGAGCTCGGCCACCGGATCCATCACGCTCGGCAAGACCGAGGTGGCCACCGGCCGGACCGATCTACAGCTCGGAGTCGTCCAGCGGGCCGACGGCACCGCCACGCTGGTGGCCCCGCCCGAGGGCGCGCTGACCGCGGACCCGGCGCAGATCCCGGGCGGGCTGCTCGGGCTGATGTGCCCCAGCGGAATTCCCCTCGTATCAGCAATCTGCCGCCAGCTCACCGACAACAATCTCAACCGTGTGACAGCCACCATCGAACCGGCCGGAGCGCCGCGCGACTTCAATATGAGCGCCGCCTTCTCCACCGGTGAGCCCATTCTCACCATCCCGGTCCGCATCCACCTCAAGAATCCGTTCCTGGGTGACAAGTGCTACATCGGGACCACCGCGAATCCGGTGCTCCTGAAGCCGCAGAACGTGACGGCTCCGACCCTCTCGCTCCAGCGGTTCTCGGCCGACGGAACCCCGAACGACGACGAGGGCGAGATGGGGCGCTACACCTTCGACGGCGCCGACCAGGGCGACGCGGCCTTCGCCGTGCCGGGGGCCGGCGGCTGTGGCGCCGGGCTGCTGGACTGGGCGGTGAACCTCAAGACCGGTCTGCCGTCCGCCGCCGGGAAGAACAGCGTGACCCTGGACGCCACCACGACGTACTTCGGCAGCCCCTACGACCCCGCCGGCCTCGCGCCGGACGAGGGCCGCAAGCTGTCGGAATTCTGGCACTCCGCGAAGCGGTAGGCCCTCACCCCCCGCTACGAGGAGGTGATGCGAAAGCCGCCCTCACGTCCAGCCCCGTGAACCCCCGAGTGTGCCGCACCGTCCGGCACGGCGAGCAACAGCGCACGCACCTCTCCAGTCACGTTCAGCCGAATCCCCAACGGGACGAGAAAAGGGAGTACCCCCATGTTCAAGCGAACCGGTGTCCTGACCGCGATCGGTGCCGCCGCGGCATCCGTCGTCCTGGCCGCCCCCTCGGCCGTCGCCGCGCCGACCAGCTGGACGATCAGCCCGACCGGCGCCTTCAACGGCAGTGCCGGAGTGACCGTCCTGACCGACAACAACGGCAACAAGATCCAGTGTGCGACCTCCGCCGCCTCGGGCTCGGCGCCGACCTCCCCGGTCGCCGGCAGCCCGGCCAAGCTCGCGTCCATCTCGGCGATCTCGTTCAACTCGCCGTGCACCGGGCCGTTCAGCTCCACCTGGACGGTGGCCACCACGCCGCCGTGGGAGATCTGGGGCCTGGACTACGCGGCGGGCGCCGGCACCAACTCCACGGGCCAGACGACCGGTGAGATCAGAGCGATCAAGGCGAAGGTGACCGGGAGCAGCATCCTTGGCCCCTGCACCTTCGACGTGACCGGCAAGGTCGCGGCCAAGTACAACAACCCGAGCGCGGGCGGCAGCAACGGCACGCTCAACACCGCGGGCGGCGGGCTCACCCTGGCCATCGCCAACAAGGTCGGCGGCGGCTGCGGCATCGTCGGCACCACCGCCAGCTTCCAGGGCCTCTACACCATCGTGAACGCGGCATCGGGCCAGTCCCCGGTCATCAGCGGGTGACCCACCGCCGATGACGTCCCGTACCTGAGCGTCGTGCCCGGCCGTCCGCACCCGACGGCCGGGCACGACAGCGGCCGGGTACGGCTGTGTCCGGGCACGACCGCGGCCGGGCGGCGACCGGCCGGGCGCGCCGCTCTTTTCGCGCACCCGCGGACAAGGGCGCGACGGCGGATTGTCATCGGCTGCCAAACTCCGCGGGCCGGTGATCCGATCGGCGACCCGGCCCTTCCCAGGCGTCGTCGGCGTGCGTACCGTACCCGTCGGTAGGGGGCTCCGAAGCCCGGCCGACCCCGGCCGACGTACGGCAGAACCCGCTCGGCGTACGGCCGCACCCGCCCGAGCCACAGCCGAACCGAACCCCGCCCGATGTCCGTTCGCGGTCCGCCCGGCCTCCGCCCGCGAGGCCGTCGCCGGGAAGCGGACCCGCTGTCCGCAGCCACCCCACCCTCTGGGCCCACGCGCGCCGGAAGGACACATCCGTATGACCGTCGATGCACGCGCCGCAGCGAGACGACCGATCCACTGGGCCGTGGGCGGGGCGCTCGTCGTCGCCACCGCGCTCGTTCCCAGCGCCGAATCGGCCGCCGCGGAACAGAAGTCGGAGGTCGCCCTCCGCTACGCCTGCCCGTTCCCCTCCGGGCCCGAGGAGGTGGACGTCGTCGTCTCGGCGGTGCTCCCGACCTCGGTCCGCACGGGCGAGGAGATCCGCCCCGGCCAGGTCTCGGTGGACGTCACCCTGCCGCAGACGGCGCTCGCCCGGTTCCGCGACCTCGACACCGGGACGCTGTCGGCCGTCGCACGGCTCACCGTCCGCAACACCGTCGGCGACCGGTCCGCCGACGCCTCCTGGCAGGACCTGGCCGCCCCGCCCGTGCCGCTGCCCGACGAGGGCGACCTGGCCCTGACCGCCACCGGGGACGTGCCGACGGTCTCCTTCGGCAGCCCCGGACGCGCGACGCTGGCCCCCGACGCGCTCGCCCTCGCGCTCTCCTCCCGTACGGCCGACGGCGAACCGACCACGCCCCCGGGTCTCGACGTCGCCTGCGAACCGGTCCCGGGCCAGGAGCCCGAACTGGCCGCGATCACGGTCCGCGGCGACACCGACCCCACCGCCCCCGCTCCCCGCCCCGGGGAGAGCGACCCCGCACCGGAGCCGAAGCCCACCCGGCCGGACGAGGGGCTGCCCCCCACCGCACGGGAGAAGATCGACGCCCTCACCGACGAACGGCTCGAAGCCCTCGCCGACGACGATCCGGGCAGCTGCCCGATCGAGATCCCGCCCGAGTGGGTGATGACCACCGCCGAGACCTACGCGGCCGGCTACGCCAACGCCGCCAAGCTGGACGGCGCGGCGGCGCTGGGGCCCGCCTTCATGAAGGTGGTGCTCAACAAGCGCTACATCAACGACTCCTGCGCCTCGACCGTCGACGTCTCCTCGGAGGTGGACTTCGACTACGAGGGCCGCCGCCAACTCCCGCCGACGAAGGCCACGTTCCTCAGCTACGGATTCATGCCGACGACCGCGACCATGACACTGGAGCAGGTCGGCCCCCCGGCCGCGATCCACACGCACACGGTCACCAACACGCCGACCTACCCGGAGGAGACGACCGTCACGGCCCAGCTCGTCATGCGGCTCTCCGATGTGAAGGTGAACGGGGTGCCCCTGGACGTGGGCCCCGACTGCCGCACGGAACGCCCCTTCGAGCAGGTGCTGCGGGGATACGGCCAGAGCTATCCGCCGGCCGGCTATCTCGTGGCGTTCGGGGGCACCCTGACCGGGTACGCCCATATCCCGCCGTTCGAGGGCTGCGGTGTGGGCGAGGACCTCGACCCGATCTTCACCTCGGCCATCTCCAGCCCGGGCAAGAAGGCGGACAACTACACCAAGATGACGCAGGCGCCCCTGTGCGTGGCGACGAACCCGGAAGGGCCGGACTGCCCGCCGAGGGTGCCCGACCCCGAGCGGTGATCCGAACACCTCCCAGCCCTTCCGGTTCCACGGGACCGGAAGGGCTCTTTTTCATGCCCGTCGGGCCGGTCGGCCGACCATGCGTTTCCTCATCATCCGACAGGTTTGACGGGCGGATTGCTCACCCGGCAACAATCCTTCGCTCCACATGAATTCTCGCCGAGGAAAATCTGTACCCAGTATTGCGAAGTCAGGTTACCGGCCCGTAGCGTCCCAGACGTGCCGATCGGGAACGCCCGGGTGCTTGCGCAGATTTCGACAAGGTCGGGGACCGGCTTTGTCACCGAATGACAAGTGATCCATTCTCAGCACCGCGTTCGTCGATCTCCGCTGTTCAACGGCTTGCCCTGGCGGTTTCGGCGGACATAACGTGCGCCCCCCCCGGTGCATGTGTGACGAGCCGCCATCGCTTTTCTCAGAGCCGGAGCGCTTAACGATGAACACGTTCACCGCCACCTGGAGGGAGGGCCGATGGGAATCGAAGTAGTCGTCGAGGGCCTGACGAAGTCCTTCGGCAAGCAGAACATCTGGCAGGACGTCAGCCTCACCCTGCCCGCCGGTGAAGTGAGTGTCATGCTCGGTCCTTCCGGAACCGGAAAGACCGTTTTCCTGAAATCCATCATCGGGCTTCTGAAGCCCGAACAGGGACGCGTCCTCATTAACGGCGTCGACATGGTGAACAGCTCCGAGCGCGACATCATGGAGACCCGGAAGCTCTTCGGCCTCATGTTCCAGGACGGGGCTCTTTTCGGCTCGATGTCGCTCTTCGACAACATCGCCTTCCCGCTGCGCGAGCACACCCGCAAGAAAGAATCCGAGATCCGCCGCATCGTCATGGAGCGGATCGACATCGTCGGGCTCCTCGGCGCCGAGGGCAAACTGCCGGGCGAGATATCCGGCGGTATGCGCAAGCGGGCCGGCCTCGCCCGCGCCCTGGTCCTGGACCCGCAGATCATCCTCTGCGACGAGCCGGACTCCGGCCTCGACCCGGTCCGCACCGCCTACCTCTCGCAGCTCCTCATCGACCTCAACGCGCAGATCGACGCGACGATGCTCATCGTCACCCACAACCTCGACATCGCGGCCACCGTCCCCGACAACATGGGCATGCTGTTCTGCCGCAACCTCGTCACCTTCGGCCCGCGCGAGGTACTGCTCACCAGCGACACCCCGGTCGTCTCGCAGTTCCTCGCCGGACGCCGCGAAGGACCCATCGGCATGTCCGAGGAGAAGGACGCCGCCACCCTCGCCGCCGAGCAGCTGGGCGGCACCGGCCCGCTGCCCACCGGGCCCCGCACCGTCGTCCCCCAGCTGGAGCCCTCGCCCGGGATGCCCGTACGCCAGGGCGCGCTGCGCCGCCGGGAGCGGGTCATGTCGATGATGGGCCAGCTGCCGGAGGCCGCCCGTACGGCGATCCTCAACAGCTACGCCCCGGCCGCGGGAGGTGCGCGCGCGTGACCGCCCCGATGCCGGTGCGGCCGCCCGAGCCGCCCGAGAAACCTCCGCCCGCCGCCTCCGGGAATGCCTCCGGGGAGACCCCCGGGAAGGCCCCCGAGCAGCGCCGGCCCTCCCGGCTGCTCGCGCCGCTCCGCGAGACCGGGAAGCTGTTCGCGCTCGCCGTCGCGGTGGCCCGGGCCATCTTCCGCCGGCCTTTCCAGGTACGGGAGTTCATCGAGCAGTTCTGGTTCGTCGCGAGCGTCACGATCCTGCCCGCAGCCCTCGTCTCCATCCCGTTCGGCGCGGTCATCGCCCTCCAGGTCGGCTCCCTCACCCAGCAGCTCGGCGCCCAGTCCTTCACCGGCGGCGCCAGCGTCCTCGCGGTCATCCAGCAGGCGAGCCCGATCATCGTGGCGCTGCTGATCTCCGGCGCCGCCGGATCCGCGATCTGCGCCGACCTCGGCTCGCGCAAGATCCGCGAGGAACTGGACGCGATGGAGGTCATGGGCGTCTCGCCCATCCAACGCCTCGTCGTTCCGCGGGTGTTGGCCACCATGCTCGTCGCCGTCCTGCTCAACGGGCTGATCTCGGTGGTCGGCACGCTCGGCGGCTACTTCTTCAACGTGATCATGCAGGACGGCACCCCGGGCGCGTACCTCGCGAGCTTCTCCGCCCTCGCCCAGCTGCCCGACCTCTACATCAGCGAGTTCAAGGCGCTCATCTTCGGCTTCATCGCGGGCATCGTCGCCGCCTACCGCGGCCTCAACCCGCGCGGCGGCCCCAAGGGCGTCGGCGACGCGGTCAACCAGTCCGTCGTCATCACCTTCATGCTGCTGTTCTTCGTGAACATGGTCCTCACGGCGATCTACCTCCAGATCGTCCCCGCGAAGGGGAGCTGACCGATGGCGATGCTCAGCTGGCTCGACCGATCCGGCGACCAACTCACCTTCTACGTCAAGGCGCTCGTCTGGATCCCGCGCACCCTGCGCCGCTATCTGCGCGAGGTGCAGCGGCTGCTGGCCGAGGTCGCCTTCGGCAGCGGCGGACTAGGCGTCATCGGCGGCACCATCGGCGTGATGGTCGCCATGACCCTGTTCACCGGCACGGTCGTCGGACTCCAGGGGTACGCGGCCCTCAACCAGATCGGCACCTCGGCGTTCACCGGCTTCATCTCCGCCTACTTCAACACCCGGGAGATCGCCCCGCTGGTCGCCGGCCTCGCCCTCTCCGCCACCGTCGGCGCCGGCTTCACCGCGCAGCTCGGCGCGATGCGGATCAACGAGGAGGTCGACGCCCTGGAAGCGATGGGCGTGCGGTCCATGCCCTATCTCGTCACCACCCGGATCATCGCCGGAGTCGTCGCGATCATCCCGCTGTACGCGATCGGGCTGCTCTCCTCGTACGTCGCCTCCCGCTACATCACCATCTTCTTCAACGGGCAGTCGGCGGGCACCTACGACCACTACTTCAATCTCTTCCTCTCCCCGCAGGACGTACTGCTGTCGGTGCTGAAGGTGCTGATCTTCAGCGTGCTGGTGATCCTCGCCCACTGCTACTACGGCTTCCACACCACCGGCGGACCGGCCGGCGTGGGCGTGGCGGTCGGCCGGTCGGTGCGTAACGCCATCGTCCTGATCAGCGTCACCGACTTCTTCCTCTCGCTCGCCATCTGGGGCGCCACGACGACGGTGAAGGTGGCCGGCTGATGCGTACCTCCAGCACCCGCACGGTCCGCCGACGCCTGGCCGGAGTCACCTTCCTGCTGGTGCCCGCCGTCCTGGTGTGGGTCTCGGTCTCCGTGTACGACAAGGACTTCACCGACGACGCCACCGTCACCGTCCGCACCGGATCGGTCGGCAACGAGATGCACGACAACGCCGATGTGAAACTGCGCGGCGTCGTCATCGGGCAGGTCCGCTCCATCGCCACCGACGGCGAGGGCGCCCGTCTCACCCTGGCCATCGACCGGGACCAGCTCGGGCGGATACCCGCCGACGTCACCGCCCAGATGCTGCCCACCACCCTCTTCGGCGCACGGTTCGTCGCGCTCGTACCGCCCCGCATTCCCACGGGCGGAGTCCTGCGGGCCGGGGCCGTCATCCCGCAGGACCGCTCCAGCAACGCCATCGAGCTGGAACAGGTCCTGGACAACGTCCTGCCGCTGCTGACCGCCGTGAAGCCCGAGAAGCTCTCCGCCACGCTCAACGCCGTCTCCCAGGCGCTGGAGGGCCGCGGTGAACGCCTCGGCGAGACTCTGACCACGCTGGACGGCCACCTGAAGAAGTTCAACCCGCAACTCCCCACCCTCAACGCCGACATCAAGGAACTCGTCAAGGTGAGCACGCTGTACGCGGACGCCGCCCCCGACGTCCTCGACGCGCTGACCGACGCCACGGTCACCAGCTCCACCCTCGCCGACCAGGAGGCCCGGCTCGCCGGCCTCTACGGCACCACCACGGCCGCCGCGCAGGACGTCACCTCCTTCCTGCGGGAGAACAAGGACAACCTCATCCGGCTCTCCGCATCCAGCAGGCCCTCCCTCGAACTCCTCGCCGAATACGCCGAGTCGTTCCCCTGCACCCTGCGCACCATGGCCGGTTTCGTGCCCGCCATGGACAAGGCCCTCGGTAAGGGAACCGACCAGCCGGGACTGCATGTGTCGGTCAAGGCCGTTCCCTCCAAGGGCAAATACGTCCCCGGCAGGGACACCCCGGTCTACGACGCCACCGGTGGACCGCACTGCTACTCGGTGCCGTACGTCGGCAAGCACGCCCCGACCGCCGACACCCGCCGGGCCACCGACGTCACCGCACCACCGCCCGACACCCCCGACGGCGGCGGCGAGGGCACGGACACCGCGCTAGGCCTGCCCAACTCGCCCCAGGAGTCCCGGCTCGTCAACGAACTGGTCGCGCCCTCGCTGAAGGTCCGGCCGGGAGACCTCGCCGACTGGAGCAGCGTGCTCATCGGTCCGGCCTTCCGCGGTGCGGAGGTGAAGCTCAAGTGAAACGCCGCTCGCTCGCCGGACCGATCACCAAGTCCCTCGTCTTCATCGTGGTCACCGTGCTGGCCACCACCGTCCTCGGACTCTCCATCGCCAACACGGGCGTCGGCGACACCACCACGTACAAGGCGCGGTTCACCGACGCCACCGGGCTGATCCCCGGCGACAGCGTCCGGATCGCCGGAGTGAAGGTCGGCCAGGTCGAATCCGTGCGGGTCGCCGACCGACGCGTCGCCGAGGTCGCCTTCGCCGTACGCAAAGGACGCACCCTCCCCGCCTCGGTGACGGCGTCCATCAAATACCTCAACATGGTCGGCCAGCGGTACGTCGACCTCGACCAGGGGGCAGGACCCGTCGGCCGGGCCTTCGCGCCCGGGGACACCATCCCGCTCTCCCGCACCACCCCGGCGCTCGACCTCACCCAGCTCTTCAACGGCTTCCAGCCCCTGTTCGAAGGGCTCTCGCCGCCCGACGTCAACCAGCTCGCCGGCTCCATCGTCCAGGTCCTCCAGGGCGAGGGCGGCACCGTCGACAGCATCCTGCGGCACGTCGGCTCGCTGACCACCACCGTCGCCGCGAAGGACAAGGTGATCGGCGAGGTGATCAAGAACCTCAACACGGTGCTCAAGACGGTCAACGACCGGGAGGCGGGCTTCGACGATCTCGTCGTCACCCTCCAGAAGCTCGTCACCGGCTTCTCCGGCGACCGCAAACCGCTCGGCGAGGCCATCACCGCGATGGGCGCGCTCACCACCGTCACCGCCGACCTCTTCCAGGACGGCAGAAAGCCGCTCAAGGACGACATCCGGCAACTCGGTCGACTCAGCGGCCAGTTGGAGAAGGGCACCCCGCAGATCGAGAACTTCCTCCAGAAGACCCCGGCCAAGATGGCGGCCATCACCCGGCTGACGTCCTACGGATCGTGGCTCAACCTCTACCTCTGCGAAGCGAAGGTCAGCGGCGTCACCCACGACGACGGCAGCACGCCGCCCACCGGCATCGCGATCACCCAACCGAGGTGCCTGGCATGAGAATCACCCCCATCCGGGAACGGAACCCGGTCGCCGTCGCCGTCGTCGGGCTCCTCGTCCTGGCGCTGGTCGGCCTCGCCGCCTGGCGCGCCGACTCGCTGCCCTTCCTCGACAGCGGCACCTCCTACAGCGCCGACTTCAGCGAATCCGCCGGACTCGCCGACGGCGACGAGGTACGGATCGCCGGAGTGAAGGTCGGCGAGGTCACCGGCGTCTCCCTCGACGGCGCGAAGGTCCGCGTCGATTTCCGGGTGAAGAACGCCTGGATCGGCGATTCCTCCACCGTGGGCATCGCCGTCAAGACCCTGCTCGGCGAGAAGTACCTCGCCGTCGACCCCCTCGGCGACGCCCCGCAGGACCCCGGCTCCCGCATCACCGCGAGCCGCACCACCTCCCCGTACGACGTCACCCAGGCGTTCAACGGGCTCGGGGAGACCATCGGCGAGATCGACACCGAGCAGCTCGCCAAGAGCTTCGAGGCGATCTCCGCCACCTTCAAGGACTCCCCGCCCCACGTCCGCAGCGCCGCCGACGGGCTCTCCGCCCTCTCCCGTACGGTCTCCGAACGCGACGCCCAGCTCGCCACCCTGCTCCGCAGCAGCAAGCAGCTCACCAGGACGCTCGCCGGAAAGAAGAGCAGCTTCGAAACGCTCCTGGAGGACGGCAACCTGCTCCTCGGCGAGATCCAGGCCCGCCGCGACTCCATCCACCTCCTGCTCACCGGCACCCGCGACCTCGGCACCCAGCTCGCCGGACTCGTCAAGGACAACGACAAACAGCTCGGGCCGACCCTGGACTCCCTCGGCCGGGTCACCGCCGTGCTGGTGAAGAACCGCAAGAGCCTGGACAAGGTCCTCGCCGCCACCGGCTCCTACAGCCGGCTCGTCGGCAATACCCTCGGCAGCGGGCGCTGGTTCGACAACTACGTCTGCGGCGTCGTGCCCAAGAACTACCTCCCCGCCGGCACACCTCCGGCGACCGGATGCATGCCACCCCGGCAGCAAGGGGGCCGCTGACATGAGACGCACCCGCATCATCGGCATCGGAGCCGGACTGGCCCTCGTCGCCGTCGCGGCCGCCACCGGCGTCAGCGCCCTGGAGGAGGACGGGAAGACCACGGTCACCGCCTACTTCGACCGGGCCACCGGCGTCTACGCCGGATCCGACCTGCGGATCCTCGGCGTCAAGGTCGGCACCGTCGACTCCGTCGAGCCGCGCGGCGAGGAGGTCAAGGTCGTGCTGCGCCTCGACCGGGGCATCGACGTCCCCAAGGACGCCCACGCCGTCGTCGTCGCGCCCAGCCTCGTGGCCGACCGCTACATCCAGCTCGCCCCGGCCTACGACGGCGGACCCCGCCTCGCCGACGACGCGGTCCTGCCCGCCGCCCGCAACGCCACCCCCGTCGAGGTCGACGAGCTGTACGCCTCCATCACCGAACTCTCCACCGCGCTCGGCCCGAACGGGGCCAATGCCGACGGGGCGCTCGCCCGGCTCCTGGACACCGGGGCGAAGAACCTCGACGGCAACGGCAAGGCCATCGGGGACTCCATCGAGCAGTTCGGCAAGGCCACCAAGACGCTCGACAAGAGCAGCGGCGACCTGTTCGACACCCTGACCTACCTCCAGACCTTCACCACCATGCTCAAGGAGAACGACGGCAACGTCCGCAGCGCCGAGCAGCAGCTGAACACGGTCACCTCCTTCCTCGCCGACGACAAGAAGAACCTCAGCGCCGCCCTCAAGGAACTCGGCACCGCCCTCGGCCAGGTCAAGGCGTTCATCGCGAAGAACCGCGGCGCGCTCAAGAAGAACGTCGAGGCGCTGGTGCCCGTCACCCAGGCCCTCGTCGACCAGCGCGCCTCGCTCGCCGAGGCGATGGACACCCTGCCGCTCGCCGCCGGAAACGTGCTCAACGCCTACGACCCGGCCAACCGCACTCTCAACGGGCGCACCAACCTCAACGAACTGTCCATGGGCGGCCCGCTTGTCGACCCCGGGGCCGCCGAAGCGGCCGGCCGGCTCACCGGCCTCGCCCCCGTCGACGCGAACCGCCGCAAGGCCCTGCCCGTCCTGCCGCTGCCCGAGGTCGGCACGGTCTACGGCACCCCCGAGAAGCAGCCCGGCAAGCAGAAGGGGGCACGACGATGAACGACGACGCCCGGCGCAGACCCGTCGTACGGGCCGCCGTCTCAGCCGTGGCCCTGCTCGCCACCGGCGCCCTGATCGCCCTGGTCGTGGTCCGCCCCGACGCCCCCTCCTTCACCGGCATCGAGCAGATCCCGCTGCCCGGCGGCGCGGACCTCGGCGACCGCCCGTACGAGGTCACCGCCGAGTTCGGCGATGTCCTCAGCCTCGCCCCGCAGTCCTCGGTCAAGGTCAACGACGTGTCCGTCGGGCGCGTCACGAAGATCGCCCTCGCCCCGGACGGCTGGCGGGCCCGGGTCACCATGCGGGTCAACGGGAAGATCGAGCTGCCCGCCAACGCGTACGCCCGCCTCGAACAGTCCAGCCTGCTCGGCGAGAAGTTCATCCAGCTCGCCCCGCCCCCCGAGGGCACCGCACAGGGCTCGCTCGCCGCCGGGGGCCGCATCCCGCTCTCCCGCACCAACCGGAACCCGGAGGTCGAAGAGGTCTTCGGAGCCCTGTCGCTGCTCCTCAACGGCGGCGGCGTCAACCAGCTCAAGACCATCACCACCGAGCTGAACAAGGCGCTCGCGGGACAGGAACCGCAGATCCGCTCCATGCTCAAGCGGGTCGACACGCTCGTCACCAACCTGGACGAGAACAAGGGCGACATCACCAAGGCCCTGGACGGCGTCAACCGGCTCGCCGCCACCCTCGCCACCCGCAAGCAGGACGTCGGCACGGTCCTGACCGGGCTCAGCCCCGGACTCAAGGTCCTGGAGAAGCAGCGCGGCTCCCTGCTGACCATGCTGCGCTCCCTCGACACCCTCTCCACCGTGGCCGTCGACACGATCAACCGGAGCAAAGCCGACATGATCGCCGACCTCAAGGCGCTCGCCCCGACCCTCAAGGCGCTCGCCGACTCCGGCCAGGACCTCCCCGACTCCCTCCAGGTGCTGCTGACCTACCCCTTCACGGACGAGGTGCTGCGCGGCGTCAAGGGCGACTACCTCAACGTCTACCTGGACGTGACGGCCCTGCCCGGTACGCAGATCATCCCGCCGCTCACCCCGGACGAGCCCGGCATCCCGCTGCCCCCGGCCGAGGGCGAGGGCGCGGCGGCAGCGGCCCGCAGCACACTCCCGCTGCCGCTCCCGGCCGTGTCGGGCACACCGAGGACCACCGCTCCGGGCGCGCCGAAGACCACACCGGGCACGCCGGAGACCGAGAAGGAGGCGACACCGTGATCACCCTCGCCATCCGGCTGAAGAACCTCGCCTTCCTCGTCATCGCCGTCCTGGTCCTCGGCTATCTCGGCGTGCGGTACGCCGATCTCGGCCACTACGTCGGACTCCGCAGCTACTACACCGTCACGGTCCAACTCCCGCAGACGGGCGGCCTGTACACCCACTCCAACGTCACCTACCGGGGCGTCTCCGTGGGCCGGGTCGGGCCGATCGAGCTGACCGAGGAGGGCGTCGAGGCCCAGCTGCGGATCGAGAAGGACGCCCCGCCGATCCCGGACAGCCTCACCGCCGTCGTCGCGAACCTCTCGGCGGTCGGCGAGCAGTACGTCGATCTGCGGCCCACCCGCAAGGACGGGCCGTTCCTGGGCAACGGCTCGGTCATCGACGAGGCGGACACCACCATTCCCGCACCCCCGACCGACGTCCTCACCAGCGTCGACGACCTGGCGAGCTCGGTGGACCTGGAGAGTCTGCGGACCGTCGTCGAGGAGTTCGGGGCCGCCTTCGAAGGGCGCGGCGACGACCTCCAGGTCCTGCTGGACACCGGCGGCGACTTCATCGAGGCCGCGGACAAGGCCCTGCCGGTCACCACCCGGCTGATGGCCGACGGCGAGCGCGTCCTGCGGACCCAGGCCGAACAGGGGCAGGCACTCAAGGGCTTCGCCTCGGGGGCCAAGGAACTGGCCGCCGAACTCAAGGGCTCCGACACCGACCTGCGCCGCCTCATCGCGACCACCCCGGACGCCGCCGTCCAGATCAGCGGACTGCTGCGCGATGTGGACCCGGCCTTCGGCGTCGTCGTCGCCAACCTCCTCACCACCTCGGAGGTCGCCGTCACCCGCCAACGCGGTCTGGAGGAACTCCTCGTGAAGCTACCCGCCGTCGCCGCCGCCGGAGCGAGCGCGGTCGACGACGACGGCGCCCGGTTCGGGATGTCCGTCACCTTCTTCGAACCGCTGCCCTGCACCGCGGGCTACGGCGGCACGGTCTACCGCAACGGTCTCAACACCTCGGCCGGCCCCGCCGTGAACACCGCCGCCCGCTGCACCTCCTCGCCCGGTACCGGTATCAACGTCCGGGGCAGCGCCAACGCCCCCAAGGGCGGCCCGGTGCCGAAACCCGCCGTACCGGGCTCGATGAAGCTGCCCGGGACCGTGGCCGGCGCGCCCGCGGCCTCACAGCCGCCGACCGAGGGCATGGCCGGACTGCTCGGCCTGGGAGGCGGCTCATGACCCCCCGCACCCGAAGCCGGGCCGGCTGGGCCGTTCTCCTCGTCGCCGCGCTGCTCTGCGGCCTGGGCGCCTGGTCGTACGGGCAGGCCCGCGGCGACCGCTCGCTGGCCTACGCGAAGGCCCGCGACACCGCCCTGACCGAGGGCAAGCGGCATCTCGCCACGCTGAACAGCCTGGACGGCGAGAACGCGAAACGGGTCGACGAGGGGCTGCGGGCCTGGCTGGACTCCTCGACAGGACCGCTGCACGACCAGCTGGAGCGGACCCGGAAGGCCGACGCGAAGTCCCTGACGACAGCGGGCGACACGGCCCGCGGCAAGGTCACATCGGCGGCGCTGACCGCACTGGACGAGCGCACGGGCACGGCGGAGCTGATCGCCACCGTGGACGTCCAGGTCACCCCGCGCACCGGCGCGGCCGGCACCCAGCGCAAGCGGTTCGCGGCGACCCTCGCCCGTACGGCCGATGGCTGGAAGGTCAAGGCGCTCACGGCGATCGGAACGGGCGGCGGCCGATGAGGCCGCGGGGAGGAACGCCGACGATGAACAGCACGACGACGGACACGACGGACACGGAGCCCGAGACGGCCGCGGTGGACGAGACGGTCGCGGTGGACGAGCCGGACGTGGCAGATGCCGTGGACGTGACCCGCCGCCGTCGGCCACGCGTCCTCGGCGTTCTGCTGACCATCGCCCTGATCGCTACGGGCGGCGCCCTCTACGCCGAGGGCCGCCAGCTGCGCGATACCCCGGCCACCGCGAACCTCGCCCTCACCGACGCGGAGGCGACCGCCCGCGTCACCGGCGACGTCAGCAGCGCGCTCGGGAAGATCTTCTCGTACGGTCCCGGGGCCACCGCCACCACCAGGGCGGCGGCGAAAGAGGTCCTGGCGGGCAAGGCGCTCCAGCAGTACGCGGCCCTGTTCGGCCAGGTCGAGCGGCAGTCCACCGACCAGAAGCTGACGCTCACCACCGAGGTCGTCCGGGCCGGGGTGACCCGGCTGACCGGCAGCAGCGCCCACCTCCTGGTCTTCCTCGACCAGGTCTACGAGCGCCGCGGCCGCGCCCCCACCACCGCCTCCGCGCAGCTCACGGTGACCGCCGAACTGCGCGACGGGCGCTGGTGGATCGTCGAGATCGGCTCCACATGACGGCGGGCCGGAGGCGACGGCGCACCGGTCCGGTTCGGCAGGCAGGGGAGAGGCAGCACATGGCACGGGAGCGCAAAGCACAGCAGGACGCGGCGGACACGCCGGCCGGGGAGGTACGGGCGAGGGCCAGGAATCCGCTGGTGATCGTCGCGCTGGCCCTCGCCGTGTGCGCGGCCGGAGCGGCGGGCTGGGGCGGCTGGTCGCGCTACGAGGCCGCGCACGACGACGCGGCGTCCTTCGCGCAGGCGCGGGACGACGCGCTGGCCGCGGGCGAGCAGGCGGTGCAGAACATGAACACCCTGGACCACCGCTCGCTGGAGGAGGGGCTCGACAGCTGGGAGCAGTCCACGACCGGCGATCTGCACCGCCAACTCATCGACGGACGCGACGCGTTCGCGAAGCAGATCACCGAGGCGAAGACGGTGAGCACGGCCAAGGTCCTCTCCGGCGCGGTGACCGAACTGGACCAACGGGCGGGCCGGGCCGGGGTGATGGTGGCGATCCGGGTCACCGTGACCGCGCCGAAGGGCGAACCGGCGGTGAAGGAGAGCCGGTTGCTCGGGAGCCTCACCCGGACCGCCGACGGGTGGAAGCTCAGCGCGCTGGGCCAGGCGCCCGTCGGGAGCACGGCCGGCTGACCTCCGCCCCCTCCCATCCGCCCGCCCAGCCCAGCCCCGCCCCGCACGCCCCGGAGAGGACCCCGCCCATGTCGACGACCCGCCACCTCGTCAACCGCCGCCGCCGGCTGGCCACGGCACCACCGCGCACGGCGGAGGCCGGGACGGAACCGGTGGCCGGGCCGACCGCCGGCCCGGCCACCGCGACCGAGCCCGACCCACCGGCCGCACCGGACACCGCTGCCGCACCGGACACCGCTGCCGAACCGAGCACCGTTGCCGATACGGAAGCAGGCACCGACACCGCTCCCGATGCCCCGGCCGCCGCCCCTCGCGCCAGGTCGCCCCGCCTCCGCGTCACGCTGCCCGTCCTGCTGTGCGCCCTCACCGTGCTCCTGGGCGCCTTCGCCGCCTGGGCGTTCGCCTCGGCGAGCGGTCTCCGCGACGAGCCGGCCCGGCAGAACACCGCGCTCACCGACATCGGCCGGACCAGTGAGGTGAAGGGCCGGATCAGTGAGGCGGTCGGCGCGGTGTTCAGTTACGACTACGCCTCGCCCGCCAGGTCCGACCGTGCGGCGAGCACCTATCTGACCGGCCGGGCCGTGCGGCAGCACAAGGACATGCTCGCCGACGTACGGGAACAGGCCCCGAAGCAGAAGCTCGTCCTGACCACCACCGTCACCGAGAGCGGCGTCGAGTTCCTCGACGGCGACCGGGCCCGGCTGCTGGTCTTCGCCGACCAGAGCAACACCCGTACGGGCAAGGACGAGGAGACGACGTACGCGGCGGCCATGTTCGCCGTGGACGCCGTCCGCCGCGGGGACACCTGGCTGATCGCCGCCATCGACACGTTCACTCGCTGAGCCCCGGAGAGGGGAGCCCCCATGAGGTTCGACCGCACCGTGCGCCGCCGACTGGGCACCACGGCCACCGCCGTCGCCGCGATGACCGCGCTCACCGCGTCCCAGGCCCCGGGGTTCGCCCTGCCCGAGCCCCGGCAGGAGAAGACGGCGGCCTCCGACGACGTCGTGTGGACCGAGGTGCCGGGCGACGACGTCTACCACACCGAGCTGCCGCCGCTACGGACCCCGAAGCCGCCGGGGCCCCTGAAGCCCGGTACGAAACCCGACCCCGTGGTGGTCCGCGCCTGGTCCGAGGCGGGCATTCCGGCCACCGTCCTGGACGCCTACCGCAAGGCGGAGGGCGCGGTGGGCCGCAGCGACCCGGGCTGCGGACTGCCGTGGCAGCTGCTCGCGGCGATCGGCAAGGTCGAGTCCGGCCAGGCCTCCGGCGGGCGGGTCGACGCGCGCGGGACGACGCTCAGCCCGATCCTCGGCCCGGCGCTCGACGGCGACGGCTTCGCGCTGATCCGGGACACCGACCAGGGAGCCTACGACGGCGACCGCGCCTTCGACCGGGCTGTGGGGCCGATGCAGTTCATCCCGTCCACGTGGGCGTCCTGGGGCGCGGACGGCAACGGCGACGGCCGCAAGGACCCGAACAACATCTACGACGCGGCGCTCGCCGCCGGGCACTACCTCTGCGCCGGGCCCCGTGATCTGACCCGCCGCGCCGACCTGGACCGGGCCATCCTCAGCTACAACCGCTCGGACACCTATCTGCGGACGGTGCTGTCCTGGCTGGAGTTCTACCGCAACGGCAGCCACCCGGTCGCCGACGGCGAGGGGGTCCTCCCGGTCAGCCCCGGCCCCGGCGGAAAGACCCGGCCCAAGGCCCCGGTCGGCGGCCCCGGCGCGCCGGAACGCCCCGGCAAGGGGGACGGCGGTGTCGTCGTCGGCCCGCAGCCCACGCGGCCGCCGAGCCCGACGCCCACACCGCGCCCCACGGGCCCCGGCTCGCCGAGCCCGAGCCCCGACCCGACGGACCCCGGCCCCACCGAGCCCGGACCCAGCCCCGATCCGACGGACCCGACCGACCCGGGCCCCACCGAACCGGGCCCGAGCCCCAGCCCCGACCCGACCGGGCCCACCACCCCGCCCGACCCCGGCGGGACCGACCCGGGCTGCCCCGACGACACCCCGTCGCCGTCCCCGTCCGACGACGCCGGCACGCCCGCGCCGGGCGGGTCGGACGAGCCCTGCGCCACGCCGACCGGCGACCCGGAGTCAGCCGCCTGACAACACCTCGGACAGGTCGTAGGAGACGACCTCCTCCAGCTGCGCGTACGTACAGCCGGCGGGGGACCGGTCCGGCCGCCACCGGCGGAACTGCGTGGTGTGCCGGAACCGGTCGCCCTCCATGTGGTCGTAGGCCACCTCGCACACCCGCTCCGGGCGCAGCGGCACCCAGGACTGGTCCTTCTTGCCCGTCCAGCGGTTCTGCGTGCCCGGCAGCCGGGATTGTTCGTGCGCCGCCGCGTCCGCCCACGCCCCCCACGGATGTTCGGCGAACTCGCAGCGCAGCGGGGCGAGTTCCTCGGCGAGCTCGGCGCGCCGCTTCATCGGGAAGGCCGCGCAGACCCCGACGTGCTGGAGCACGCCGTCGGCGCCGTACAGGCCGAGCAGCAGCGAGCCGACGACCGGGCCGCTCTTGTGCTCGCGGTAGCCCGCCACCACGACGTCGGCGGTCCGCTCGTGCTTGATCTTGTACATCGCCCGGGTGTCGGGCCGGTAGGGCAGATCGAGCGGCTTCGCCACGACCCCGTCGAGCCCGGCGCCCTCGTACCGGTCGAACCACTCGCGGGCGATCTCGATGTCCGTGGTGGACGGGGCGAGGAGGACGGGCGCGGACGCGCCGGAGAGCGCGGCCTTCAGCACCTCCCGTCGGTCCGCCTGCCGGGTGGCGAGAAGAGAGGTGTCGTCGACCGCGAGGACGTCGAAGGCGATGAAGCTCGCCGGGGTCTGCTCGGCGAGCATCCGCACCCGGGAGTCCGCCGGATGGATGCGCTCGCTGAGCCGCTCGAAGTCGAGCCGCCCCTCGTGGGCGATGACGATCTCCCCGTCGATCACACAACGCGGCGGAAGGTTGTCCCGTACGGCGTCGACCAGATCGGGGAAGTAGCGGGTCAGGGACTTGCCCGTACGGCTGCCGATCTCGACCTCGTCGCCGTCCCGGTACACGATCGCCCGGAAGCCGTCCCACTTCGCCTCGTAACTCATGCCCGGCGGGATCTTGGCCACCGACTTGGCGAGCATCGGCTTCACGGGCGGCATCACCGGCAGGTCCATGGCCCGATTCTGGACCGGCCGCCCACCCATGTCTCCCGATGTGCGGCATATGTGCGACCGGCCTACGGTGGCCGACATGGGAGCAGCGGTGGAGCTGGACGCGGGCGGACGGGCCGTGAGGCTGTCCAACCCGGACAAGGTGTACTTCCCGGAGAAGGGCTACACCAAGAGGGACGTGGCCGAGTACTTCCTGGCGGTCGGCCCCGGCATCACGCGTGCCCTGAACCACCGGCCTACCACCCTCCAGCGCTTCGTGGACGGGGTCGAGGGCGACTTCTTCTACCAGAAGCGCGCCCCGAAGAACCTCCCCGAGTGGATCCCCACCGCCCGTATCGCCTTCCCCAGCGGCCGTCCCGCCGACGAGATCTGCCCGACCGAGCTCGCCGCCGTGATCTGGGCCGCCAACCTCGGCACGCTCACCTTCCACCCGTGGCCGGTCCGCGCCGGGGACACCGACCACCCGGACGAACTCCGTATCGACCTGGACCCGCAGCCCGGCACCGACTACGCCGACGCGGTCACCGCCGCCCACGAACTGCGCTCCGTCCTGGAGGACCACGGCGTACGCGGCTGGCCCAAGACCTCCGGCGGGCGCGGGATGCACGTCTTCGTGCCCATCGAGCCCGCCTGGACCTTCGTGGAGGTGCGGCGCGCCGCCATCGCCGCCGGGCGCGAGCTGGAGCGGCGGATGCCCGAGCGGGTGACGACCGCCTGGTGGAAGGAGGAGCGCGGCGAGCGGATCTTCGTCGACTTCAACCAGACCGCCCGCGACCGCACCATCGCCTCCGCCTACTCCGTACGCCCCTTCCCGCACGCCCCGGTCTCCGCGCCGCTGCGCTGGGAGGAGATCGACGACGCCGAACCGCGCGACTTCGACATCCGCACACTCCCGGTGCGCTACGCCGAACTCGGCGACGTCCACGCCGACATGGACCAGGAGGCGTTCCGGCTCGACGGACTGCTGGAGCTGGCCGACCGGGACGAGAAGGAACGCGGGCTCGGCGACATGCCCTACCCGCCGGAGTACCCGAAGATGCCCGGCGAGCCCAAGCGCGTCCAGCCCAGCCGCGCCCGCCACGACGACGACGGCGAGATGGCGTGAGCGGGAGCGGGAGCGGGGAAACGGGCGGCGAGCGGAGCGGCGAGAACGGCGGCGAGCGGAGCGGCAGCAGCGAGAGGCACGGCGCGCACGGGCGGCCGCGCACCCTCCGCGAGCGCTGGGAGGCGTACAAGAACAGCCCGTTCCTCCCCGCGACCGTCCTCGTCCTCATCGTCGCCGCTGCGGCCGGTCTCTTCGCCGGCTCCTACACGTACGCGATGGCCGACCCCACTCCGCACCGCATTCCGGCGGCCCTGGTCACCCGGCCCGAGGTGCAGCGCGGCGAGGCGTTCGTCGCCGGGATGGAGAAGGCGCTCGACGCCTCGCTGGAGCTGCGCGACTATCCGGACGTCGCCGACGCCCGCCGTGCCCTGGACGAACAGAAGGTCTTCGCCATCGTGCGCGCGTCCGACAGCGGGGTGGCGCTCGACGTGGCCGGAGCCTCCGGCGCGTCCGTGGCCGAACTGCTCGGCAAGGCCGGGCTGGAGGTGGGCGACGCCACCGGCGTCGAGGTCACCGTCCGGGACGTCAAGCCGCTCCAGCGGGGCGATCCGCGCGGGCTGGCCCTGTTCTACATCTCGCTGGCCGCCGTGATCATGGGCTTCCTCGGCGCGATCCAGCTCAGCGTGCACGCCCACGGCCTCAACCCGGCCGAGCGCATCGCCTTCACCGCCGCGTACGCCCTGCTCGGCGGCTTCGCCATCGCGGCGGCCGTGGACTGGTGGCTCGGGGCGGTGAACCTGCCGTTCGTCCAGTCCTGGCTGATCCTGGCGTTCACGATGTTCACCTCCGGGATGGTCTTCACCATGTTCAACACCCTGATGGGCCGCTGGGCGATGATCCCGACCTGGGGGGTGATGGTGCTGCTCGGCAACCCGTCCTCCGGCGGGGCGGTGTCCTGGCCGCTGCTGCCCTCGGCGCTCGGACACATCGGCCGCTGGCTGCCGCCGGGCGCGTCCGTCAACGCCCAGCACACCGCCGTCTACTACCAGGGCCACCAGTTCGTCTTCCCGTACCTGGTCCTGGCCGGCTGGGCCCTGGTCTCCTGCACGGTCTTCTGGGTGTGGCGGCACCGACACCCAGGTGGCCGCGCCCGCACGCCGGAGCATGCGGCCGCGGCCACCTGAGACCTTCCCGTGCGGGTTACAGCTCCTTGATCCGGATGTCGCGGTACGAGATGACGTCGGTGACGCCGTGCACCTGGAGCCCGATGTAACCGGAGGCGAACCGCCGGCCGTCGGTGCCCGGGTCGTCGCCGCGCGGCGGCTCGAAGAGCTGGCCGCCGGTGTTGTCGAACTCGTTGATCAGGACACCGTTGCGGTAGATCTCGTAGTGCTGGTCCACCACCTTGATCTCGTAGTCGTTCCAGGTGCCCTTGGGCGTGACCCCGGCGCCGCCGAGACCCACCCGGTCGAAGCCGTACACCGAACCGGTCTTGTACATGTCGCCGTCCGGCCGGTCGTTGATCTGGATCTCATGGCCGTACTTGATGGCGACCCACTCCGGACGGGACTCCTCCGGGTGGTCGTGGACCTTCGGGAAGCGGACGAAGACCCCGCCGTTGGCGTTGCCCGAGCCCGGGGCGTCGTCCCGCCACTGGAGCTTGAGCGAGTAGTCGCCGTAGGCCCGGTTCGGCAGCCACAGCATGCCCATCCCGTCCACCGTGGTGGAGCTGGTGATCGAGCCCTCCTCCTCGTTCAGCTCGAACTTGCCGCCGCCCACCTGCTCCCACTTGGCGAGCGAGGCCGCCGTGCCGTCGAAGAGCTTGGTGTAGCCCTCGGACTGCCCCGGCTTGCCGATGCCCGACTGCTTGGCGGCCTGGTTGATCGCCTTGCGCTCGCGCTGGTCGATGACGCCGTCGGTCTTCAGCTTGTCCAGCACCGACTTCACGTGCTTGAGGAACAGGGCGTTGGAGGACCAGTCCTTCTCGTCCTCGATCAGCTCGTTGATCGTGCAGCGGTTACGGGTGATCCGGTTCGGGACGCCCGTGTCGATCGTGCCGACGAAGACGGTGTGCCGCTCGTCGAACTCCGCGCAGTTCGGCGCGGGAACCCCGCCGCCCTGGGCGATGGTGAACGACACCTTCTTCGCCTCGGAGGTGTTGCCCGCCTTGTCCGTCGCCCGGTGGGCGATCGAGTGGTGGCCGACGCGGTCGACGATCACCGGGGCGGTGTACGCGAGGTACGGGCCGCCGTCGAGACTGTACTCGACCTTGTCCACGCCCGAGTCGTCGTCGGTCGCGGAGACGGTGGCCTTGGCGCTGGTGATGAACGCGCCGTCGCTGTTCTTGTCGCCCTCGACCTTCACCGAGGTCTCCGGAGCCGTCTGGTCCTGCGACGGCGGCTCGACCACGGTGAAGTCGACGGACTTCTCGTCCGCGACATTGCCCGACCGGTCGGTGGCCCGGTAGCGGACGGTGTGCTCGCCCACCTCGTGGACCATCACCGGTGCGGTGTACGGCTGCCACGCGCCGTCCGCGCCGAGCGCGTACTCGATGGTGTTGACGCCGGACCCGGTGTCGGACGCGGTCACGGTGACCGTGGCCATGCCCAGGTAGGCGCCCGCGTCGTCCTTCTCTCCGGTGACGGTCGCCGAGGTCTCCGGCGGCGTCTCGTCGTCGGTCGGCGGGGCGGCGACCGCGAAGTCGACGGACTTCTCCTCGGCCGCGTTGCCCGCCTTGTCGGTGGCCCGGTAGCGGACCGTGTGGTCGCCGACCTCGTTCACCACGACGGGCGCGGTGTAGGGCTGCCACTCGCCGTCCGCGCCGAGCGCGTACTCGACGGTGTCGACGCCGGAACCCTCGTCGGTGGCCTCGACGGTCACCGTGGCCTGGCCGATGTACGCGCCGTCGCCGTTCTGGTCGCCGTCGACCTTCGCCGAGGTCGCGGGGGCCTCGGTGTCCTCGCCGCCACCGCCCTCGGTGACGGTCAGGATGCCCTGCATCTGGCCGTGCCCGGGGATCGTGCAGTGGTAGAAGTACCGGCCGGGCGACAGCGTGACCTCCACGCTGTGCTTGCCGCCCTCGGAGTCACCGGGGTTGGCCAGGATGTTCAGCTGGACGTCGTTGTTGAACTCCGGGTCCGACACGCTGAACGTCAGCGTGTGCGGCATGCTCGTGGTGTTCCCGGTCGCCGTGCTGTTCTCGAAGACGATCGTCGCCTTGCCGGCCACCGCCGTCTTCGGCGCGGTCAGATAGTGGTCGATCGGGTCGCCCGCGGTCCAGGTGAGCACCTGGTCGGCGGCCTTGGCCCCGGGAGCGTCGCCGCCCTTGCCGTACGCGGCCGTGGAGGTCAGCCCGAGGACCATCAGGAGGGATGCCAGCAGGGCCACCCAGAAGCTCGGCGGACGGTGCCGCCCGCGTGCCAGGAGCGAGTGGTGTCTCACTTCGCCGCCGCCTTTCCGACGAGATCCTTGGCGGCCGGGGTCGCGCCGCCGCCCTTGTACGACACGCGCCACAGCGCGGACTTGGAGTCGGAGGTGAAGAAGCCGCGCCCGTAGTCCAGGACGTACAGCGAACCGTCCGGCGCGAACTTCCAGTCCATCAGATTGCGGATGCCGTCCGCCCCGACCGGGATGATCTTCTTCAACGACTCGGCGTGCGTGGGTAGTCCACCCTTGCCGACCGTCTTCGGATCGGTGAGCACGGCGTGCCGGGGCTGGGTGTCGTCGTAGAAGTCGCCGACGAACCACTTGCCGTCCCAGTAGGCGGGCCACTTGGCGGTGGACTCGCTCTGCGCGTCGTAGCGGTAGACCGGGCCGTTCATCGTGGCCTGCCCGCCGCCCTTGAGCCAGGGCAGGAGCTCCTTGCCCTCCTCCGCCTTGTAGCTCGGTACGCCGTTCTCGTCGCGCGGGTAGTCGACCCCGCCGCCCTGCGGTGAGTACCAGATGGTGTTCGGGGTCACCGGCGGCAGCTTGACCAGCCCGTCGTTGTTCGGCGACTCGTTCTTCGGGGCGTCGCAGTCGTACCAGCCCAGCGGCTTGGTCGGGTCCGGCAGATTACGGTCCCGGTAGGGCTGGTTGTTGCCCATGCAGAACGGCCAGCCGTGGTTGCCCGCCTTGGTGATCGCGGCGAACGTGTCGTACTTCGCCGGACCCCAGGTGGTGGACGGCGCGCCCGCGTCGGGCCCGACCCATCCCGCGTACAGCGTGTCCGTCGACGGGTCGATCGAGATCCGGGCCGGGTTGCGCACGCCCATCACATAGATCTCGCCGCGCGTCTTGCCGCCGCCCTCGTCCGGTTCCTCACCGGTAAAGAGGTTGCCCGCGGGCAGGGTGTACGTGCCGTCGTCCTCCGGGTGGATCCGCAGGATCTTCCCGTTGAGGTTGTTGGTGTTGCCGGCCGTGCGCCGGGCGTCGGCGAAGGAGACGCCCTTGTAGTTCGGCTGCGGGTTGTTTCCGGAGTAACCGTCGCTGAAACCGGAGGAGTTGTTGTCACCGGTCGCGATGTACAGGTTGTCCTTCGAGTCCCACGCCAGACCGCCGCCCGCGTGGCAGCAGCTGTTGATCTGCACCGGCCAGTCGAGCAGCACCTTCTCCGATGCCAGGTCCAGCTTGTTCGTCGCCGAATCGAAGGTGAAGCGGGAGACCTGCCGGGTCGCCATGCGCTTGTCGCGGTCGATCTTCGCGTGCGGGGTGTAGTGGAGGTACACCCACCCGTTCGACGCGAAGTCCGGGTCCAGCTCGATACCGAGCAACCCCTCCTCGACCTTGACCAGTTCGTCGCCGCCGCCCTTGTTGCCGAAGACGTCCAGCGCACCGGCCAGGGTGACCTTCTCGGTCTTCGGGTCGTAGACGTGGATCTCGCCCTTGCCCTTGCCGATGTTCGGGTCGTTCCAGTCGATGACGACCGGCTGGGAGCTGTCGGCCCCGCCGCGCCCGATGTAGAAGACCCGGCCGTCCGGGGCGGTCACCAGACCGTGCGGTTCGCCGATCTGGTCGTTCTGGCCCGGCTGGTTGGGCTCGGTGACCCGCTCGGCGGTGTAGTTGGAGGTGATCGTCGCCTTGCAGTCGGCCTGCGAGGTCCGGTTCGTCCAGGAGAGCGCGCCGCGCAGATGGTCGCGGAAGTCGGTCTCGGCGAAGCTGTCCGCCGTACCGCCCATGGCCGTGTAGAAGGAGCGGCCGCCGTCGTAGTCGCGGCACCAGGAGACCGGGTGGTCCCAGCCGTTGGCGCTCGCGCCCGGCTTGTACGTCAACTCCCGTACGCGCGCCACGGTGTGCACCTCACCGGACGGGTTCTTCGTCCAGTTCAGCCACTTGTCGGGCCGCTTCCACTCCAACGGCAGGCTCTTGGTGGCCGGGTGGACCCGGTCACCGATCTCGACCGTCGCGCGCTGCACGGTGGCCGGGCTGTTCGCCGCCGGGCGGGCCCCGACCAGACCGGTGAACCAGTCCGAGTAGGGCTCGGTGCGCGCCGCGTCATGGATGCCGAGGAAGCCGCCGCCGGCCTCCATGTACGCCTCCAGGCCAGCTTCCTGCTCCGGGTCGAGGACGTCGCCGCCGCCGGTCAGGAAGACGACGGCGTGGAAGGAGCCGAGCCGCTTGCCGTTGGTGAACACCTTCGGGTCGTCCGTGGCCACGGTGGTGAACCGCCCGGCCTCCGGGCCGGTCAGCCCGATCTTCTCGATCGCCGCGATCCCGGCATCGGTGTACGGGGCCTCGTCACCCGCCGACGCATGGAAGACCAGCACCTTCACCTGGTTCTTCGCACCCGGCGGAGACGGCAGCGACAACGTTGTCGCCATCTTCTCCACCAGGGCCCGGTCCGGCGATGTGTCCGCGCTGGCCGGGCCGCCGCTGCCCAGCATGGACACGGTCAGTGCGCCGGCCGCCACGGCCGCCGCGAGGCCGCGTCGTGATCTGGACCGGTGATGTGATGCGCGCTGCATGTGGTCACCCACCCCTCTGTGGTCACTGCACCTCTCGGTGACTGTGGCTTGCTCACTCTTCGTCAGAACGCTTCAGCAACTCTTGATTCATTGCGACAGCGCACGAAGCTAGACCTCTTTTCGCGGTCCGCCAATAGCTACGGCAGCAATCGCACGAACTTTGTCCTGAGTGTGGATAAACGGGGTTGCCCCGGCTACGGTGTGGCCCGTTCCGGGGATCCCGTGAGTGCTGTTCCGTACCGGCGGCTTCGCCAGTTTCCTTATCGCAGTGGGGAGTTCGACATGGACCGAAGGACCTTCAGCCGGCGGATGCTGGTCGGCGGAGCGGCGGCCGCCGCGACGGGAGTGACATCGTTGTCGCTCGGAGCGGTGGAGGCAAGCTCGGCCGAGAACCCGCCGCGTACGGCCCCGGCGGGCGGCGTCACACGCCGACTCAAGATGTACGCCGAGAAGCTGCCGAACGGCGAGCTGGGCTACGGCTTCGAGAAGGGCAAGGCCTCGATCCCCGGCCCCCTCATCGAGGTCAACGAGGGCGACACGCTGCACATCGAGTTCGAGAACCTCACCGACGTCGACGCCAGCCTCCATGTCCACGGCGTGGATTACGACATCGCCAACGACGGCACCCGGATGAACAAGAGCCACGTGGAGCCCGGCGGCACCCGTACCTACACCTGGCGCACCCATGCCCCGGGCCGCCGCAAGGACGGCACCTGGGAACCGGGCAGTGCGGGCTACTGGCACTACCACGACCATGTCGTCGGCACGGACCACGGCACCGGCGGCATCCGCAAGGGGCTCTACGGACCGGTCATCGTGCGCCGCAAGGGCGACATCCTGCCGGACCAGACGTGCACGGTCGTCTTCAACGACATGACGATCAACAACAAGACGGCCCACAACAGCGTCAACTTCGAGGCCACGGTGGGTGATCGGCTCGAATTCGTGATGATCACGCACGGCGAGTACTACCACACCTTCCATATCCACGGTCACCGCTGGGCCGACAACCGCACCGGCCTGCTGACCGGCCCGGACGACCCCAGCCGGGTCATCGACAACAAGATCTGCGGACCCGCGGACTCCTTCGGCCTCCAGATCATCGCGGGCGAACGCGTCGGCGCGGGCGCGTGGATGTACCACTGCCATGTCCAGAGCCACTCCGACATGGGGATGGCGGGGCTCCTGCTGATCAAGAAGCCCGACGGCACGATCCCGGGCTACGAACCCCACCATGTGGCGGGCGACACGGACAAGAAGGCCGAGAAGGCCGAGAAGAAGAGCGCCGACGCGGGCGCGGCGGAGCACCAGCACTGACCCCGGCCGTCGCGGGGCCCGCGGAGGGGGCGGGCCCGGTCACGGCCGGCGGGAGTCGTCCACGAGCCGCCGCTGCTCCTCCTCGACGATGCGCCGGGCCAGCTCGGCGTCGGAGACGTCCACCGCGTCCGGGGTGGTCTCCGCGAGATCGCTGCGCCGGGCGTACGCGTCGAAGAGCCGGTCCTTGCGGGCCAGCAGCTCCACCAGGCGCTGGTCCACACTGTCCGTGGCCAGCAGCCGGTGCACCTGGACCGTGCGCACCTGGCCCATCCGGTGGGCACGGGCGACCGCCTGGTGCTCCAGGGTGGGCTTGATCTGCGGCTCGCACAGGATGACCACGGAGGCGGCCTGCATGTTCAGTCCGGTGCCGCCCGCCTGGATCTGGCTCAGCAGCACCGCGTGCCCGTCCACGGCGGAGAACGCGTCGACCAGCTCCTGCCGCCGGGCTGGCGGGACGCTTCCGGAGAGCGGTCCGAAGGCGTCCGGCCCCAGGGCGTCGCCGACCGTCGCGAGGACCTCGCGGAAGTAGGAGAAGACGACCACCTTCAGGCCGTTGTCCCGTGCCTCGTCGACCAGTTCGCGCAGCCGCTCCAACTTGGCGGACGCCTCGGGCACGGCATAGGCGGCCCGGCGCATCCGCATGAACCGCCCCGAGGCGACCGCCTCGCGGTAGGCCTCCCGGTCCGCGGCGCCGAACTCCTCCCACTCGTCCACCTGGACCAGCGCCGGGAGTTCGGCCAGCACATCGACCTGGTTACGGCGCAGATAGGCGGGGGCGACGGCCCGGCGGAAGGCCCGTGAACCGGCCGCGCCGTGCGTGGAGCTGACCGACGGCGCGAGTTCCGGTCGCAGTTGGCGCACCAGGCTGCGGAACTCCTCCACCCGGTTCTCCATCGGGGTGCCCGTGAGGAACAGCACCCGCTCCACCTGCTCCGCCCAGCCGGCGACCGCCCGGGACCGGCGGGCCTCGGGGTTCTTCACGAAGTGGGCCTCGTCCACCACCAGCATCCCGGGCCGCACCTCGGCCGCCGCCACCTCGGGCAGCAGATGCAGCGCGTCGAAGGTGGTCACCGCGACGCCGCCGCTCTCCCGCCAGTCCGCGAACGCCTCGGTCCGCTCCGCGCCGTGCACCGGAACGGCGCGCAGTGTGGAGCGGGCCCGGATTTCCCGGGTCCAGTTGATCAGCACGCTCGCCGGGCACACCACGAGGAAGTGCCGCTCGCCGTGGGCGGCGAGGTGCGCGAGGGCGGCGATGGCCTGCACGGTCTTGCCGAGCCCCATCTCGTCGCCGATGACGACCCGCTTCTGCGCCAGCGCGAAGCGCGCCCCGAACGCCTGGTAGCCGCGCAGGGACACCCGTAGACGCGTGTCGTCGAGGCGCAGCGCGCGCACCCGGTCCGCGATCCCGGCGGGCAGGAACCCCTCGGCGGCATCGCGGTCGGGACCGGTGCCGGACAGCTCGGCGAGCAGGCTGTAGTACTCGGCGGACCGCAGCTCGAAGTCCACCCAGGCCTCGGCCGGCGACGCCGGTGACCGCAGTAGATCGGCCGACGCCTGCGCGAACAGCACCGGCAGCTCCCGCTCCACGGCGTCCGCCACGGCCGACCGCACCGAACCGAGCGCCTCCCGCGCCCGCGCCCGCGCCTCCCGCCCGGTGAACAGCATCCGCAGCCGGCTCCGGGCCGGCGCGGCCGCCGCCGCCGGAGGGCCGAGCCGCTCGGTGAGCCGGCGGGCCGCGTCCA
>NZ_JAAGMH010000043.1:0-48574 GCF_010548505.1 Streptomyces sp. SID14515 | reverse complement strand
CCGGCGCCTCCTCCTGGGCCGCCGCCTCCGAGGGCTCCGCCACCTCCGGTACGTCCACGTCCGCATCCGCCTCCACGTCCCTGCGCCAGGCCCAGCCCGGGGTGCGCAGACGCCACAGCCGCAGGAGCAGGGCCGCCGGTACGCCGACGGCCGCGGTCCACACCAGCGCGGCCGGGCCGGTCAGCCACCACACCGGGCCGAACGCGCTCAGCGCCCCGGTGCCCAGCGGCCCGCCGGCCACCGCCGTGAGCAGCGCCGTTCCCAGGCCGCAGCCCAGCGCGGCGAGCAGGGTCACCAGCACTGTCTCGCGCGGGCTCCACGCCTGCGCGCGCGGCGCGTCGGCGGGGGCCGCCCTGCGTACGGTGAACCAGGCGACCGCCAGCGCGGCCGCCACCGGCACCGCCAGGGCCGCCCCGTTCAGCAGGGTGCCGGGGCCCTGGTCCGGTACGGCCGCCAGCAGCGGGAAGTGGGGCGCCGCCGGGGTTCCGTCGAGGCCCAGCGGGGTGGCGGTGGCTCCCGTACCGAGCGAGAAGCCGGGCCCGAGCCCGTACGCGGCGCCCCACAGCGCGGCGTTCGGCACGAGCGAGGCGGCCAGCAGCAGCACGGCGAACCGGCCCGACCAGTCGCCCGCGAGCGCCAGGAAGGCGTCCTGGGCCACCGCCGCGTTCCGGCCGAGCGCCACCGTGACCAGCAGCGCACCGCCCCCGAGCAGCACCGTCACGCCCACCGCCGCCGAACGGCACGCCGTCTCGGCCCGGTCGCGGAAGAGCGTCCGCGCGAACGCCTCCTGAAGCACCAGGGGCGACCAGGACGGCAGGGGCCCGAACGGCCGCCCGGCCGCCGTCCACACCCCGGCCGCCGCCGCACCGGCCACCACCAGCGCCACCGGGAACACCAGCGTGTCCGGGTCCGCGCGCAGCGAACCGTCCCGGGCGTAGGCCGCCGCACCCGCCACGACCAGCAGATACCCGGCGGTCACCGCGCAGAACGCGCCCGCCTGCGAGGGCCCGGGCCGCCCCTCCTCCGGCTCCGCCGCATCGCGCGCCGCACGGTGCGTCAGCCAGACCGGGCCCAGCACGAGCAGCAGCGGCACCATGCCGACGGGGGCGGGGACGCCGCTCAGGGTGTCGGGCCGCACGAGTCCGGCGCCGTGGGCCAGCAGCCACACCCCGGCGGCCGCGCGCAGCGCCCCACCCGGTCCGCTGTCCGGGTACGGGGAACTGATCCACACCACCATGACCAGCACCGTCAGCGTCCCGAGGCCGAGCCCGGCGGCGACGGCGCCCCGCACCAGGGCGGAGGCGAGGGCGAGGGTGCGGTTCCGCTCGACCGTCACCTTCGGGCTGCGTTGCGTCATTTGGGTCACGCGGCCCATGCTGCCAACGACACGCGCTTATCCCGCGTAACGCGCGAAGAGCCGCCGTGTCGCTCAATATACGTTTATGTACTTTTTCACCCAGTGCGGCGCTGCCGGGGGCCGTCCATGACCCGGAGCACGACCGACGAGGCCGCCGCGCCGCCGCTGCCCTCCCCCAAGGAGCGCCGCAGACTGCGCGAGGCGAAATCGCTGAGCGAGGATCAGGTGGCGGCGGCGGTCGGCGTCACGCGCGCCACCGTGCGCTCCTGGGAGACGGGGCGCACGAGCCCGCGCGGACGCAAGCGCGCGCTGTACGCGAAGCTCATCGCGCCCGAACCGAAGGCACCCCCCACCACCGCACCGCCGGTGCCCCCGGCGCCGGCAGTGCCCCCGGTGCCCTCTGCGGCTCCGGAAGCTGGGGCGGCTCCGGCGGCTCCGGAAGCCGTCCTCGAAGCCGCCCCGGAGGCCCCGGCCGCGACCTCAACCGCGCCCGTAGAGGCCGAGGCGAAGACCGAGACCGAGGTGAGAGCGACCGGCGCGCGGCCGCTCTCGCCCGCCGAGGCGTTCGACGAGCTGTACGCCCGTACCGCCCCCGCCCTCGTCCGGCAGACCTATCTGCTGACCGGCCGCCGCGCCCTGGCCCGCGAATCCGTCGAGCGCGCCTTCCAACTGGCCTGGCAGCGCTGGCCCGAGGTCGCCGTCGACCGCGACCCGGCCGGCTGGGTGCGCGCGGCGGCGTACGAGTACGCGATTTCCCCCTGGCACCGGCTGCGCCGCACGCACCGGCACCCCGACGCCCCGCCCACGGAGCCGGGCAAGCGGGCGCTGTTCGACGCGCTGCTCGATCTGCCTCCGGCCTACCGCCGCACGCTGCTCCTGTACGACGGGGTCGGCCTCGATCTCCCGGAGACGGCGGCCGAGACGGAGGCCAGCACCCCGGCGACGGCGGGCCGGCTGATGACCGCCCGCGCCGCCGTCGCCGAGCGGCTTCCCGAGCTGACGGCCGCCGAATCGCCCGCCGAACAGTCGGCCCTGCTGCACGACCGGCTCGGCGCCCTCGCCCGCGCCGAGCACGTACCCGTACCGCAGCCGGCCCGTGCCGTGCGCACCGGCAGCGAGAACAAGGCCAGGCTGTGGACCCGGGCCGCCATCGCGGGCGTCGCGCTGCTCATCGCCGTGACCGGGCTGACCCTGCACACCGCGCCCACCCACTACGAGCAGCCGATCTCCCCCGCCGAACGGGTCGGGGGCGTACCGCCGCGCGGTGGCCCGCAGAAGCTCACCGCACAGGACCTGAAGCTGCAGAAGTCGCTGAGCGAGCAGCTGGAGCACGGCCCGGAGCGGCTGGTTCCGCAACCGCGGTGATACCGGCGGGCAGGTGACAGAAACGGCGCGGGCCCGCACCCCTGAATGAAAAAGGGGGTGCGGGCCCGCGCCGTTCGTACGCGTTCGCGCGGCCTGCGTCAGGCGCCGAGGATCTCGCGCGCCAGCTTGGCGGTCTCGGTCGGCGTCTTGCCGACCTTGACGCCGGCGGCCTCGAGGGCCTCCTTCTTCGCCTGGGCGGTGCCCGAGGAGCCGGAGACGATGGCGCCGGCGTGGCCCATGGTCTTGCCCTCCGGGGCGGTGAAGCCCGCGACGTAGCCGACGACCGGCTTGGTGACGTTCTTCGCGATGAAGTCGGCGGCACGCTCCTCGGCGTCGCCGCCGATCTCGCCGATCATCACGATGAGGTCCGTCTCCGGGTCCGCCTCGAACGCCGCGAGGGCGTCGATGTGCGTGGTGCCGATGACCGGGTCGCCACCGATGCCGACGGCGGAGGAGAAGCCGATGTCACGGAGCTCGTACATCATCTGGTAGGTCAGCGTGCCGGACTTGGACACGAGACCGATGCGGCCGGGCTTGGTGATGTCGCCCGGGATGATGCCGGCGTTGGACTGGCCGGGGGTGATGAGACCCGGGCAGTTCGGACCGATGATCCGGGTCTTGTTGCCCTTCTCGTTCGCGTACGCCCAGAAGGCGGCGGAGTCGTGAACGGCGATGCCCTCGGTGATGACGACCGCGAGCGGGATCTCGGCGTCGATCGCCTCGACGACGGCGGCCTTGGAGAACGCCGGCGGCACGAAGAGGACGGACACGTTCGCGCCCGTCTTCTCCATCGCTTCCTTGACGGAGCCGAAGACCGGGACCTCGGTGCCGTCGAAGTCGACGGACGTGCCGGCCTTGCGCGGGTTCACGCCGCCGACGATGTTGGTGCCGTCGGCGAGCATGAGCTTGGTGTGCTTCATGCCCGTCGCGCCGGTCATCCCCTGGACGATGACCTTGCTGTCCTTGGTGAGGAAGATAGCCATGGTGGTCTGAGTCCCTCTTCCTTACTTCGCAGCCGCGGCGAGCTCGGCGGCCTTGTCGGCCGCGCCGTCCATGGTGTCCACGCGCTGCACGAGCGGGTGGTTGGCGTCGGAGAGGATCTTGCGACCCAGCTCCGCGTTGTTGCCGTCGAGACGCACGACCAGCGGCTTCTCGACCTTCTCGCCCTTGGACTCGAGCAGCGCGAGCGCCTGCACGATGCCGTTGGCGACCTCGTCGCAGGCGGTGATGCCACCGAAGACGTTGACGAAGACGGACTTGACGTCCGGGTCGCCGAGGATGATCTCCAGGCCGTTCGCCATGACCTCGGCGGAGGCGCCGCCACCGATGTCGAGGAAGTTGGCGGGCTTCACGTTGCCGTGGTTCTCACCGGCGTACGCGACGACGTCCAGGGTCGACATGACCAGGCCGGCGCCGTTGCCGATGATGCCGACCTCGCCGTCCAGCTTGACGTAGTTGAGGTTCTTGGCCTTGGCGGCAGCCTCGAGCGGGTTGGCTGCGGCCTTGTCCTCGAGGGCCTCGTGGCCGGGCTGGCGGAAGTCGGCGTTCTCGTCGAGCGAGACCTTGCCGTCCAGCGCCAGGATGCGGCCGTCCTTGGTCTTCACCAGCGGGTTGACCTCGACGAGGAGGGCGTCCTCGGCGACGAAGGTCTCCCACAGGGTCACCAGGGCCTCGGCGACACCCTCGGCCACATCGGCCGGGAACTTCGCCTGGGCCACGATCTCGCGGGCCTTGACGATGTCGACGCCGGAGTTGGAGTCGACCGGGACCTTCGCGAGGGCCTCGGGGGTCTTCTCCGCGACCTCCTCGATGTCCATGCCGCCCTGCACCGAGGCCATGGCCAGGAAGGTGCGGTTGGTGCGGTCGAGGAGGTACGAGACGTAGTACTCCGCCTCGATCTCCGGGGACAGCTCGGCGATCATCACCTTGTGGACCGTGTGGCCCTTGATGTCCATACCGAGAATGTCGGTCGCCCGGGCGACCGCCTCGTCGGCGTCGGCGGCCAGCTTGACACCGCCGGCCTTGCCGCGGCCGCCGACCTTCACCTGCGCCTTGACGACAGACTTGCCGCCCAGCTTCTCGGTCGCCTCGCGGGCTGCCTCAGGCGTGTCGATGACTTCACCGGCCAGCACCGGTACACCGTGCTTGGCGAAGAGGTCCCTCGCCTGGTACTCGAACAGGTCCACGCGCGTCCGTCCCTTTTAGTGGTATCGCGGTTCGTTCTTCTGCGTGGGCGTGCCGCGAAGGGCAACGTGACTGCGCTGTCACTAGGGAGGCGTACACGGTGTCCGAGTACGCGGCATGTCCATCCGGCAGGTTATCCCCGTGCCCCGTGTGACCCTAAATCGCAGATCACACCTGAGCGGTGATAACGGTCACAGAGGGTGGCCCCTCCGGCTCCCGGCCGGGGTTCGCCGGGAGCCGGAGTGAGGCCGAATCGTGCTGCTGACCGCGCTCCTGCCTACCGCGCGGGCAGCGCGTCCGTCCTACCGCGCGGGCAGCGCGTCCGTCACGAAGGACGGGGTGACCGAGGTGACGCCCTGGGCGCCGGTGGCCGCGTGACCGACGGCGGGGCGGGCGTCCTCGCGGACCGTGTCCGCCAGACCGCCCGCGAACGGCCGGGCCTGCTGCCCGACGCCCTCGGCCAGCGGCTGGACCCGGGTGGTGACGCCCTGGGCGAACGGCGCGACCGCGTCACCGGTCAGCCCCTGCGCCAGCGGCTGGACCTCGGACGCGACGCCTCCGGCGAACGGCACGGCCGCACCCGTGACGCCGGACGCCAGCGGCTGGACCTCGGTGGTGACGCCCTGCACGAAGGGCGCGGCGGCGTCGCCGACGACCCCCTGGGCGAACGGCCCGACCTCGCCGAGCACGCCCTGGGCGAGCGTGCCGACGTCGCCGACCGCCTGTCCGACGACCGGGAGCGCGGCATCGACCGCACCCGCGGCGAGCGGGGGCAGCACGGAGTCGGACGTCTGCCCGACCACGGGCCCGGCCTCGGCCAGTGCGCCCTGGACGGCGGCCGGAGCCTGGTTCTGGGCGTAGCCGGGGATCTGCTCGATCGGCCCGAAGAGGTAGTCGATCTCGTCGACCGGCGCTGCGGGCACCTTGGGGGCCCGCACGTCCCCGGGCAGCTGCTGTACGTCACCGAGGTCCGGGACCTCCGGGGTCTGCGGCGCGCGCACCTGGGACGGGAGGCGGTCCCGTACGTCGGTCGCACCGGCGGCCTTGCTCCCGGCCTCCGACAACGTGTCCTTGACACCGTCGGCGGCGTCGACGCCCTTGACGTCCTCGATGACCTCGGCGCCCTTGAGGACCTTGGCGTCCTTGGCGCTCTTGAGGACCTTGGCGTCGGTGACGTCCTTGACGGGCGCCGCGTCCTTCACGGCCGTCGCGTCCTTGACGTCCTCGACGATCTCCGTCGCGTCGGGCGCCTCGGCCGCCAGGTCCGGGGTCGCGAGCGGTACGGACACGGGCAGCTCGTCCGCGCTCGCGGCGGCGGTGCCGAGCGCCCACATTCCGGTGGCGGTGGCGGCGATGGCTATGGATCGGCGCATGTTCTTGTGCATGGGTGTGTCAGATCCTTCGAAGGTGTTCGGCAGTCCGGAGAAGTCCGGACGCGGGCAGACCTGTTCCGCCCCCGCGCGGCAGGTCGAGGCGGGGAACGGCCTGCCCTAGCCGGGGAATTCGAGGATCTCGCCGGATCTGTCGGTTATCGGGGCGGCGGTCGCCGGGAGACCCGCTCCCCGGACCAGGGCGGCATGCGGACCGCCCGGGGCCGGAACCGCGTGCAGGTCGCCGCCGCGCGGACCCTGGACATCGGCGGTCGCCGTACGCACGAGGTCGCCGCAGGGGTCGAACGGTGCGCGGTACGGCGTCGGCGTGGGCGCGGGGCTCTGCGCGTGCCCGGCGCCCGGCGTACCGGACCCGTCCGGCACGGCCGTGGTCGCCGGGGCGGAGAACGGCGCCCCGATGTTTCGGTCCGCCTCGCGCCCGACGGACTCGTCGGAGGCGTCCGGTGCGGCGTCGCCCGGCGTGGCGGTGCCGTCCTCGGCACCACGGCCGGGGCCCGGCACGGAAGGTGACGGGGCACCGGGTGCGTCCGGTCCGCCACCGGGCACGGGCAGCACGGAGAAGAGCGGGGGAAGCCCCGGCAGGTCCGGCACCAGCGGCCGCACCTCCCCGGCGACCCGCTCCACGGCGTCTCCCGCGTCTTGCGCTCCTTCGACCACGGCATCGCTGACCCGAGGGGGCACGGAGGATTCCCGTACGGCCTGCTGTCCTGCCGCCGCCTGCTGCCGCGCGGTCTGCTCCGCGGCCCGATCGGCCGCTGTGGCCACCGGCTCGACGGCACGCTCGGCGGCCGGTTCAACGACCGGCTTGACGACCCGTTCGGTGACCGGCCCGGTGGCCGACTCGACCACCGGCTCGGCCGCCGACTTGACGGGCCGTTCGGCGATCGGCTGAGCAGGGGGCTCGGCTGCCTTACGGGCGGCGGTCTCAGGGGCCGTGGCATCCGGCACGACATCCGGCACAGCGTCCGGCAGGGCGTCCGCGACGGAAGCCGTGAGCGGGCCCGGATCCGGGCGCTCCTGCGCCTCCGCGCGTCCGCCCGTGAGGATTCCCAGGGCCAGCAGCCCGCCGAGGAACAGCACCGACACCACCACCTGTGCCACGCGACGCCCCGCCGTACCCTGCGCCGGGCGCGGGTCGACGGCTGCGCGGGCAGCGGTGGTCGTGGTCACCTCGGTGGCTCCTCCCTGGTACGCGGACGGCGGAATGCCGCCCTCCGCGAACGACGGGTCGATGCTTGCACGAGCCCGTGGGGGTCACGCAAGTCCCTGGTTACTGTTGGGTCTCCTTGTCCGGTATGGGCAGTGGCCTCTTCTCGATCGCGGCCGCCATGACATCCGGGAAGAGATCCGGCGTACAGGCGAACGCGGGTACGCCCAGCGCCCCGAGCGCCGCCGCGTGCTCGTGGTCGTAGGCGGGTGCGCCCTCGTCGGAGAGTGCGAGCAGCGTCACGAACTGCACGCCGGAGTCCTTCATCGCGGCGACCCGTTTGAGCATCTCATCGCGTATGCCGCCTTCGTAGAGGTCGCTGATGAGGACGACGACGGTGTCCGCGGGGCGGGTGATCCTCGACTGGCAGTAGGCGAGCGCCCTGTTGATGTCGGTGCCGCCGCCGAGCTGGGTGCCGAAGAGGACGTCGACCGGGTCGTCGAGCTGGTCCGTGAGGTCGACGACCGCCGTGTCGAAGACGACGAGCCGGGTCGACAGGGTGCGCATGGAGGCGAGCACCGCGCCGAAGACGGAGGCGTGGACGACCGACGCGGCCATCGAGCCCGACTGGTCGACGCACAGGACGATGTCCTTCTTGGCCGACCGGGAGGCGCGCCCGTAGCCGACGAGGCGCTCGGGAACGATCGTCCCCCTCCCCTCCGTGCTTCCCGGGACGGGGAGGTAGTTCGTGAGGTTGGCCCGGATGGTGCGGTTCCAGTCGATGTCGCGGTGGCGCGGCCGGCTGATCCGCGCCGAGCGGTCCAGGGCGCCGGTCAGGGTGGCCCTGGTGCGGCTCTCCAGGCGCTTCTCCAGGTCCTCGACGACCTTGCGGACGACGGCGCGTGCGGTCTCCTTCGTCGTCTCGGGCATCGCCTTGTTGAGCGAGAGCAGGGTGCCGACGAGGTGGACGTCCGCCTCGACCGCCTCCAGCATCTCCGGCTCCAGGAGCAGCGCCGCCAGGCCGAGCCGGTCGATCGCGTCGCGCTGCATGACCTGGACCACGGAGCTGGGGAAGTAGGTCCGGATGTCGCCGAGCCAGCGGGCGACGGAGGGCGCGGACGCGCCGAGCCCCGCCGAACGGCCGCCGGTGCCCCGGCCGCCGGGCTTCTTGCCCGCGCCTCCGCCGTACAGCGCGTTCAACGCACCGTCCATCGCGGCGTCCTGGCCGGTGAGGGCGCATCCGGTGCTGTCGGCGCTGTCCGCGCCGAGCACCATCCGCCAGCGCCGCAGCCGTTCGGCGTCGGGCGACGGTGTCGTCTCCCCCATCGGGTCCGTCCTCCTGGTCGTTGTCATACGGCCGCCTCCGTGGGCTCGGTTGTGCGGCCGAGCAGCAGGCGCAGCACCGGCTCCACCGCGTCGGCCCTGGCCGCGTCGAGACCGGGTCCGAAGCCCCCGGGCACCCGGGCGGCGTCGCCCCGGCGGGCGCCCTCCGGGGCGGGCCCGCGCCGGACCAGCTCGCCCAGGGTGCGCCGTACGCCCGGTTCGTACGCGGAGAACGTGCGGCGCAGCAGCGGCAGCACATCGGTGAACATGTCGGCGGGGACACCGGTCAGCCAGGCGTCGACGAGGCCGAGCAGCCGCTCGTCGTGGACCAGCAGCATGCCGCCGCCCGACGCACCGCCGACGAACCCCTCGATCCAGGCGGCGGCTTCGGCGGGCGGGGTGCCGGGCGAGAGCGCCAGGCCCATCAGCCGGGCCGCCTCGTCCTCCGCGAGCCGTCCCTCGTCCAGGAGCAGCCGGGTGGCCCGGCCCCGGATGATCCCGGCGACCGCGTCCCGGCCCGCCAGCTTGTGCAGGACGGCGTCCCAGCGCTCCCGCAGCCCTTCGGCGGGGGCCGTTCCGGCGAGCAGCAGCCCGATCGCGCCGTGCACGGCCTCCACCTGACGGCGCAGCGCCTCGGCCCCGTCGGCGTCGAGGCCGGTGCAGGCGGGCGGCAGGCCGACGCAGATCCGCTCGGCGAGTCCGGCGGCGACCTCCGCGAGCGCCGCCGTGTCCGTGGCGCGCACGTCCCCGTACCGCAGGGAGCGGGCCAGGGCGGGCAGCGCGTCCGAGAGGTGGCCGACGTCCGCGTCGAGTGCGGCCCGGTCGGCGAGGGCCTTCATCACGACGGGCAGCGCGTCGGGCAGTTCGGCCAGGAGGCAGTGCTCGGCGAGTGCGGTGACGTCGGCCAGCGCGGTCGCCGCCACGGCCCCGGTCTCGGCCTTCGCGGTGGCGGCGGTGAGCACGGTGGTGCCCCATACGCCCGCCTCCGCGACCCGGACGTGCAGTTCCGGCTCCCAGCTCAGCCGCCAGCTCTCCCGGAAGGTGCCGGTGCTGCCTCGCCCCGCGACCGGGTCGCCCCAGCCGATGTCGAGGAGGCGCAGCCGGTGCAGGAGGCGGCTGCGGGCGGCGTCGGTCTCCTTGCGCAGGTCGAGGTCCAGCTCGCGTTCCGACGCCTCCGGCTTGAGCCGCAGGGTGCGCTGGCTGCGGGTCAGGTCCCGTTGCAGCGGGACGGCCGGGGCGGCGTCCGGCACCTCGCCCAGGGTCTCGCCGACGATCAGCCGGTCCCGGACGAGGGCGAGCGGGACGTCGGACCCCTCGCACATGACGGCCCGCACCGCGTCGGTCGTCTCGCCGAGCCCCGCCAGCGGGCGGCCCCGCAGGGCGGCGAGGGTCTCGGCGAGCCGGACGGCCTCGATGACATGGGCGGTGGAGACGAACCGGTCCTCCTCGCGCAGCAGTCCGGCGACCTTGGTCATCCATCGCTCGATCGGCCGGTCGGCCGCGTCGAAGAGGTGCCCGTACCAGCCGGGTGAGTCGATTCCGGCGCCGTATCCGCTGTGCCGGGCGAGCCGGCGGTGGGTCCACGGCACCCAGGTCAGGTCGGTCCTGATCTTCGGGAGGCCCTTGAGCAGGGCTCGGTCGGCGGCGAGGGTGGTCCGCGCGGCGAGCGCGGGCACGTGCCAGGCCCCGCAGACGACGGCGACGCCGTCACCGAACTCCTTGCGCGCGGTACGCAGCTGGATCCGCATGTACGCCTCGCGCACCGCGTCCCGGGGCTGCCCGCCGTCGCCGTACGCCTCGCGGAGAGCGCTCATGGCCTCCGCCAGCGCGACGAACGGCGCGAGGGCGTCGCCGGATGTCCCTCCGCCGAGCGTTCCTCCGGCAGCCGTCCCTCCGGCGGGCGCTTCTCCGATGGGCGTTCCTGCGGCGGGCGCTTCTCCGGCGGGCGTTCCTGCGGCGGACGCTTCTCCGGCGGGCGTCCCTGCGGCGGACGCTTCTCCGGCGGGCGCTTCTCCGATGGGCGTTCCTGCGGCGGACGCTTCTCCGATGGGCGTTCCTGCGGCGGACGCTTCTCCGGCGGGCGTCCCTGCGGCGGACGCTTCTCCGGCGGGCGTCCCTGCGGCGGACGCTTCTCCGGCGGGCGTCCCTGCGGTGGGCGCTCCTCCGGTGGGTGCTCCTCCGGTGGGTGCTCCTCCGGCAGGCGCTCCTCCGGTGGGTGCTCCTCCGGTGGGTGCGCGGTGCTCGACGACGTCCTCCCACCAGCGCTCGGGGTCGTCGTATCCGGCGGTCTCGGCGAGCACCCGGATCGGGTCGACGACCGGCGTGACCTCTTCCGCTTCCGCCGCCCGCTCCCCCGGCGTCTTGTCCCGCCCCATGCCCGGCGCGGGTTCCTTGAGCGCGAGGGAGTGGGCGGCGGGCAGATCGATGAAGCGGACCGGGACGTCGTGGTCGAGCGCCCAGCGGATGGCCACCCACTCCGGCGAGAACGCGGCCATCGGCCAGAAGGAGGCCCGCCCCGGGTCGTCCACGGCGTGCGCGAGCAGCGCGACGGGCGGACGCATCTGCGGGTCGGCGGCGAGAGGGAGCAGCGCGTCGCCCTCGGGCGGCCCCTCGATGAGGACGGCGGCCGGGCGGGCCGCCGCGAGCGCGGCGAGGACCGCGCGGGCGGACCCGGGACCGTGATGCCGCACCCCCAGGAGCCAGGGGCCGGAGGCCACACGAGGACCTGGCCCAGCCGCTCCGGTAGTCGCGCCGGCGCTCGTCCCGGCCGTCCCGGGCCTCCCGGTCCTCGCGGCCGGGCTCGTCATGCGGATACCTCGCGGCAGGCGCGGTAGAAGTCCTTCCAGCCGTCCCGCTCGCGCACCACGGTCTCCAGATACTCCTGCCAGACCACCCGGTCCGCCGCAGGGTCCCGGACGACCGCGCCGAGGATGCCGGCGGCGACATCACCGGGGCGCAGGACGCCGTCGCCGAAGTGGGCGGCGAGGGCGAGGCCGTTCGTGACGACGGAGATCGCCTCCGCCGTGGAGAGCGTGCCGGAAGGCGACTTGAGCTTGGTGCGCCCGTCCGTGGTCACCCCGTCGCGCAGTTCGCGGAAGACCGTCACCACGCGCCGGATCTCGGTCAGCCCCTCCGGCGCGGCCGGCAGGTCGAGCGAACGGCCGATCTGGTCGACCCGCCGGGACACGATGTCGACCTCGGCGTCCGGGGTGGCGGGCAGCGGCAGCACGACGGTGTTGAACCGGCGACGCAGCGCGCTGGACAGCTCGTTGACGCCGCGGTCCCGGTCGTTGGCCGTGGCGATGAGGTTGAACCCGCGGACGGCCTGGACCTCCTGGCCCAGCTCGGGGACGGGGAGCGTCTTCTCGGACAGGATCGTGATGAGCGAGTCCTGCACATCGGCCGGGATACGGGTCAGCTCCTCGACCCGGGCGGTCATGCCCTCGGACATGGCCCGCATCAGCGGACTGGGCACCAGGGCGTCGCGGCTGGGGCCGTGGGCGAGCAGCTGGGCGTAGTTCCAGCCGTAGCGGACGGATTCCTCGGGCGTCCCCGCGGTGCCCTGCACGAGCAGCGTCGAGTCACCGCTGACGGCGGCGGCGAGGTGCTCGGACACCCAGGTCTTGGCCGTACCGGGAACGCCGAGCAGGAGCAGCGCCCGGTCCGTGGCGAGCGTGGTCACGGCCACCTCGACCAGGCGGCGCGGGCCCACGTACTTGGGCGTGATCACCGTCCCGTCCGGCAGCGTCCCGCCCTGCAGATAGGTGGCGACGGCCCAGGGCGACAGCCGCCAACGAGCGGGCCTCGGGCGGTCGTCGGCGGCCGCCAGCGCCTTCAGCTCGTCGGCGAACGCGTCCTCGGCGTGCGGGCGGAGCGCCTCGGCTCCTGCCTCCGGCTCGACGGCCGCGGTGGTTTCGGGCACGGTCATGGATCCCCCTCCAGATCGTTCGACCTGATCTGGTTCCACCGTGCACCATGCCACTGACAACGGGCCCTGACCGCAGGTCAGGGCCCGTGCACGAGCATCCGGGACCGGCCCGGCCGGCCTCGGTCAGCCCACGATCGGCGACACGGTGACGCAGCCGCCCGCCGTCAGCATGCCGTCCCCCTTCGACTCCATGATCACCTTGCCCTTGTAGGTGATGGTGCAGGCGACGTCGGCGCCGCCCTCTTCCAAGGCCATCGGCATGACGGCGGGCGGCATGATGCCGCGCAGCGTGACGGTCTTCTTCCACGGCAGGGTCGGCGATTCGACGGTCTCCAGCTCGGGCTCCATGGCCTCGCCGCCACCCCCGTGGTACGTGATCTCGTCGACGCTCGTGCCGGTCACCTCGTACGTGACCTCATACGTCTCGTCCACGGTCTTGTCGACCGCCTTGCCGACCGCTTCGTCCACGGACTCGGACGAGCAGGCGCCGAGTCCGAACACGAGCCCGGTGACGGCGAGGGCGCTCGCAACGGCACCTACGGGGCGGGTGATTCTGGCGGTACGCGTGGTGCGGATGGTGCGGTTCATCTGGGATCCCCCCTGGATCGGTCCGCCCGGATCTGTTCCGTACGCGGAGACCGCAGAGAAACGCAGGGGAATGGCGAAGTCAAATCCCGCTCGGGCTGCTGCGTCGCAGGTCGGAGGGGGCTGTCAGTGGTGCCGCCTACCGTCGGGGACATGCTGCTATCTCACGGGGGAGAACCCTCGCCCACCGGCGGACCGGTGGCGCGCTGGCCGGTGGAGCAGGTGCTGGCACTGGCTCCTGACGACGCATCACGCAAGGCGAGTACGCGACTCGGCGCGGCCGGCCCGTGGTCCGGCACGGGCCGCGATGCCGCGGGCGCGGTGTGGGGCCTGTGCAAGGGAAGCGGGAGCACGCCGTACCGGACGGTGGTCGACACCAACGGCCCGGCCTACTCCTGCAGTTGCCCGAGCCGGAAGTTCCCGTGCAAGCACGCACTGGGGCTGTTGCTGCTCCTGGCTTCCGACGACGCCGCGTTCCGGCCGGGCGAGCCGGCCGACTGGGCCGCGGCCTGGATCGAGGGCCGGCGCGGACGTACGGCGGAGCAGGCCGGGGCGGCGGCGGGTGGCGACACCGCGCGGGGGCCCGCCGACACCGCCGCCGCCAGGAAGCGGGCGGAGCGCCGCGCCGAGCGGGTCACGGGCGGCGCCCAGGAGCTGGAGCAGCGCCTGGCCGACCTGTTGCGCGGCGGGCTCGCCGCGACCGACCGCTCGGGTTACGGCCTGTGGGAGGAGACCGCGGCCCGCATGGTCGACGCCCAGGCCCCCGGTCTCGCGGCCCGGGTGCGGGAGCTGGGCGCGATCACCGGGTCCGGTCCTGGCTGGCCGGTCCGTCTGCTGGAGGAGTGCGGCCTGCTCCATCTGCTGGACACGGCCTGGCTCGGCCGGGAGCGGCTGCCGGACCCGCTGGCCGCGACCGTGCGGACGAGAGTGGGGCTGCCGGTGTCCGCCGAGGGCGCCCCGGTCCGCGACCACTGGCTGGTCCTCGCGCAGTACGACACCCCGGACGGCAAGATCGTCACCCGGCGGATCTGGCTGTACGGGCGGGGGTCGGGCCGCACCGCCCTGCTGCTGTCGTTCGGCGCGGCGGGCCGTTCCCCGGCCCGGGCGCTGCCGGTGGGCACCACGATCGACGCCGAGCTGACGCCGTATCCGGGCGGCGGGCAGCTCCGTGCGGAGCTGGGCGAGCAGTTCGGAGTCACGGCCCCGGCCGGTCCTCCGCCGGGCATCGCCGCAGCGGCCGCACCGGCCGTCTACGGCACGGCCCTGCGGGATGACCCCTGGCTGGACGCCTGCCCGGTCACCCTGCGCGACGTCATACCCGTGCCGTCCAAGGACGGCTGGCAGGTGGCCGACGCACACGCCGACTCCGCGTTGCCGATCGCCCCGGCCGCGCTGTCCCGGCCGGGCCTGTGGAAGCTCGTCGCCCTGTCCGGCGGCGGCCCGGTCACCGTGTTCGGCGAGATCGGCCACCGCGGCTTCGACCCGTTCGCGGCCTGGGACCCGGGCGAGACGGAGGAGGAGAAGAAGGAGGACGGGCGCACCACGGGCGGGGCGGTCGTCCAACTGGTCTGAGACGGCGACCGGCGCTCGCCCACCACCCGCCACCCGCCACCCGCCGTTCGCCACTCGCCGCCCGCTGCCCGCCGTTCGCCACTCGCCGTTCACTGACCGCCGTCCGCTATCCACCGTCCGCTGACCGCCGTCCGCTGTCCGCCGCCCAGCACCCGCGTCCGCGCCTGCCGCCCCGGCCCGACACCCGCGCAGCCCTGCCACTGGAGGGGAAAGATGCCTCGCACGACCGACCCCACCGCCAACCCCACCACCACCGCAACCGGCCCCAGCGCCACCGCTTCCGCGTCCGTCGACTCCCTCCCCTGGGAGGAGCTGGTCACCTCGGCGCTCCTGGGCACCGACCGCCGGCCTCCGACGCCACGCGGCCACCCCGTACCGGCCGCCGACGCTCCCGCGGCCCTGCTGGACGCCGTCGCGCTGCACACCGTGCGGCAGCGGGCCGGGCTGCTGCCCGCCGTTCCGGAGGCCCGCCCCGAGCCCGCCGCCCCGGATCCTCGCCCGGCCCTCCCCGAGGCCGCCCGGCACCGGCTCGCCCATCTGCTGGCCGATCGCGCCGCGCCCTCGGGCGGCGGGCGGCGCGGGACCGCGCCCGACCTCACCGAGCTCATCCCGCAGTGGCTGGCCACCGCCAACCGGAAGGGCTATCGCGCCCCGGCGGCCCTGTTGCCGCCGCTGCTGGACGCCGCCCGCGCCCGGACGGACCTGCGCCCGCAGGCGCTCGCGTTCGCCGGACCGCGCGGACTGTGGCTGGCCGGGCTGAACCCCGACTGGAAGTTCGCCCTGCGGGGCTCCGCGAGCGGCACGCTCCGGCCCGACACCGAGGACCCGGATGCGGTGGGCCGGCTGTGGGAGGAGGGACTGTTCGCGGAGCGGGTCGCGCTGCTCGACGCCGTACGGGCGCAGGATCCGCCCGCCGGGCTGGCCCTGCTCGCCACCACCTGGTCGGCCGAACGGGCCGAGGACCGGCTGATGTTCCTGGACTCCCTGCGGTCCGGGCTCGGGGCCGACGACGAGCCGTTCCTGGAGCAGGCCCTGTCCGACCGCAGCCGCAACGTGCGCGCCACCGCCGCCGAACTGCTGTCCGCCCTGCCCGCGTCGGCCCTCGCCGGCCGGATGGCGGCCCGCGCGATGTCCTGCGTCAGCCCCGACCGTACGGGGGGCGCCGTCTCCATCGCCGTGGAGGCGCCGCACGAGTGCGACGCGGGGATGCAGCGTGACGGCGTCGCCGCGGTGCCGCCGACGGGCCAGGGCGAACGGTCCTGGTGGCTCGGGCAGTTGGTGGAGGCCACCCCGCTCGACGTCTGGGAGCGGCGGTTCGGCGGGTGCCCGGCCGAGGAGGTCGTGGCGCTGCCCGTCGCCGACGACTGGGCCGGGGAGCTGCACGCCGCATGGTGCCGGGCGACGGTGCGGCAGCGGAATCCGCGCTGGGCCCGGGCCTTGCTCGGGCGTCCGTCGGCGCCTCCGGCCAGTGCGCCCGGGACGGCCTCGATCGCCGAGCGCTCGAAGCTCCTCGCGATCCTGGACAAGGACGAACGGGCCGCCTGGGTGGCCGAGTTCATCGCCGCGCACGGCCTGTCGGAGGCGTTCCAGCTGCTCGGGGTGTGCACGGTCCCCTGGGCCGGGCCGCTCGGGCGCGCGGTGGTCGACGCACTCGACATCGCGCGGGACGGCGGGAGTTATCCGTGGAGCTTCAGCGGAGTGATGGGGCTCGCGGAACGCTGTCTGGATCCGGCCGAGGCCGACCGGCTGGAGGTCCTGACGGCCGCGCAGGACGAGCGGGAAGGGGCGTCACCGGGAGCGGGCGGCTACTGGTCGGAGGCCTTCCAGCGCCTGGTCTCCACGCTGCGGCTGCGCGCCACGATGGAGGCGGAGCTGATGGCCTGACCAGGACGCCCGCGACAGGCCCGCCCGGCCCGGGACCGCACACCGGCCCCGCACCGCCCCGCACCGCCCCGGCCGACGCCAGGCGTGCACGCCCGCCCCGCACCGGCCGGCGTCAGGCGTGACAGCGGCCCGCGCGGGCCCCGTGTGCAGCGGGCCCGCCCCGGGGTCGGCGTTCAGGCCTGGGCGGCCTGGCGGACGTTGGCGTTGACCCAGGTGACGATCTCGGTCGTCGTCGCCCCCGGCGTGAAGAGCTCGGCGACGCCCAGCTTCTTCAGCGGTGCGATGTCGTCCTCCGGGATGATCCCGCCGCCGAACACCTTGATGTCCTCCGCCTCCCGGGCCTTGAGCAGCTCGATCACCTTGGCGAACAGCGTGTTGTGCGCCCCGGAGAGGATCGAGAGGCCGATGGCGTCGGCGTCCTCCTGGATCGCCGTGTCGACGATCTGCTCGGGCGTCTGGTGAAGGCCCGTGTAGATCACCTCCATACCGGCGTCCCGCAACGCCCGCGCGATGACTTTGGCCCCGCGGTCGTGGCCGTCGAGGCCCGGCTTGGCCACCACCACACGGATCGGACCGGTCACACCCATCACTGCCTCCACCTGGTCTCCCGTGCCTGAAGGGCCGGGGATGTGAACGAACGTTATCCACAGCATCCCGCAAGCCGCTGTTTCGCGGCAGGCGGGGAGGGGGAAATCACACGTGGGACATGTTCGCCAGGCGCCGTCCTCCGTACCACGCGGTGTTCCGGCCGCGCGGGGACCGGCGCGACACACCCCCTGAGGGAGCCGCTACGAGGTCGCCGTACCACCGCGCCGCCAGCCGCACGGCACGGTGGTACGGCCCCACGTCCGCCCGGCCGCCACCGGCCGCGCGGCGCTCGTGCCGACACCCCATGAGGGCATACGGGGACGGGAGCCGCCTCCCCCGTACGCCAGTGCAGGAGGTCGGCCGTGAAGCTCCTCCCTCTCCTCTCCCTACTGCCCCGCCTCCCCCGCCCGCCGGTCCCCCGGCTCTCGTCCGCACTGCTCGGCGCCACCGCACTGGAACTGGTCGTCCTCGCCGGACACCTGGTCGTCTACCCCTTCGGCCTCACCCCGGAGCGCCGCCCACCGACCCGGCCGACAAGCACAGGCACAGGGACGGGCACAGGCACCGACGCCGGAACCGGCACCGAAACCACCGCCGGGGGCCCGGACCCGGACCGGGGCCCGGACGAGGCCGCCCCGCCGGCCACCGCCCTCCCGGTCACAGCCGCCGCCGCGCCGCCCGTCCTCCTGCTGCACGGCTTCATCGACAACCGCTCCGTGTTCGTCCTCCTGCGCCGCGCGCTGATCCGGAACGGCCAAGGTCACGGCCACCGCCACCGCCACCGCCACCTGGAATCCCTCAACTACTCCCCGCTGACCCGCGACATCCGCACCGCCGCCGGACTGCTCGGGCGGCATGTCGAGGAGATCTGCGCGCGCACCGGGCACCACCGGGTCGACATCGTCGGGCACAGCCTCGGCGGCCTGATCGCCCGCTACTACGTACAGCGACTCGGCGGCGACCGGCGGGTGCGCACCCTGGTGACGCTCGGAACCCCGCACGGAGGCACCGCCGTCGCCCCCGGGGCGGGCGTTCACCCCATCGTGCGGCAGATGCGCGGCAGTTCCTCGGTGATCGAGGAACTGCGCGCCCCCGCCCCCGGCTGCCGGACCCGGTTCGTGAGCTTCTGGAGCGAGCTGGACCAGGTGATGGTCCCCATCGAGACGGCGTGCGTCGACCACCCCGATCTCGACGCGGTGAACGTACGCGTCACCGGCATCGGGCACCTCGCCCTGCCCGTGCACCCGACGGTGGCCGCCGCGATCCGTGAGGCTCTGGATGCGCCGGGGACAGAAGAGGACGCGGCGCCCGCCGACGGTGCGACTTCCGTGGCCTGAAATAGAACATTTATCGAACGTAGGGCCAAGGCTGCGTCTATCGTCCACCGAAAGACGGCCGATTGCCCGTTTCCTACGGACGCAAAACCTGTCGAAGATTGTCGTCCTCACATACCGCCGGGTACAGTCGCGGCCACTGCTTCCCCCTGGGACCCCCCTGACCGGGACCCAGAACAGTCCTGCTGCCGAGGCGAGAGAGAAGTTGGTGAACGACCAGCACCCCCACGCCGGGCACGTCGGGTACGACGACCGATCGACCGGCAGCTTCGACACCGACCCGCTCTTCGGCTCCCTTCCGGGCGGCCACGACACCGGCTACGACACGGGTCACCCCGCCGCCGGATACGGCGACAGCACCTACGGCGCCGGCTACGACACCACGTACGCGACCGGACAGCCGAACCACAGCGGCCAGTACGACGCTTCCGCCTGGAACACCGGCGCACAGCAGACGCTCGCCTACGACGGCTACGCCGCCCAGGAGCAGACCCCGCAGCAGGCCTCGCAACAGGCCCCGCAGCAGTGGGACACCTCCGGGGCCTGGCAGCAGGTCACCGATCAGGACCTGACCGGCCAGTGGGCGACCGCCGACACCGGCGCGTTCCCCACCGCCCCGTACGGCACGGACACCTCGTACGGCACGGACACCACCTTCGGCACGGGCACTTCGTTCGGCGCGGAGGCCCCGTACGCCACGGAGGCGTACGAGACCGGAACGTACGAGACGGGCGCCTACGACACCGGTACGTATCCGGCCGGCACCGCGTACGGAACCGGCGGCGTCCACGGCGCGGACGCCTACGAGACCGGGGCGTATCCGACCGGCGCGTACGGCACGGCGGCCGTCGCCGCCGACACCGGGACGTACGCCACCACCGGCGTCTACGACACGGGCACGTACGGCGGCGGGGCCTACGACACGGGCGCCTACGACGCGACCGCGTGGAACTCCGGCGCCACGCCCGGGGACACCGCGTACGAGCCCGAACAGACGTCGTACCCGCTGTACGAACAGCAGTCGGCCGACGCGACGGCGCCCGAGGCCTCGGCCGAGCCGGACGGTACGGCCGAGGAGCCGCAGGCCGACCCGACCGCCACCGCCGCGTTCGCCGTCCTCGAACCGGACGCCGCGCCGGAGCGGGAGCGGGACGCCGGGGACGACTTCCCCGCCCCGCACCCCGTGAACCGCACCGCCGTCCGTGCCCCCGCACCCCGCAACCGGGCCCGTCGGCGTACCCCCGCCAAGCGCTCCGCCCTGCTGACCGTCGCGGTGCCCTCCGCCTGCGTGATGAGCGTCGCGGGCATCGCCGCGGCCTCGGTCAGCGGGATGCCCGGCGGCGAGGAGAAGCAGGACGAGACGACCACCTCGCTGGCGGTCGCCGACCCCAGCACGGTCAAGCCGGTAGCCGCGAACAACCAGCTGGACAGCCAGCTGGAGCAGCTCTCCGAGGGCAGCGACGACTTCCGTGAGCGCGCGAGCCGCACCCAGGAGCGCATCGACCTGCGGGAGCGGCAGGCGGCGGAGAAGAAGAAGCGCGAGGAGGAGGCCGCACGCCGTGAGGCGCTGCGACCCAAGTTCGTCCTGCCGGTCAAGCAGCACGGGCTCAGCGCCTACTACGGTCAGGCCGGCGTCAACTGGATGTCCGTGCACTCGGGCATCGACTTCCCCGTCTCGTACGGCACTCCGGTGATGGCCGCGACCGACGGCACCGTGCGCACCCAGCTGAACAGCGCCTACGGGGTCATGGCGATCGTGACGGCGGCCGACGGCACCGAGACCTGGTACTGCCACCTCAGCAGCACCAAGATCCGCTCGGGTCCGGTGAAGGCCGGTGACGTCATCGCGTACTCCGGGAACTCGGGCAACTCCACCGGTCCTCACCTGCACTTCGAGGTCCGGCCCGGCGGCGGTGCGGCGATCGACCCGCTGGTGTGGCTGCGCAGCAAGGGCGTCAACCCGACCTGACGAGCATGTGAAAAAAGGGGGGCCCGAGGGCCCCCCTTTTCGCGTCCGTCCGTGCGTCTACAGCTTCTCGACCGGCGCGTACCGCAGGAGCAGCTTCTTCGGGCGCTCGTCGCCGAAGTCGACCGTCGCCTTGGCCTGGTCGCCGAAGCCCTCGACGGCCGTCACCGTGCCGAGCCCGAACTGGTCGTGCGTGACCCGGTCCCCGACCACCAGGGTGACCGTCGGCTTCTCCGCGCCGCGCCGGGTCGCGAAGCCCGAGGGGCCGGTGCGGGCGCGGGAGGAGGAGAGCGAGGACGTGATGCCGGAGGTCGGTCCGGCGGGGGCGGCCATCGGGCCCTTGCGCTTCCACTCCAGGTGCTGCTCCGGGATCTCCTCCAGGAACCGCGAGGGCGGGTTGTACGAGGGCTGGCCCCAGGCGCTGCGCATCGCGGCCCGGGTCAGATAGAGCCGTTCGCGGGCGCGGGTGATGCCGACGTACGCGAGGCGGCGCTCCTCCTCCAGCTCCTTGGTCTGGCCGAGGGCGCGCATGTGCGGGAAGACGCCGTCCTCCATGCCGGTGAGAAAGACCACCGGGAACTCCAGACCCTTCGCGGTGTGCAGGGTCATCAGCGTGATGACGCCGGAGCCGTCCTCGTCCTCGTCGGGGATCTGGTCGGAGTCCGCGACGAGCGCGACCTTCTCCAGGAACTCCGCGAGCGTGCCCGCGCCCTCCTCGTCGCCGCGCTCCTGCTCGAACTCCAGGGCGACGGCGGCGAGTTCCTGAAGGTTCTCGATACGGGTCTCGTCCTGCGGGTCGGTGGAGGACTGGAGCTCGGCGAGATAGCCCGTGCGCTCCAGGACGGCTTCCAGCACGACGGCGGGCCCGGCGCCGGACTCGACGATCGTGCGCAGCTCCTCCATCAGCGTGTTGAAGCGCTTGACGGCGTTGGAGGAGCGGGCGGCCATGCCGTACGCCTCGTCGACGCGGCGCAGCGCCTGCGGGAAGGAGATCTTCTCGCGCGTCGACAGGGCGTCGATCATGGCCTCGGCGCGGTCGCCGATGCCGCGCTTGGGGACGTTGAGGATGCGGCGCAGCGGGACGGTGTCCTCGGGGTTGGCGAGGACGCGGAGGTAGGCCAGGACGTCCCGGACCTCCTTGCGCTCGTAGAAGCGCACGCCGCCGACGACCTTGTAGGGCAGGCCGACGCGGATGAAGATCTCTTCGAAGACACGGGACTGGGCGTTGGTCCGGTAGAAGACGGCGACGTCGCCCGCCTTGGCGTCGCCCGCGTCGGTGAGCCGGTCGATCTCGTCGGCGACGAACTGCGCCTCGTCGTGCTCGGTGTCGGCGACATAGCCGGTGATGCGGGCGCCGGAGCCGGCGTTGGTCCAGAGGTTCTTGGGGCGGCGGCTCTCGTTGCGCTCGATGACGGCGTTGGCGGCGGAGAGGATCGTCTGCGTGGAGCGGTAGTTCTGCTCCAGCAGGATCGTCGTCGCGCTCGGGTAGTCCTCCTCGAACTGGAGGATGTTGCGGATGGTCGCGCCCCGGAAGGCGTAGATCGACTGGTCCGCGTCGCCCACCACGCACAGCTCGGCGGGCGCGTCGTTCTCCCCGGCCGGGCCGACCAGCTCACGGACCAGCGTGTACTGGGCGTGGTTGGTGTCCTGGTACTCGTCGACGAGGACGTGGCGGAAGCGGCGGCGGTAGTGCTCGGCGACGTCCGGGAAGGCCTGGAGGAGGTGGACCGTCGTCATGATGATGTCGTCGAAGTCCAGGGCGTTGGCCTCGCGCAGGCGGGCCTGGTAGAGCGCGTACGCCTGGGCGAGGGTCTTCTCGAACCCGTCCGCCGCCTGTCCGGCGAAGGTCTCCTCGTCGATGAGCTCGTTCTTGAGGTTGGAGACCTTGGCGGTGAAGGACTTCGGCGGATAGCGCTTGGGGTCCAGGTCGAGGTCACGGCAGACCAGGGCCATCAGGCGCTTGGAGTCGGCGGCGTCGTAGATCGAGAACGACGAGGTGAAGCCGAGCTTCTTCGACTCGCGGCGCAGGATGCGGACGCACGCGCTGTGGAAGGTCATGACCCACATGGCGTTGGCGCGCGGGCCCACCAGCTGCTCGACGCGCTCCTTCATCTCGCCCGCGGCCTTGTTGGTGAAGGTGATCGCGAGGATCTGCCCGGGGTGCGTGCCGCGCTCGGCCAGCAGATGGGCGATGCGGTGGGTGAGCACCCGGGTCTTGCCGGAGCCGGCCCCGGCGACGATGAGCAGCGGGGATCCGGCGTGCACGACGGCGGCGCGCTGCTCGGTGTTCAGCCCGTCGAGCAGCGCGGCGGAGTCGATCACCGGGCGCGGGTGACCGTCCCGGTAGTACCCGTCCCGGGGAGGCGGGGGCGCGTCGTAGACGCCCTCGAAGAGTCCCTCCGGCACCGCTTCGGGCGCGTGGTCCTCGGGGGGCGGCGGGGGGCCGTCCTCCGCGGGCTGGAGGCCGGTCAGGAAACTGTCGTCAAAGAGGCTGCTCATCGCCTACTGAGTCTAGGCGGCCGGACTGACAACCTTCCGCCGAAGCCGGGAAGCGACGGTTTCGGCTCTACGCACGGAGAGCGGACGTCGACGTTCCGTGAAGGAGTGCCCGGTCGGAGGGGGTGCGGAGCCCTCGATCCGAAAAGGTCACGAAAATGTATCGGGCATATCGCTCATCGTGCTTCCCAGCGGTGCCACGGGTTGGCTAGCGTGCTCGGTCAGGTGATCCGTACCTCCCTGAGGCGAACCGCGCCTAACGGACACCTCTGCCGAATCCGTCCTGCCCTCCAGGCAGTTCGGAACCGGGGACCCACACGCAGAACCGGGGTGAATCGGTCCGTGACCTCGATCCGGACCGTAGGACAGCCTTCCGTTCCGTCCGAACCCGACAGCTAACCCGGTAGGCGGTCCACGGAAGGAGATGCCGGTCTTGGCATCGCATCGCAAGCCGCGCACGAAGGTGCGCACCACCACTCCCGCCGTCGGGCTGACGACGGCCGCGCTGGCCTCCGTGACGTTGCTCTCCACGCAGAGCGCCACGGCCGCGCCCGCGGAGCCGAAGCCCGCCATCGAGGAAGTGCAGAAGAAGGTCGACGCCCTGTACCGGCAGGCGGGCACCGCGACCCAGGAGTACAACCGGGCCAAGGCCGCCTCCGCCACGCAGCAGAAGAAGGTCGACACGCTGCTCTCCGACGTGGCGAAGCGGACCGAGAAGATCAACGAGGCGCGCCGGGCGCTGGGCTCCTACGCGGCGGCGCAGTACCGCAGCGGCGGCATCGCGCCCACGGCGACGTTCTTCCTGGCGGACGACCCGCAGGGGTACTTCGACCAGAGCCGGCTGATGGACCGGGCGACGGAGCGGCAGCAGAAGGCCGTCACCGATTTCCGTACGCAGCAGGCCTCGGCGGCGAAGAAGCGCGCGGAGGCGGTGAAGAGCCTGGAGACCCTCACCGAGACGCAGGCCACGCTCGCCTCCAGCAAGAAGGACGTGCAGACCAAGCTCACCGAGGCCCGTGGGCTGCTGTCCCGGCTGACCGCCGAGGAGAAGGCGCGGCTGGCGGAGCTGGAGCGCAAGAAGGAGGCCGAGGCCAAGGAGAAGGCGGCGAAGCTGGCCGCCCGGCAGGCCGCCGAGGCGAAGGAGAAGGCCGAGGCGGAGGAGAAGGCCCGCGAGGAGGCCGCGAAGGAGTCGGGCGGTTCGGGCACGGGCTCCGGTTCCGGTACGGGCACGGGTTCGGGCTCCGGATCCGGTACGGGCAGCGGTTACGCCGCCAAGGCGGAGAAGGTGCTGGACTTCGCCCGCGCCCAGATCGGGAAGCCGTACGTCTGGGGCGCGTCGGGCCCCTCCTCGTACGACTGCTCGGGGCTGACGCAGGCGGCGTGGCGGGAGGCGGGCGTGACCCTGCCGCGGACCACCTGGGATCAGGTGAAGGTCGGGACCCGGGTCGCCACGTCCGACCTGCGGCCGGGGGACCTGGTCTTCTTCTACGACGACATCAGCCATGTCGGCATCTACAAGGGCGACGGCATGATGATCCACGCCCCGAAGCCGGGTGCGAACGTGCGCGAGGAGTCGATCTACTACATGCCGATCTACGGGAGCGTCCGCCCGGCGTAGTACGGGTACGGGCCGGGGGGCGGCTCTTCGGCGGCCGCCCCCGGAAGGCCGTGGTCCGGCCTCAGGTCCAGACGGTGGCGATGAAGATGTTGGCGACCGTCAGCCCGCCGACCGCCCCGAACGCGCCCTCGTCGACCGTCTCGTCGTCCCGCTTGACGTAGACCAGGGCGAGGATCACGACCAGCAGCGCCAGCTTGATGCCGATCTTGACGTTGTTCACGGTCTGGTCGTCGGCCTGGTTGAGGCCGACGAGGGCGATGCCGGTGACGAGCATGGTCAGCGCACCGTGGAGCATGGCCGGGCCGAAGCGGGCGGTGCCCTCACCCATGGCCTTCATCTGCGTCAGGAAGCCGCCCAGCAGGGAGGCGATGCCGATGATGTGCAGGGCGACGAAGACATTGATGAGTACGTCCATGGCTCCGGAGCCTAGCCATGGCCAAAGTTTTACCTTTCAGTGAGGCAAGCCTTCATTGATCGCTTCGATCATCAGCGATCGGCGAAACGTCACATCAGGGCAATAGCTGTCATGGTGACCCTTTTCCGCGCACCCGGATTAGCGTCCTTCACGGACCCGCCGGTATCCCCCGGCGGTCGGCCGACAGGAAGGATGCCGCCCCCGTGGCAGCGCACCGCAGGTCAGCTCACCGAAAACCCAAGCAGCGCCCGTTCACCGGCCCTGCTGCCCGCACCGCCGCCACCCTGGCGCTCGCCGGGGCCGCCACCGCCGTCTCGGTCAGCGGGGCCGGCGCGGCCCCCGCCGAACCGGCTCCCACCGCCGACCAGGTCAAGGCGAAGGTCGACCGGCTCTACCACGACGCCGAGGTCGCCACCGAGAAGTACAACGGGGCGAAGGAGAAGGCGGCCGCCGCCACCCGCAGGGTCGAGGCCCTGACCGACGAGGCCGCCCGCCGCACCGACCGCCTCAACACCACGCGGAACGCCCTGGGTTCGCTGGCCACCGCGCAGTACCGCGGCGGCACCCTCGACCCGGCCCTGCAACTGGCGCTCTCCTCCGACCCCGACGCCTATCTGCAGCGCGCCTCCTACCTCGACCGGGCGGGCGACCGCCAGAGCGGCCTGCTGCGGAACATCAAGCGGCAGGTCTCCCAGATCACCCGCGTCAAGGCCACCGCCGACCAGGAGACCGAACGCCTCGCCGCCCGCCGCACCGAGCTGCGCGAACACCGCACCGCGATCCGCACCAAGCTGGCCGACGCCCGCAGGCTCCTGGACACCCTGACCGCCGACGAACGCGCCGCCTACGAACGCTCCGCCGACGCCCGGCACGGGGGCGGCCCCGCCCACGCCGACCGCTCCACCGCCCGGAGCGGCCCGGCAGCGGCCCCGAACTCCCGCGCCGGGCAGGCCATCGCCTTCGCCCACGGGGCGATCGGCAAGCCGTACGTCTGGGGCGCGACGGGCCCCAACGCCTTCGACTGCTCGGGCCTGACCCAGGCGGCCTGGAAGGCGGCGGGCGTGAGCCTGCCACGCACCACCTACACCCAGATCAACGCCGGATCCCGGGTCTCCCGCTCCGAACTGGCCCCCGGCGACCTGGTGTTCTTCTACTCCGGGATCAGCCATGTCGGCCTCTACATCGGCGGCGGCCAGATGATCCACGCCCCGCGCCCGGGAGCACCGGTGCGCATCGCGCCCATCGATCAGATGCCTTTCGCCGGGGCGACGCGCGTGGCATAGTCCCCGGCGCCGATCCGTACCGCCGAAGGAACTCCCGTATGACGATGGCGAACGCCGTCCAGGATTACGCCCGTACGCTCACGCTGCGGTCGCCCGACCACTACCGCGTGGGCCCGTTCACCGTCCGGCACAACCCGGGCTGGGAGCTGAAGTACGCCAACTACGCCATCCCCGACCGCGAAGCGGAACCCACGGCGGACGAGGTGGCGGCCCTGGTCGAGGCGTTCCGGCGGCGCGAGCGGCTGCCCCGCCTGGAGTTCCTGCCCGCCTGGGCCCCGGCTGTCGAACCGGCCCTGCTCGCCGCCGGTTTCACCGTGGAGAACCGGGCCCCGCTGCTGGCCTGCGGCCGCGAGGACCTCCGGACGCCGAGCCCGGTCGACGGCCTCCGCATCATGGTGCCCGGCACCGAAGCGGAATTCACCGACGCCGCCCGCGTCCAGCATCACGGCTTCGGCGGCGAGGGCGAGCCCGAGAGCGGAACGACCGACTGGCTGCGTGCGGCGGCCGCCGGCGACGGGGTCGCCGCCCTGGCCGTCCTCGACGGCACGCCGGCCGGGGCCGGTGGCTGCTCGGTCGCGGTCGACGGCCTCAGCGAACTGGCCGGTCTCGCCGTCGCCGCGTCCTTCCGCCGCCGGGGCGTCGGCGCCGCGCTCTCCGCCTGGCTGACGGAACGGGCCCTCGACCAGGGCTGCCGGGCCGTCTGGCTGGAGCCGGGCGACGCCGACGTCGAGCGGATCTACACGGGCATCGGCTACCGCCGGATCGGCGAGAAGGTCAACATCTCGCTCGACCCGGCCGCCGGTTGACCGACGGTCTCAGACCAGCCGTCGTGCCGTGGCCCACCGGGTCAGCTCGTGGCGGTTGGAGAGCTGGAGCTTCCTGAGCACCGCCGAGACGTGCGACTCGACCGTCTTCACCGAGATGAACAGCTGCTTGGCGATCTCCTTGTACGCGTAGCCGCGCGCGATCAGCCGCAGCACCTCGCGCTCGCGCTGGGTGAGGCGGTCCAGGTCCTCGTCGACCGGCGGGGCGTCCGTGGAGGCGAAGGCGTCCAGGACGAAGCCGGCCAGACGCGGGGAGAAGACCGCGTCGCCCTCCTGGACCCGGAAGATCGAGTCGACCAGGTCGGTGCCGGTGATCGTCTTGGTGACATAGCCGCGCGCGCCGCCCCGGATCACGCCGATGACGTCCTCCGCGGCGTCCGAGACGGACAGCGCGAGGAAGCGGACCGGGTTCTCGGCCGTGCCCATCATGGGCGCGCAGCGGCGGAGCACCTCGACGCCGCCGCCGCCCGGGAGGTGGACGTCGAGGAGGACGACCTCGGGGCGGGTCGCCGTGATGACGGTGACCGCCTGGTCGACGTCGGCGGCCTCGCCGACCACTTCGACGCCGGTCTCCTCGGTGCGGCCGATCTCGGCCTGCACCCCGGTGCGGAACATCCGGTGGTCGTCGACGAGCACGACCCGTACCCGCCGCTCCGGGCCCCCGGTGGCTTCGGTGTTCTCGGTCATTCGCTCGCCCTCTCCATCTCCAGCTCGACCTCGGTGCCCCCGCCGGGCACCGAACGCAGCCGGGCGCTGCCGCCGTTGCGCTGCATCCGGCCGATGATTGATTCTCGTACGCCCATGCGGTCCCCGGGAACCTCGTCCAGGTCGAACCCCGGACCCCGGTCCCGTACGGACACGAAGACCGTAGTGCCCTCGACCTCCGCGTAGACCTGCACGGCGCCGCCCTCGCCACCGTACTTGGCGGCGTTGACCATCGCCTCGCGCGCGGCCTGCATCTGCGCGGTCAGCTTGTCGTCGAGGGGGCAGTCGCCGACCACGACGACCTCCAGCGGTACGCCGTGCTTGTCCTCGACCTCGGCGGCGGCCCGCTTGACCGCCTCGGCCAACGTCTCCGGCTCGTCGTCCTCGTCCTTGCCGGTGCCCTCGGGGTTGTAGAGCCAGTTGCGCAGCTCGCGCTCCTGGGCGCGGGCGAGGCGTCTGACCTCGCCGCCGTCGTCCGCGTTGCGCTGGATCAGGGTGAGGGTGTGCAGCACCGAGTCGTGGACGTGGGCGGCGACCTCGGCCCGCTCCTGGGCCCGGATGCGCATCAGGCGCTCCTCGGAGAGGTCCTGGGTCATCCGCACCAGGTAAGGGCCGGCGAGCAGGGCGATGCCGGTGAGTACGGCGATGGCCGCGGTGAGGACGTTGCCGAGCTGGGCGGCCGAGCCGCGCACCACCATGAACACGGCGAGGCCGAGGCCGACGAGGGCCACTCCGGCGAGGCCGCGGGCCAGGTGCAGCAGCTTGCGGTTGCGGCCGGTCTCCATCCAGCGGGCGCGGCGGGCGTTGTCCGCCTGCCGCCACACCAGGACGGAGCCCGCGCCGATCAGCAGGGTCGGCCAGATGTAGCGGTCGGCGTCGCTGCCCATGTCGACGTTGACGACGAACGCGACGGCCCCGACGGTCAGGGCGACCAGCGCGAAGACCTGGCCCTTGTCCGGTTTGCGGAGCTTGCGGCGGCCGTCCGTCGAGGTCTCGAACACCGAGCGCTCGGCGTCGACGCCGCCGACGCCGAGCGGGACGACGATCCAGAACACCGCGTAGAGCACCGCGCCGAGGCCGTCGGTGAAGAACAGCCCGAGGAAGAGGAACCGCACCCAGGCGACCGGCAGCCCGAGGTGCCCGGCGAGCCCGCGCGCGACGCCGCCGAGCAGCCGGCCGTCCGCGCTGCGGTAGAGCTTGCGCAGCGGCGGCTCCTCCGGATCGGCGGCGAGGGAGCTGGCGGCTCGGGCGGTGGCGGCTGGCATACCCCGATCGTCACACGCGCAGACGCGGGGCGGCATCAGGGTCGGTCCCGGAGGCGACCCTGATTACGTGCCCGGGCAAGGCGGAACAGCGCTGTACGGCCGTCGTGGACGGCCCTTCCGGGGCGGGCGCGGGCAATATCAGGGACCGGCCAGGGTCGGCGCGGGTCCCGGCGGGCGGTCCGGCCCGTCACCATGGAGGCATGACCGCTCCCTCCCCCACCGCTCCCGGCGTCGCGCCCCCCGAGGCGCCGAAGCCGACGCTGCGGCGCACCCCGCGACAGAAGGTCGTCGCCGGGGTGTGCGGCGGACTCGGCCGGTACTGCGACGTGGACCCGGTGATCTTCCGGATCGTGCTCGGTGTGCTGTCGGCGACCGGGGGCATCGGTCTGATCTTCTACGGCTTCGCCTGGCTGCTGCTGCCCGCGGACGGCGACGACGAGAACGAGGCGCGCAAGCTGCTGTCGGGGCGGGTCGACGGGGCTTCCCTGGTGGCGCTGCTGCTGGCGCTGATCGGCTGCGGTCTTTTCCTGTCGATGCTGCACAACCGGGGCATGCTGGCGTTCGCCGCGCTGCTGACGCTGGCGGTCGTCGGGTTCTCCGTATGGACGCAGTCCCGGCGGACGGCGGCCCCGGAGGGCCCGGCGGCCCCGCCCGGCGCACCGGCTTCCCCGCCCGGGCCCGCGCACGCCGGCGGGCTCGGCACGCCGCCGCCGGAGGTGAAGGCCCCGCCGACGCCCGGCGGCCCGTCGTGGTGGCGGGACCCGATCGTCAAGGACGGGACCACGGGCCCGGTCGGCTCCGGCTATCTGTGGGGGCCGTCGGACACGGACGTCGGCGCGGCGCGCGCCGGTGTGAAGGCCGGGCGGCCCACGCCGGACGCCCCGTTCACCGCGCCTCGGCCGTCGCCCGCACCGCGCGGGCCGCGCTCCATCGGCGGCCTGGTCTTTCTGACGGCGCTGGTGGCGGGCGGTCTCGGCACCGGGCTGAGCTGGCAGCACCAGCCGCTGGGCACCGCGCTCCAGATCGGTCTGGTCGCCGCCCTCGCGGTGTTCGGCCTCGGTCTGCTGATCGCCTCGGTGCTGGGGCGGACCGGCTTCGGCACGGTCCTGATGGCGATGATCACGGCGGGTCTGCTGGCGGGCGCCGCGGCGGTGCCGAAGGACATCGACACCTCGTGGGCCCGTCAGGAGTGGCGGCCCGCCTCGGTGGCCGCCGTCGAGCCGCACTACGAGCTGCGTACGGGCGACGCCCGGCTGGACCTGTCCGGTCTGAAGGTGCCCAAGGGCGAGACCGTGCGCACGGGGCTCGACGTGGCGGCGGGCCGGGCGGCCGTCGTCGTCCCGGCGAACGTGACGGTGAAGGTGCGCGCCGAGGCGGGTCTCGGGGAGATCCGGCTGGAGGAGGGCCAGCGGGTCCAGGTCCGGATCAACAGCGACGAGTCGACGCAGCGGACGCTGCCACCGCCGGCGGGCACGAAGGCCGCCGGAACGATCGAACTGGAACTGGAAGTCGGCATCGGACAGGTGGAGGTCACCCGTGCTGCGTCATGAATTCCGGCCCGGCCGCGCGGTGGCGGGCCTGGCGATGCTGGGTCTGGCCGGCGGGTACGCGGCCGACGCCGCCGGGGCCTGGGAGGTCCCGTGGACGTTCTTCCTGCCGCTGTTCCTCGGCGGGCTGTGGCTGGCCGCGACGGTGACCTGGGCCGCCTACATGCTCCGGCGGCGGCGCGAGGCGAGGAAGGCGTCGGCGGAGAACACGGTGGCGCCCGCGAGCACCAGCGGCAGCCACGCCATCAGATAGGGCAGGTCGTTGCCGTAGTAGTACGGGGTGGCCTGCCAGCTCACGGTCAGCCAGAGGCTCAGCGAGATCAGTGCGCCGCCGAGCGCCGCGAGCCGGGCCCAGAGGCCGACGAGGGTGCCCAGGCCGACGAGGAGTTCGCCGATCGCGATGGCGTACCCGAAGCCCTCGGGGCTCTTCAGCGCCAGGTCGACGAGGGCGGGGATGGCGGAGGAGTCGCGCACCCCGCGCATCATCTCGCCGATGGATCCGGTGCCGGTCGCGGACAGGAACCCGCTGTCGGTGAGCTTGTCGAGGCCCGCGTAGACGAAGGTGACGCCGAGGAAGATCCGCAGCGGCAGCAGGGCGTACGTGCCCGCCTGCTCCCGCAGCGTCCTGCGCTCGCCCAGACCGTACGAACCGCCGCCGTAACCGTTCATCGCCACTGCCCTACTTCCCGAAGTCCCGTCACCTCGACCATACGTACGCCTTCGGCGCGCTGCTCACCAGGGCTGCGGGGCAATCAGCGGAAGAAAGGACGGAGCGTCAGTCCGTCACGTCGATCGGACAGCGGTTGGTCTCCACCCCGGCGGCGGTGACGACCTGGACGTCCACGGTGCCCGGCTCGACCTCGACCGGGACGGGCACGGTGAGGACGGTGTCGGTCGGGTTGGCGAAGCCTCCGGCGACCGGGACCAGCGGGACGTGCACATGGACGGTCCCTATCCGCACGACGAGCCGGGCCAGCCGGTCGGGGCCGCCCGCGCCGGGCGGTACGAAGCCCGCGCCCCGGATCTCGATGTCGTCGCCGGTCCGGATCGCGCCGTCCAGGTCCCCGGCCTCCCGGGCCCGCACGACGGAGAGCACGACGGGCCGGCCGCCCTCCGCGTACTTCCCGGCGAAGTAGGTCGCCGCCGAGACCGCCACCAGCAGCGCGAGCCCCCACGGCAGGTCGGGCAGCTGCTCGGGGCGGCGGGCCAGGCGGACCGCCGCGAACAGTACGGCGACGGCGCTGACCAGCACGTACTGCACATCCGTGAAGGAGCCGCGCCCCGAGTCGTCGGTGAGCAGGTCGGCGGCGCGCGGCCGGTCCGCGCGCAGCTTCTGGAGCCGCTGGCTCAGCACCCGTACGGTCACCACGCGGCGCACGACGACGGCGACCGCGCACACCAGCGCCAGCACGGCCACGACCCCGGCGGAGCGCACCAGGTCGAGCCCCTCGATCAGCGCGTCCCGGTCGTCCGGGTCGGAGGCCCCGGCCAGTTGCAGCGCGAGGACGAGGACGGCGAAGACGGCGAGCAGCACCCAGCCGGCGGCGACCGTCCGGGAGGTGGAGAGCCGGTTGTCCTCACCGATCAACGGGGCGAGCAGGCCGCCCCGGGCGCGGTGGAGCCGGGCGGCGGCGGTGAGCAGCCCGGCGGTGACGAGGGCGGCGATCAGACCGGCGGTGCGGGCGGTGGACCAGCCGGCCCCGATCGCGGTGAGGCTCGCCCCGACGAGCAGCGCCCCGGCCGCGCCCCAGACGGCGAACAGCGTGCCCCGCCACACCTGGTGGAGCCAGGCGTCACCGGCCTCGCGGGCCCGCTCCGCGACGGTACGGGCGGATCCGGTCAGCTCGTCGGAGACCCACTGCCGGGAGGCGGACGGCGACTGGGCGACGGCGGCGGGCAGCCCGTTGCCGGCCGCCAGTTCGTCGCGTTTGGCCAGGAACGCGGCGACCGCGCGCCGGTGTCCGCGACGGGCTCCGTGCGGGCAGTCGCCGCAGGTACAGCCGCCGCCGTGCGTGCCGCTCGTCCTTGCTTCGTCCAACGCCACGGAGGATTACGCCCTTTCCCGCCCCGGTACAGCCAACTCACTTGCGATATCCGCGAATTGTGCCGTACCGGGCGGCCGGGCCGTGCATCGGGGCGGTCCGGGGGCGGGTGTCGTCAGAACGTTCGAGCGATCCGCTGCCACAGGGGCTGGTAGTTGATCCAGGCCACCAGGTCGCTGCCGAGGTGGTCGCGGGTGGTGACCGCGTCCCGGTGCGAGATGAGCACGGGCTTCCCGGCGGCCCTCGCCAGCAGCTGGACCTGGCAGGCGCGCTCCATCGTGAGGAACCACCAGGCCGCCGCGTCCACCGAGTCGCCGACCGTCAGCAGCCCGTGGTTGCGCAGGATCACCGCCTTGTGCGGCCCGAGCGCGGCGGCGATCCGCCGGCCCTCCTCCTCGTCCACGACGACCCCGGAGTAGGTGTCGTACAGCGCGTGATCCTCGTAGAAGGCGCAGGACTCCTGGGTGATCGGCTCGATCGGCTCCCCGAGCGCGGCGAGCGCCCGGCCGTGCGTGGAGTGGGTGTGGGCGACGGCCACGGTGTCCGGCCGGGCCCGGTGGACCGCCGCGTGCACCGCGAACGCGGCCTGGTTGACGTGGAAGCGGCCCCGGACCACCTGGCCGTCGCCGTTGACGAGGATCAGGTCCTGCGGGGCGATGTCGGCGAACGGCGCGCCGAACGGGTTGACCCAGAAGCAGTCCGCCAGCTCGGGGTCGCGCACGGTGATGTGCCCGGAGACCCCGTCCTCGTAGCCGAGCTGCCCGAACAGCCGCAGCGCGCCCGCCAGTCGCTCCCTGCGGTACGCGCGTTCCTCGTCCGGCGAGGAGTGCACGGGCGGCATCGCGAACTGGAGCTGGTCGACGGGGATCGGGGCAGGGGCGGGGGCGGGGGCGGGCACGGCGACCGGCTCGGACATGGCGGCTCCTCGGGTTCCCAGGGCGTACGGGACCGGAAGTTACCGCCAGGTGGGGTCGGTGAGAAGGGGTGGGGTCGGGTGGCACGGGCGGGGAGGCCGGTGCCAGGGAATTACCGGCGGCCCCGGCGGTAGATCTCGCTGAGGTCCACGTCGATCGGGAAGGGAACAGACAGGTTCATCTTCTGGTGGTGGATTCCGGTGGGCGTGTAGGTGCGCGTCGCCGGGTCGAGCTCGTAGACGTAGACGACGGGCAGATCGTCGTCGCCCTGCTCGACCCGCCAGAAGTGCTTGACCCCGGCCTCGGCGTACTTGCGCGGTTTGACGCCCCGGTCGCGCTCCAGGGAATCGGGGGACACGACCTCGACGGCGAGAACGACGTCCTCCGGTGCGTACCAGGTCTGGTCGGGGCCGGTGTCGGCGTCGGCCCTGTACACCAGCAGATCAGGCTCCGGGCGGTTGCTGGTGTCCAGCCTGATGGTCATCTCCCGGTCGACGTCCAGATCCGCGGGTACGTGGGCGAGGAGGGCGGACTCCAGCAGCCACATGGCTCGCGTGTGGAACTTCCGCTGCGGACTCATGAAGACGAGACTCCCGTCGATCAGCTCGGTGTGGGGCGGGAGGCCCGGAATCCGGTCGAGGTCGTCCGCCGTCCAGCCGCCCTCGGGCGGAACCGGCCACCGGTTCGGCTCCTGCTCAAGCCTGTCCTCGGGTGCGGCGCTCATAGTTACTCCCATACGCCGAAGTCTCGTCTCTTCACTCAGCGTACCCATCCGATACGACAATGCCGCCGCCCAAACGAATGAGCGACGGCATCGGCGTTGACCTGGGGCCTCCGGGGGCTCTCAGGCGGCGGGAGGGGTCACTCCCACTCGATGGTCCCCGGCGGCTTGCTCGTCACGTCGAGGACGACGCGGTTGACGTCGGCGACCTCGTTGGTGATGCGGGTGGAGATCTTCGCCAGCGTCTCGTACGGCAGGCGCGACCAGTCGGCCGTCATGGCGTCCTCGGAGGAGACCGGACGCAGCACGATCGGGTGGCCGTAGGTGCGGCCGTCGCCCTGGACGCCGACCGAGCGGACGTCGGCGAGGAGGACCACCGGGCACTGCCAGATGTCGCGGTCCAGGCCGGCCGCCGTCAGCTCCTCGCGGGCGATGGCGTCGGCCTCGCGGAGCAGGTCCAGGCGGTCCTTGGTGACCTCGCCGACGATGCGGATGCCGAGGCCGGGGCCGGGGAACGGCTGGCGCTGGACGATCTCCTCGGGGAGGCCCAGCTCCTGGCCGACCATCCGGACCTCGTCCTTGAACAGCTGGCGCAGCGGCTCGACGAGCTGGAACTCGATGTCGTCGGGGAGGCCGCCGACGTTGTGGTGGGACTTGATGTTGGCGGTGCCGGTGCCGCCGCCGGACTCCACGACGTCCGGGTAGAGCGTGCCCTGGACGAGGAAGGCGACCTCGGGTCCGTCCTCCTGGAGGATCTCCAGCTGGGCCTGCTCGAAGACGCGGATGAACTCGCGGCCGATGATCTTCCGCTTCTGCTCCGGGTCGGAGACCCCGGCCAGCGCGTCGAGGAAGCGCTTCTCGGCGTCGACGACCTTCAGCTTCGCGCCGGTCGCGGCGACGAAGTCCTTCTCGACCTGCTCGGTCTCGCCCTTGCGCATCAGACCGTGGTCGACGTACACACAGGTCAGCTGGGAGCCGATGGCCTTCTGGACGAGGGCCGCGGCGACCGCGGAGTCCACGCCGCCGGAGAGGCCGCAGATGGCGCGCTTGTCGCCGACCTGCTCGCGGATCGCGGCGATCTGCTCCTCGACCACGTTGGTGGTGGTCCAGTTCGGCTCGATGCCCGCGCCGCGGTAGAGGAAGTGCTCCAGGACCTGCTGGCCGTGGGTGGAGTGCAGGACCTCGGGGTGGTACTGGACGCCGTAGAGCTTCTTCTCGTCGTTCTCGAAGGCGGCGACCGGCACGACGTCGGTGGACGCGGTGACGGTGAAGCCCTCGGGCGCGGCCGAGCAGGCGTCGCCGTGCGACATCCACACCGGCTGCTCGGTGGGCGTGCCCTCGAAGAGCGTCGAGCCCGCCTTGGTGACGTGCAGCGGGGTACGGCCGTACTCACGGGCCCCGTTGTCGTCGACCGTGCCGCCGAGCGTGGTGGCCATCAGCTGGAAGCCGTAGCACATGCCGAAGACGGGCACCCCGGCCTCGAAGAGCGAGCGGTCCAGGGACGGCGCGCCCTCCGCGTACACCGACGAGGGGCCGCCGGACAGGATGATCGCGCGCGGGTTCTTGGCCAGCATCTCCGCCACCGGCATGGTGGACGGGACGATCTCGCTGTAGACCCGGGCCTCACGGACCCGGCGGGCGATGAGCTGGGCGTACTGCGCGCCGAAGTCGACGACGAGGACCACGTCGGCCGTGGCGTCGGGGGCGGCGGGGGGTGCTGCTGGCACGGGGCGGCCTTCCGGCGGTGGTGAAGGGGGTCGGTTCTTCCGATTCTACCGGCCGTGCGCACACCCTCCGCCGGGCCGGGCGCGGGGCTCCGCGTCTCAGGATCCGGGCGGCGTTTTGTCGGGGCCGCGGGAGCGGGGCCATACTGTGCCCATGCGTCAGCACACGATCTTCGTCTTTACCTATGGCATCCGGCCCGCCGGCTGCCATGGTCGTGCTGCTTGAGCTACTGACAAGCAACGTTCCAGGCGCCCCGGGCCATCAGGCCCGGGGCGTCTCGCGTATCCGGGCCGGTAGCTCCGGGGGGCCGTCACCCCACCGGGAGTCACCACCATGAGCAGCACCACCACCGCCACGGACACCACCACGGCCACCGGCGCCCACACCGACGAGGCCGCGGCCCTGATCGGCGGCGCCCGGGAGCGCATCGACGCCCTCGACGACCGGATCATCGGTCTCGTCCAGGAACGGATGGCCGTCTCGGCGGTGATCCAGCAGGCCCGGATCACCTCCGGCGGCCGCCGGGTCAACCTCTCCCGGGAGACGGCCGTGCTCGGCCACTACAGGGACGCGCTGGGCAAGCCGGGCACCGCGCTGGCGATGACGCTCCTGGAACTGTGCCGCGGCCGGGTGTGAGGCCCCAGGCAGGACCCCCGGCAGGACCTCCGGGAAGACCGCCGGGAAAACCTCCGCGGGAACGGTTCTCCGCTTGCCGGACAGGGGCCGTATCTGCGTTCGGACCCCGTCTCACCCGTACGGCGCGTGACCGGGGGCGCGGTGCCTTCGTTGGTCCTGATGTCCGTGCCAACCAGGGGCGGCATCGGTAGGAAACCACGCGTGGCTCCGCCGGGAAGTGTGACGTACTGCAGGTGCGTCGTGGGACCACGACCCGGCGTAAGTGACCGGTCCGCAGGGGACAGCAGCCCGGTCACCCCATATGCGGCCGAACCCGGGGACGCCCGGGTCGGCCGCATCGGAACGTCCGGGCGGAGGCCCTGTTCCCCCTCCGCCGTCGGTCAGGCGTCAGGCGTGCCGCGCGGCGGACCGTCGCCGTGCCGCCGTGAACAGCAGCAGGCCCGCCGCCAGCGCCGCGGCCGCCGTGCCCGAGGCGATCAGCGCGACCGACCCCGTCGAGGCCAGGCCGCCCCCGCCGCCGGAGCCACCGGTCGTGCCCGCCGCGCCTCCGGCGGAGGTGGTGGACGCCGAGGGTCCGGGGGTGCCGGACGGGCTCTCCGCCGGGTCCGGGGCCGAGGTCGGCGGGGTGGACGGTTCGCCGGAGCCGCCGTCGGAGCCGCCCGTCGAGCCGCCGGAGTCGGAGCCCTCGCCCTCACCGTTCAGGATCAGGTACGCGGTGTTGTTGGCCGGCTTCGGGTCGAACGGCAGCTTCGGGTCCTGGAGCCAGGGGCTGCGGACGGTGACCGCGCCCTCCGCGCCGACCATGCTCTTGTCGATCCGCAGCTCGAACGACAGGTCGAGGCCGCCGCCGTCCTTCACGATCGCGGAGCGGCCGCAGACGTAGCGCGGCGCGGGGCTCGTCTGGTCCTCGCGGTACCCACCGGCGGCGGTCACCGCGCGGCAGAGGTCCGGCTTCGCCGTGACGGTCGCGCCCTGCGGGACGGTGAAGTCGAGGGAGGCGACGGGCTCGCCGGAGCGGAGGTGGCCGATCCACGCCGGGCCCTCGTTGCGGAAGCCGATGTCGGCCGTGACGGTGGAGCCCTCGGCCCCGGCCACCTTGTCGCCGTACGCCACGAAGTCGGCCGTGTTCTTCGTACGGAAGTCGGCCTCGTGCTGGTTGTCCCACGGGTCGAGGTCCCCGCCGCGGGCGGCGGCCGCGCTCTTCTCCGCCTTCACCGGGACCGCCTTCAGCACGCTGCCGGAGCCGCGCTCGAAGGGGGCGCCCGCGCGCTGGGCGGTGCGCTGGGCGGCGCTGTCCTCGTGGATGCCGTAGACGAAGATGTCGTAGTAGGCGCGGTCGGTGACCTCGATGGTCAGCGGGGTCGCCAGGGTGTACGTCTCGCCCACCTCGAAGGAGCCCTCGACCGAGCACAGGGCGGTGGTCCAGCCGATGCCCCGGGAGGCCGGGTCGTCCTCGGTGTACTCGCAGTTGGAGTAGCGCTCGGGGATGTCGAGGCCGCGGGAGTACACCAGGCCGAGGAGGACGCCGTCGGCGGCCCGGGTGCCCCGGTTGGTGAAGGTGATCGGGGCCTGCTGCTTGTCGCCCGGGTTCGTCTGCTCCTTGAAGGGCAGCTCTTCCATGACGAGGTCGGGGCCGCCGACGGTGACCTTGGTGGTGAACGGGGTGAAGGTCGCGCCCTTCGACTGTCCGGTCACCGTGATCGTGCCGGTGTCGCCCACCTCGCTGCCCTTGGCGGCGGTGAGGAGCAGGTCGTCGATGCCCCGGAGGCCGGCCCAGATGCCCCGGTCCGTGCAGACCGCCTTCGTGCCGGTGATCTCGCAGTCCGAGGTGTCCTCCACCGCCGCGTCGGCGACGCCCGCGATGCCGCTGAGGTCGAAGGTGACGGTGAACTCGGTCTCGTAGTCGTCGTCCTCCGCGTCCCCGCTCGGGTGGTTGACGGTGAACTCGGCCGTGGACCGCTGCGCCTCACCGCTCTCCGGGTACGGGTGCAGAGCGGTCTCGGCGGGGCCGCCGAGGGCGAGCACCGGGAGGTCGGCGGCGTTCGCCGGGGCGGCCGCCCCGGCGAGCGAGGCCACGGCCAGCAGGCCCGCGGCGGCGAGTGAACCGGCTGCGCGGTGCAGGGCGGTTCTCGGGGAGAAGCGTGTCATCGGGGACCTTCTGGTACGCGGCAGGAGCTGTGTGACTGCTGTGAGGCAGTACGGGTTCGACCGCGCAGCTCCCCGAACAGTTGCCCTCCCCAAGATCACGGATTGGGCACGGATCACGGATTGGGTACGGGGGTGTTCCCGACGCCCTTCACGTCCGCCCCGGCCTCCGCCGTCCCCTTCGGCGGCACCACGGGCACGCCCAGGAACGGCAGCTTCAGCGCGCCGAACGCCTCCTCGGGCACGGCGGGCGCGAGCGGTTCGACGGGGGTGAGCCGCTCGTAGGCCGCGTCCTGCTCGGGGCGCGGGTCCGCCTCGCCCTTGTTGGGCCAGAAGGACATCGCGCGCTCGGCCTGGGCGGTGATGGTCAGCGAGGGGTTGACGCCGAGGTTGGCGGAGACCGCGGAGCCGTCGACGACGCTGATGCCGGGGTGGCCGTAGAGGCGGTGGTACGGGTCGATGACGCCCTCCTCCGCGCTCGCGCCGATCGGGCAGCCGCCGAGGAAGTGGGCGGTGAGCGGGGTGCCCATCAGCTCGCCGACGTTGGACCCGGCGAAGCCGTTGATCTCCTCGGCCAGCAGGGTGGCGCTGCGGGTGGCCTCGGGTATCTGGGTCGGGTTGGGCGCGCCGTGGCCCTGGCGGGCGGTGAGCAGGCCCTTTCCGATGCCGCCCGGTTTGCGGTACGTGGTCAGGGAGTTGTCCAGCGACTGCATGACCAGGCCGATGATGGTGCGCTCGGACCAGTGGTGGTTGGAGAGCGAACGCGCGGCGAGGGTGGGGTGCTTGATCATGTTGGCGAGCCAGCCGCGCACCCGGTGGGCCCCGTAGGGGACCTGGAGGATCGACATCGCGCCCATGGCGTTGGAGCCCTTGCCGTAGCGGACGGGCTCGATGTGGGTGTTGTCGTCGGGGTGGATCGAGGAGGTGATCGCGACGCCCTGCGAGAAGTCGGCCTTCGCGATGCCGTGCTTCTTCCGGTAGCGGCGGTCGCTGGTCTGGGAGCCGACGAGCGCCTCGGAGTTGGTGCGGGTCAGCTCGCCGAGCTTCGCGGAGAGCCGGGGCAGCAGACCGCGGTCCTTCATGGCGTGCAGCAGGGTCTGGGTGCCGTACGTGCCCGCCGCGACGACGACCTTGCGGGCGCGCAGCTTCGTGGGCTTCGCCTTGCGGCGGCGGTCGGTGGGGACGGTGAGGACCCGGTAACCGCCCTCGGGGTCGTCGGTGATCCCGACGACGGAGGTCATCGGGTGGATGACCGCTCCGGCCTTCTCGGCGAGGTGGAGGTAGTTCTCGTTGAGGGTGTTCTTCGCGCCGTGGCGGCAGCCGGTCATGCACTCGCCGCACTCGGTGCAGGCCTTGCGGGCCGGGCCCGCGCCGCCGAAGTAGGGGTCCGGGACGGTGTCGCCGGGCTTGGCCTTCGCGGTGCCGTCGGCGTCCTTGCCGTCGCCGAAGAAGACGCCGACCGGGGCCAGGTGGAAGGTGTCGCCGACGCCCATGGCCTCGGCGGCGGACTTGAGGTGGATGTCGGAGGGGGTCATGGTCGGGTTGAGGCGGACCCCGAGCATCCGGCGGGCCTGGTCGTAGTACGGCTTCAGCTCGTCCTGCCAGTCGGTGATCGAGGCCCACTGGCGGTCCTCGAAGAACGGGGCGGGCGGCACGTACAGCGTGTTGGCGTAGTTGAGCGATCCACCGCCGACCCCGGCCCCGGCGAGCACCATGACGTTGCCCAGGAGGTGGACGCGCTGGATGCCGAAGAGGCCCAGCGCCGGGGCCCAGAGGTAGTTCTTCAGGTCCCAGGAGGTCTTGGGGAGCGTGCCGGGGGTGAAGCGGCGGCCCGCCTCCAGGATGCCGACGCGGTAGCCCTTCTCGGTGAGCCGGAGCGCCGACACCGCGCCCCCGAAGCCCGAGCCGACGACCAGGACGTCGTAGTCGTACGCGGCGTCGTCCTCGGCCGGAACAGGGATCGCCGGCGCAGGGCTCACGGCCTGTTTCTGGGCAGGGCTGTCCTGGGACATGGCACTCCTCGGAACGGAATCGGTACGAAAAGGGCGGAAGCCGCTACGGCCTGCCGGAGCCGCTACGGCATCGGCGACGGCGGTCAGCGCAGCCGGAACGCCTTCATCGCCTTGAGGCTGCGGGTCATGAACGCGGCGTACTTCTCGTCGTCCATCCCGAAGGCGGGCGCGAGCGGGATCAGCCGCTGCTGGGCGACGGTCTGGGCCTCGGTGTACTTGAGGATGCCCTCGGAGCCGTGCCGCCGGCCGAGGCCGGACTCCTTCATGCCGCCCATCGGGGACTGGACGCTGCCGTAGGCGGGGGCGTACCCCTCGTTGATGTTGACGGTGCCGGTGCGCAGCCGGGCGGCGACCTGGTGGCCGCGCCGGGAATCGGTGGTCCAGACGCTGGAGTTGAGGCCGTACGGGGTGGCGTTGGCCTGCGCGATCACCTCGTCCTCGTCGCTGAAGCGGTAGATGGCGACGACCGGCCCGAAGGTCTCCTCGGTGCAGACGGACATCGGCGCTTCCACGCCGTCGAGGATGGTCGGCTCGTAGAAGAGCGGGCCGATGTCGGGGCGGGCGACGCCGCCGGCGACGAGGGTCGCGCCCTTCTCGACGGCCTCGTCGACGTGCTGGGTGACGGTCTCCAGCTGGCGTTCGCCGACGAGGGAGCCCATGTCGGCCCCGTACGCGAGGGCGCTGCCGAGCCGCATGGCCCGGGTCCGGGTGGCGAAGCGCTGGACGAAGTCGTCGGCGATCGACTCGTGGACGTACAGCCGCTCGATGGAGATGCAGAGCTGTCCGGCGGAGGAGAAGCAGGCGCGGACGGCTCCGGCGGCGGCCTTCTCCACGTCGGCGTCCTTCAGGACGAGCATGGCGTTCTTGCCGCCGAGCTCCAGCGAGACGCCGACCAGGCGGGACGCCGCGCCGACGGCGACCTCGCGGCCGGTGCGGGTGGAGCCGGTGAAGGAGACGTAGTCGGCGCGGCTGACGACCTCGGGGCCGACGACGGGGCCCTCGCCGAGGACGACCTGGAAGACCTCGGCGGGCAGCCCGGCCTCGATCAGCAGATCGCGGGCCCACAGAGCGGTGAGCGCGGTCTCGGTGTCGGGCTTCATCACGACGGCGTTGCCGGAGACGAACGCGGGCAGGGCGTCGCCCACGGAGAGTTCGAGCGGGTAGTTCCAGGGGGCGATCTGGCCGACGACGCCGCGCGGCTGGCGCAGTTCGGTGACCTTGGTGAGGGTCGGGACGACACCGGTGTGGCGGCGGGGCTTGAGGTAGGAGGCGGCCTTGCGCCCGTAGTGGCGGGCGGCGACGGCGACGGCCTGCACCTCCTCGTGGGCGTGCAGGCGGGCCTTGCCGGTCTCCAGCTGGATGAGGTCGAGGACCTCGGCCTGGCGGCTCAGGACGAGGTCGTGGAAGCGCAGCAGGACGGCGGCCCGCTGCCGTACGGGTACGGCGGCCCAGACCGGCTGAGCGGCGCGGGCCCGGTCGAAGGCGGTGGCCACGTCCTCGGGGGTGGACTCGGGCAGGTCGGCAAGCTTCTCCCCGGTGAACGGGGTGTGGTTGGCCGTGCGACCCGACCCGACGACGCCACGGGTCAGCTGGGCGATCACCTCGGGGGTGACCACGTCGGCGGCGGTGCGCACACCGGCGGGGGCGACCGCCACGGGGTTCGTACCGAGAGGGGCGTCAGGGGCCTGCGAGTCCGTCATGAGGCCGAGAGTATGTCCAGCCGCAGCCTTTGGGTACCCGTCGGTAACAGTTTTTCACAGGACCCGCCACCCCCGTCCGACGCCCTCCTCGAACGAGCCAGTGATCGCTGGCGACATAACCGCTGATCAGTGGCTATGCGGCCGACCGCCCGGCGACGACCGACGCGCGACGACCGGGAAGCGTGAATTTTCCGGCGCCTCGGGAAGCGGGGAACTCCCGGCCTTCTCAGGAAGCGTGGATCTTCAGTCCTTCGGTGACCTCGGTGAAGATCGCGTCGCCGTCCTTCGCCGCCTGCCCCTTCGCGGGCATCCGCACCCGCACATGCCAGTAGGGGTCGCTCTTCTTCTCGCCGGGGATCAGCAGCTCCCGGAAGCGGTAGCGCACCGGGTCGTCGTCGGAGGAGGCGTAGGGGGTGTATTCGGTGTTCATCTCGACCGCCTTCCGCCCCTGGTGCGTGGCGTCCTCGTACGTGACGGTGGCGTCCTCCATCTGGGTGGTGTTCGCCCCGCCCTTCTCGTAGTACGTCTTGCGGGCCGCCGGGTCGGCGCCGGGGTTGTCGTCCAAGGCGTCGTCGCTCTTCGGGGCGCGGTGCCAGAAGTCGATCTCGAAGACGCCGCTGGGGTCCGCGTACCAGACCAGTTCGCCGTCGTCGTCCTGGACCCGCTTGTACTCCTCCGGCACGGCCACGTCCGCCGACAGGACCTCGTTCTCCGGCCGGATCTGCCAGCTCTCGGGCGGTCCGTCGCCCGCGAACGGGTTCAGCAGGATCAGCACGAGCGCGACCACCACCGCCAGCGCCCCGCCGCCGAGGGCGAACTGGGCGACGCGGTTGCGGTGCAGCACCGGCGGCACCCACTTGCTGCCGCCGCCACCGCCGGCCGTGACCGGTCCGTACGCGGAGGTCACCGGCGCCGGGGCCGGGGCGGCCAGCTGCTGGAGCGTCCGGCGGACCTCGGCGGCCGGCGGGCGCGCGGCCGGGTCCTTGCGGAGCAGCTGCATGACGAGCGTGCCGAACGCGCCCGTGCCGCGGGCGGGCGCCTGCGGCTCGGCGGACAGCACGGCCTGGAGGGTGGCCGGGGTGTGCGAGCGGCGGTACGGGGACATCCCCTCGACCGCCGCGTACAGCACGACGCCCAGCGACCACAGGTCCGACTCCGGACCGGGGCGCTGCCCGAGGACCCGCTCCGGCGAGATGTACTCGGGCGAGCCGACGAACGCGCCGGTCTCGGTGAGCTGTTGCTCGCCCTCGACCTGGGCGATCCCGAAGTCGGTGAGGACGACCCGGTCGCCGGTGCCGAGCATGACGTTGTCCGGCTTGACGTCCCGGTGCAGGATGCCGATCGCGTGGGCGGCCGTCAGGGCGTCGAGTACCGCGAGACCGATCCTGGCCGCCTCGCGGGGGTCCAGGGTGCCTTCCTGGAGGCGGTCGCCGAGCGACGGGCCACGCACCAGCTCCATGACGATCCACGGCTTGCCGTCCTCGATCACCACGTCGTGGACGGTGACGACGGAGGGGTGGTCGATCCGGGCGGCGGCCCGCGCCTCGCGCTGCATGCGCTGGTGCACGGTGCTGTGTTCACGCTCGCCGAGGTGCTCCGGTACGCGCGGTTCCTTGACGGCCACCTCGCGGTCGACGACCTGGTCGTGCGCCCGCCACACCGTGCCCATTCCGCCGTGCCCGAGCCGGGCCAGCAGCCGGTAGCGGCCGCCGATGAGGCGGTTCGCCGCATGGTCGGGGGCGCTCGCCGGGGCGGTCGGGGAAGGGATGTACGCCGGGGGCGCGGGATGCTGCGCGCCGGAGCCGCCCGGAGCGTGCGGTGGCTGGAGTCCGTAGCTGGTGGGCTCGTTCGCCCGTCCCCCGTGATCTGTCATGCGCCCATCCTGGTTCACGGGCCGGGCCGGGCACCACCGGCGGCGGCCGGTGGATGCAGAGCCGTGACCGTTCGGCGACCCGGGCAGGGCATCGGGCGCTCACGGTCACGTCTTCGGGGCACTCCAGCTGCGCAGCATGATGTCGAACTTCTTCCGGCTGTCCTCCCAGCCCTCCTGCGGGGCGGTCAGATACAGCGCGTACTCGGGTCCGCCGGAGCCGCCGTAGTACATCTGGTCGATCCCGTGCCGGGGCCCGGGATGGTCCTTGGTCTCGTTCCAGGTGAACTCCCAGAGGGCGCCCGGCCGGTCGCGGAAGGTGTTCTTCTCCATCCCGATCCGCTGGTAGCCCGGCAGCCGCCCGGAGAGCTGGTCCTCCATGTTCTGCATATGCAGATACGGATGGTCGAAGTCCGGGTCCGGGTCGACGCTGATGCGGATCCGGTGGGCCCCGCCGTCCGGGGTGTAGTCGATCTGGCCGTCCTGGTACTGCCGGGTCCAGCTCTTCGGCACGACCAGGCTGAACCCCGCCGGGTCGTCGACCCGGTGCCAGCCGTCGGGTATCTCCGGTGCGCCCTGGGCGGGGTCCGTGGGCTCCGGGGTGGTCTGCTTCGCGGGCGGGGTACGGCCCGCGGACGTACCGCCGTCCGTGCCGCCCGGGGTCTCCGAGCCGTCCCCGTACTTCATCGCGAACAGTCCGCCCGCGCCGCCGAGGACGGCGGCGGCGACGACCACGACGAGCACCGTGCGCCACCGGGATCCGGCGCGCCGGGTCACCGGGGCGGAGGCGGGGCCGCCGGCCGGGTTCGCGTGGTCGGGGCCGGTGGCGGGCGGTGCGGCCGGGGCGGGGGCCGTTCCGGGCAGCCGGGCGGTGGCGCCGTCGGAGCCGTCCGAGGCGCGGGAGCCGTTCGCGCCGCCGGGGCCGTTCGCGTCCGGGTGGGCGTACCGGGCGTCCTCGGGGAAGCGCTGGGTCGGCACATGCGCATGGGCCGCGCGGGGTTCGCGGCCCTCCATGGCGTCCAGCAGCATCTGCTCGGTCTCGGCGGCCGTGGGGCGGTCGGCCGGGTCCTTGCGGAGCAGCGCGATGATCACGGCACCGAGCGGTCCGGCGTTGACCGGGGCGGGCGGCTCCTCGGTGACGACGGCCTGCATGGTGGAGATCGGGGACGTACGGCGGAACGGGGAGGTGCCCTCGACCGCCGTGTACAGCGTCGCGCCCAGCGACCAGAGGTCGGAGGCCGGTCCCGGGTCGCCGCCGCGTACCCGTTCCGGGGCCAGGTAGTCGATGGAGCCGACCAGTTCGCCGGTACGGGTGATGGTGGAGTCGCCCTCGATCGCGGCGATCCCGAAGTCGGTCAGCAGCACCTGCCCGTCGCGGGCCAGCAGGACGTTGCCGGGCTTGACGTCGCGGTGCAGCACCCCGGCCCCGTGGGCGGCGCGCAGGGCGCTGAGCACATGCAGCCCGATGCGGGCCGCCTCGCGCGGGGCGACCTCGCCGCTCTCCTTGGCGGCGTCGGCGAGCGAGGGCCCGTCGACGTACTGCATGACGATCCAGGGGCGGTTGTCGTACTCGATCACATCATGGACGGTGACGACGCCGGGGTGGGTGATGCGGGCCGCCGCCCGCGCCTCCTTCTGCGTCCGGGCGTGCAGGACGAGCCGGTCGGCCTCGGCGACGTACAGCCCGGCGGTCAACTCCTTGACGGCGACGGTGCGGTGCAGCACTTCGTCGTGGGCGCGCCAGACCTTGCCCATGCCGCCCCGGCCCAGGACGTCGCCCAGCCGGTAGCGCCCCGCCAGCACCGGTCCCGCGTCCGTGCCCTGTGATCGATCCACGTGATGTCCCCGCCCCGTTCCTCGGCTTGCCAGATTACGGAGGCGGAGCGGAAAGGCGGAACCGGGGATCGCCCACGAGACCGCACTGTGATGGTTGTCGACACCGCACAACGCCCGTGACGGGGCGCTCACGATGACGTGCGGTCAGGCGCGTCCGGGGCCGGCGGGTCAGGCGTCGACCCGGTACGAGGCGATGGCCTGCTCGTAGATCTCGGTGACCTTGTCCCGGTCGCTCTCCGGCCCGATGACCTGGATGACGTGGTACCTGCCGTCGACGATCATCGCGAGATTACGGACGTACACCTCGCGCCCGCCGCTCTCCTGCCAGGTGAACTGCCCCTCGGCCATGGCCTGCCGGCCGACGTCGACCCGGCGCAGCCCGGACGAGGAGGACCAGCTGGAGTCCCGGAACGGCTGGAGCTCGGGCTCCTTGTTCCGCTGGTAGTCCAGCGGATCGCTGCCGCCCGCCTTCACCGTGTCCCGGCCGGGCACCACGAGCAGGGTGAACCCGTCGCTGCCGTAGCGGATCTGACGGTCCGCGTTGGCGGGGCTGCGCTGCCAGTCCTTCGGTACGCCGACCTCGAAGCCCTCCGCGTCCTTGCGGAGCGTGTAGCCGGAGGCGAGCGCGACCGCCGACCGGCTGGTCTGCGGCTGCTGGGAGCCGGGATCGGCGGACTTGTCCGACGAGGCGGACGGCTCGGGCTCCCCCGAGGCGGCGGGCGGTGCGGCGGAGCCGGTGGGCGACGTCGGCGCGCCGCTGTCCTCACCCTCCCCCTGCTTCGGCAGGAACATCACCGCGTACGCGACGGCGGCGGCCATCAGGAGCAGGATCAGGACGAGCAGCAGCCGGCCCAGACTGCGCGGCGAGGACGAACCCTCGCCCCGGCGCGGCGGTTCCCGCAGCACCCGGGGGCCCTTGGGCGCACGCGGCGCACGGGCCGGGCGCTCCTCCTCCCAGGACTCGATGGGCATCCGCACGGACCGGTCGGGCGGCAGCAACGAGTCGTGGCGGTCGCGCTGCTTGCCGCCGCCGCGCTGCTTCGGCGGCTGCTGACGCTTCCCCTGCCGGTGCCTGCCGTGCGCGGCCCCGCCGCCGAAACGGCCCCGGCGCCGACGGACCAGCTCGCCCCTGCGGCGTACGACGGGGAGCCGGGTGGCGTCGGGCGCGGGCAGCGGGACGACATCGGCGCCCGCCTCCGGCTCCGGCGCGGAGCGCACCAGCGAGCGCAGCCAGCCGCGCAGCTCCTCGAAGTCCGGCCGCTCCGTGGGGTCCTGGCGCAGCAGCGACTCGACGACGGGCCGCAGCGGGCCGCACTCCTCGGCGAAGGCGGGCGGCTCGCCGCACACCATCTGGACGAGCTCGGCGGCGTTCTCCTCGGGGTAGGGGGCGTGGCCCTGGACGGCGCGGTAGAGCAGCGCGCCGAGCGCCCACAGGTCGGTGGAGGGGCCGATCGGGGGCGCGAGCTGCCAGTTGTCGTGGACCGGGCCCGCCTGCTCGGGGGCCCAGCGCTCGGTGACGGCTCCGACGACGGCTATCCGTGCCTGGCGGGCGCGTTCGGCGGCGAGCGGGGTGGTGGGGCCGCGGTAGACGGCGGGTTCGCCACCGCCCGCGACGGCGTCCTCCCAGGCTCGGGAGGCGGCCCGGCCGTCCGGGGGCGGTGCGGTGCGGGCGAGCTGCTTGGGCGCGGGGGCCGGCGGTCCGGGCCGCCGGGAGTCGGCGCGCAGCGCGTCCGCGCCGGAGCCGCCCGCGGAGACGGACCGCCCCGACCCTGGCCCGTCGTCCCAGGTCCCCGCGAGGTGAACGCGACGGCCGGGCGGCCGGGGGCCCTCTTCGTCGTCCTCGTCGTCCTCGTCGTCGTAGGGGTCGTCGGCGGGGCTGCCCCAGGGTGCGGTCAGTCGGGGGGTGGCGGGGGCGTCGGGAGCACCGGGGGCCGAGCGCTGGAAGGGCAGGGCGTGGGCGTCGGGGGTGGTGCCGGTGGTGCCGCGAGCGCTGCCGGTGGTGTCGCGAGCGGTGTCGGTGCCGTCGGTGTTCGTGCCCGGGTCCGTGGCGTCGGTGCCGGGTGCGGATCCGGGGCTGTCGGCTTCCGGGGCGGCTCGGCCCCCGGGCGGCGTCGGCTTCGTGAGGTCGGCCGGGGTGCGGTCGGCCTGCTGCCGGTCCTCGGTGACCCGGGCGGCGGCCCGCGCGCCCGCCCGGTA
>NZ_JAAGMH010000038.1:0-71444 GCF_010548505.1 Streptomyces sp. SID14515 | reverse complement strand
TCGACCCGCGGATCGCCCCGCCCGCGCCGCCCGCTCCCCCGGCGGCCCCCGCCGCGCCCGCGGGCGCCGGGAAGATCAACCTGGACAAGGGCCGGGTCAACCTCCAGAAGAACCAGACCGTGTCCCTCGTCAAGGGCGGCGCCCCGCTGCTCTCACGGGTCAGGATGGGTCTGGGCTGGGAGCCCGCGTTCCGCGGCAAGGACATCGACCTGGACGCGTCGGTGATCGCGTACGGCCCCAACCGCAACCACCTGGACAGCTGCTACTTCGGCAAGCTGACCATCCTGAACGGGGCGATCAAGCACTCCGGCGACAACCTCACCGGTGAGGGCGCGGGCGACGACGAGACGATCGTCGTGGACCTGGGCCGGATCCCCGCCGAGGCGACGGGCCTGGTCTTCACGGTGAACTCGTTCACCGGCCAGAAGTTCAACGAGGTCGCCAAGGCCTACTGCCGGCTGATCGACGACGCGTCCGGCGAGGAGCTGGTCCGCTTCGACCTCACCGGCGCCGAGCCGCAGACCGGCGTGATGATGGCCAAGCTGATCAAGCAGTTCACCGGCGAGTGGGAGATGACCGCGATGGGCGAGTTCGTGAAGTCGCGCACCGTGCGGGGCATGGTCAAGCCCGCCGCCAAGTCCCTGTAGCCCGCCGTGGGCCCTCCGGGCGGAGGGCCGCAACGGAGTCCGGGGCGCCTGAAGTGCTTCAGGTGCCCCGGAACCGGAGAATGCGGACGCTGCGCGTGCTCGTCTCGCGTCTCAGAGCTTGGTCAACTTGGAGTACGGGCTCAGGATCCTTCCCTGTCGCCCCGAGAAGTCGATGAGGACTGCGTCGTTGTCGCCCTCGACAGCAAGAATCCTGCCGAGCCCGAACTGGTCGTGCGACACCCTGTCGCCCACATCGAAGCATTCGACCGGTGGGGCCTCCTGGGCCGGGCGGTTGAAGGGACTGGAAGGCAGGTGACGCCGGGATCCGGCTGACTGTTTCATTACGTCGAGTATGCGCCCTGTGAAGGCCCGACGCCATGCCCGTCGGCGCCCAGGGGCCCAGAAGTGCCGGATTCGTAATCAGCGCTCACCACGGCCGGTCAGCGCTTCCTCCCGCCTCCAGCAGCGGAACCACGCGGAACGCCGCGTCGGAAAGCCCCCCGAACGTGTGGCGGTTTCCGTCGCCGGACGGGGCGTGGCCGAGGCGGTATCCGGCCGGATTCCAGGTGTGGACGGGCACCGTGTCCGGAACGCTCCGGGTCGCGTCGCCACCCCGCGTGTACACGGCCTGCTCGTCGGTGACGACGATCGTCCATGACCTCGGGGAACGGCCCGCCCGCACGCGACGGAACTTCGGGGTGCGTGCGGGGTGCAACCGAACCGGCGGGCGCGGGCGTCGCACAGAATGACCCCGGGGTGATCGTCCCCGGCCCGGACCGGCAGCACGGAACATCGACACGGACCGGCGGCACGGACCAGCGGCACGAGGGGGCGCACGGGATGGAGCAGGTCGCGGAGTACCGGCTCGTGGCGCTGCTCGGCGAAGGCGGTATGGGCCGGGTCCATCTGGCCCGTACGGCGTCGGGCCGGCTGGCGGCGGTGAAGACCGTCCATGAACATCTCGCCGCCGACCCGCAGTTCCGGGAGCGGTTCCGGCGCGAGACGCTCGCCGCGCGGGCGGTCGCCGGCCCCTTCACGGCCGCGGTGCTGGACGCCGACCCCGATGCCGTACGGCCGTGGCTGGCGACCGAGTTCTGTGCCGGGCCGACGCTCACCGAGACCGCCGGGGCGCTCGGCCCGCTGGACGCGGGGCCGCTGGCCGGGCTGGGGGCGGCGCTCGCGGAGGCGCTGGCGAGCATCCACCGGGCCGGGCTGGTCCACCGCGATCTGAAGCCGTCGAACGTGGTCCTCACCCGGGGCGGCCCCAAGGTCCTGGACTTCGGCATCGCCCGGCGGTCGGCGGACGAGACCCTCACGGACACCGGGGAGGTCATCGGCTCCCCCGGGTTCATCGCCCCCGAACTGCTGACGGCCGACGACGAGCCGTCCCCCGCGGCCGATGTGTTCGCCCTCGCGGCCCTGCTCGCCCGGCTGGCGACGGGCCGGGCCCCCTTCGGCTCCGGCCCCGCGCACCAGGTGCTGTATCGGACGGTGCGGGGCGAGGCCGATCTGGACGGGGCGCCGACGGACGAGTGGCGCGCGTTCCTCGCCTCCTGTCTGACGGGCGACCCGGCGGAGCGTCCCACGGTGGCCGAGGTGCTGGGCTGGTGCGCGGAGCGGTCCCCGGCCGACGCGTGGTGGGAGCGGGAACCGGTGTCCGGCCTGGTCCGCGACCACGAGAACAGAGTCGCGGCCCTGGTGGCGGGCGACGAGGGCGACGAGCCCGACAAAGGCGACAGGGGCGCCCGGTCCGGCGAGGCGACCGCCGTACCCGCTCCGGCCGACACCGATGCAGATGCCGACGCCGATGCTTGTCCAGCAGCCGATCCCGATCCGGCTCCGGCTGCCGCTCCCGCTGATGCCATCCCGGCGCCCACCCCCGCCCCCGCCCCCGCACCCGCACCCGCACCCGCCGACGCCGTCCCGTACGACGGAACGCCGGGCCGGGGCCCGACCAGGCGGCGGCTGCTCGCGCTCGGCGGGGCCGCGCTCGTGGCGGGAGGGGGCGTCGGCGGCGCGGCCCTGCTCCGGCTCACCGAGAAGGACGCCCCGACCGGTTCCCGGCAGCCCACACCGCCGCCGAGGACCCGCTGGACCCAGGGGCGTCTGCTGTGGACCAGGACCGTCGGCGAACTCGGCCACACCGGCCGGGTGCTGCGCCACGGCAGCGCCCTCCTCATCACGGACGCGGCCGCGGTGACCGCGCTCGACGCGGCCACCGGTGCGGTGCGCTGGCGGTATCCGGCCCGGGGCGTCACGGCCGTCCGGCCGCTCGGCGGCCTGGTGCATCTGCTGCGCTCCGGGCTGCTCTTCGCGCCGGAACTCCTCACGCTCGACGCCCGTACCGGCAACCGGCGCTGGTCGGCCGTGCCGGTCCACCCGCCCGGCGCCCGGACGTCCGGGGCCCCCGAGGGCCAGTCGGCGTTCTTCGCGGTCGACGGCGCGACGACGGCCCTGGTGTCCTACGCCTCCGACGCCACCCTGTGGGAGAAGCGCGCCCTGGGCACACGCCCTTGGCGGGCCTACGGATTCGACTCCCGTACGGGAAAGGCCCTCTGGTTCCACGAGGGGACGCGGGCCGCGGTGAGCGGCATCGACGCGGCGGGCGGGCGGCTGGCCGTCGGGCTCCGCCCGCCCGCCCGTTCCGGCACCCCGGCCGAGGAGCCCTTGTTCGTGCTGCGGACCTCCGGCGCGGCTCCGGTACCGGAGCCGGAGATACCCGGCGGCGCCCCGTACCCGCACGCCCACCCCGGCGCCTCGGGCACCCGGTTCTACGCGAGCGGCAGCCGGGTCTTCCCGGTCGATCTGGCCACCCGGCGCACCGCCTGGCGCCGGAAGCTCGCCGGGTCGCCCACGGTCACCCCCACCGCGATCGGTGGGGCGGTGTACACCGCGACGCCGGGCAGGGTCACCGCGCTGGACGCCCGGAGCGGCCGGATCCGCTGGAGCCGCGGCGACATCGGGCGGCTCGGCGGCGACGACGGCGTCGTCGACGGCGACGGGCCGCCGCTGGTGGCGGACGGCACGCTGTACGCCACCGGGCCGCAGCCGGGCGGCGGCGAGAAGGCCGGGGAGGGCGCGCGCTGGGGTGTGCACGCCCTGGACGCGGCCCGGAACCGCCGGCTGTGGTCGGTGCCCGTCGAGGCGGACGGGGCGCTGCGGGCCGCCGCGGGCGGGGGCCTCCTCCATGTCTGCGTCGGCGGGACCGTGCAGACCTTCACCGGACCGGACTCCGCGTGACGGGCCCCCTGCTCCCCGGCGACCCCGAACGGCTCGGCTCCATCCGGCTGCTGGGCCGGCTCGGGGCGGGCGGCATGGGCACCGTCTATCTGGGCCGGACGCCCGGCGGGCTGACGGTCGCGGTGAAGACGGTGCACGAACACCTGGCGGCCGACCCGCACTTCCGTGAACGGTTCCGCCGCGAGGCCGCCGCCGCCCGCGCGGTGACCGGTGCGCACACGGCGGCGGTACTCGACGCGGATCCGGAGTCGCCCCGGCCGTGGCTGGCCACCGCGTATCTTCCGGGTGTCACCCTGCGGCACGCGGTGGCGGCGACCGGGCCTCTGGAGCCCGCCGCCGGACGGTCCTTGGGCGCGGCGCTCGCCGAGGCGCTGGAGGCCGTCCACCGGGCGGGGCTCGTCCACCGCGACCTGAAGCCGTCGAACGTGCTGATCACCGCGGACGGGCCCCGGGTCATCGACTTCGGGATCGCCCGCGCGATCAGCGACCACGGGCTGACCGGGGCGGGCGATGTCATCGGCACTCCGGGGTTCATCGCCCCGGAACAGATCACCGGAACCGTCGTCACCGGGGCGGCCGATGTGTTCGCGCTGGGGGCGGTCCTGGTGTTCGCCGCCACCGGAGGCAGCCCCTTCGGCTCAGCGACCCCGGCGGTGCTGCTCTACCGGGCCGTCCACGAGGACCCGGACCTCACCGACGTACCCGAGGAGATACGGGGAGTGGTGACGGCCTGCCTGGAGAAGGACCCCGCCCGTCGGCCGACGGTGGGCCAGGTGCTGCGGGCCACCGCGGATCCGCGTCCGCCGCTGTGGTGGCGTACGGATCCGCTGCGCTCGCTGGTCCTGGGCGAGGCGGCGGGGCGCGTTCCCGGGAAGCCGGCCGAGGAGGGCGGCGGGCACGACGCCTCGGCCCCGGAAGCGGAAGCGGAAACGGAACAGGCACAGGCACAGGAACCGAAAGCGGAATCCGCGACAGGTCCGACCCGGCCGGCCCCCGCGCCCGCCCCCACCCGCCCCCTGCCCTCGCCGCCCCCTGCGCCCGCCGCGGAGCCTCCGGCCACGCGGCGCGGGGAGCCCGCTCGGCGCGGTCTGCTGCTGGCCGGAGGCGGCGGACTCGCCTCGCTCCTCGCGTACGCCCTCCTTCGCAGTGGTGGCAAGGGCGACCGGGAGGAGCGGGCCGAGGACCCACTGCGGGTGCGGCCGGGCAGCGCCCGGCCGGGGGCGCTGCGCTGGACCCTGGCCCCCGAGGACGACCGCACCACCGTGGACGCGCTGCGGGTGGCCGGGGGTGCGCTGCTGGTGCACGGCGTCGCCGTCCAGGATGTCGGCGGCGCGGGCGGCGGTGGCGGCTACGTCACCGCGCGGCGGGTCCGTGACGCCGGGCGCCGGTGGCTGGCCGACGCCGAGGAGACCGCGCCGACGCAGTGGGGCGTGTCCGGGTCCGTACTGGCGGCGGCCGACGTGGGGCTGGACGCGGTCGACCTGGCGACGGGCGCGGCGCACGGCACTCGGGCGGAGCGCCCGACTCCGCTGTGGTTCACGGTCGCGTCCGGGGTCCTGATCTCCGGTTCCGCGACGGTGAACGGCGACGGGCCGACGCTGAACGCCGTGGATCTGCGTACCGGTGCGGGGCGCTGGACCGGGGGCACGGCGGAGGCGCGGCCGCCGGCCGTGCTGGGCCGGTCGGTGCTGCTGGCCGACGACGGCGGTGACGACATCCGGTGCGTCGACGCGGTCAGCGGTGAACTCCGTTGGGCGTACGAGGGGTTCGAGGGCCCGGTGGGCGCGCTGGCGGCGGTTCCGGAGGCGGGCTGTTTCGCGCTGCTGGGCGGCGGGGGCGCGCTGCACTTCGTCCGGGCGCGGGACGGCGGCCGCCTGGCCACCGCCGTACTGGAGGGCGGGGCGAGTGCCGGATCCAGTGCGCTGGCCGCCGTCGGCGCCACGGTGCTGGTGGCCACCGGGGGCCGGGTCCACGCCTACGCGCCCGCCACCGGCCGGCCGCTCTGGTCGGCGGGCACGGTGGGCCTGGACACCAGCTGGCCCGCGGGCACGGGCGGCGTCCGGGCCCCGGTGACGGCCGGCGGATCGCTGCTCCACTGGGCGCGGGCGGGGGTCCTCCAGTGCCTCGACCTGCGCAGCGGCGAGGAGCGCTGGGCGGCGACGCTCGGCGGGGTCGGCCAGGTGCCGCCGACGGTGGCCGGGGGCACGGTGTACGCGGCCACCGGTGAGCTGTGCCGGGCGCTGGCCGTGAACGACGGGGCGAACCAGCGCAGTTGGCAGGTGGCCGACGTCCGGGACCTCGCGGCGGACGCCTCCGGCTGGTACGCCCGCATCGGCACGACGGCGATACGGGCGTACAACCACACGGCTACGGCACCACGGGGCTCCTGAGGCGGCTGGGTGTCGACGTCTGCTTTGTAAGAGCAGCGCTCTCCACCTGAGCACCGCTCCGGGCGGGGCTCCTGAGAACCCGGTCTCTCAACCCCCCGCGCGCGAGCGGGCCTTGAACGCCGCCTTGCGGGCGTCCTTGGCGGCCTTCTTGTCGCTGTGCAGCCGGCCCATGGCCTCCAGCACATCGGCGGTGGCCGGGTGGTCGACGCGCCAGACCTCGTCGAAGAAGCCGCTGTGCTGCGCGGAGAGTCCCTCGACGAGGCCCTGGAGCTCGTCCAGCTCGCCGTCCGCGTCCAGTTGGGCGGCGATGGTGTCGATGGCCAGCCAGAAGATCATGTCCTCCGGCGGGGCGGGCACATCGGCCGCGCCGCGCTCCGCGAGCCAGACGCGGGCCAGGCCGCCGAGTTCCGGGTCGCCGAGCACCGCGCGTACGGCGGGCTCCGCCTCGGGGCCGGCCAGGGCGAGGGCCTGCTGGCAGTGGAGGCGGCGCAGCGGCGCGCCCTCGTCCGTGCCGCGTGCGGCGGCCAGCAGCTCGGCCGCCGCGGCCACCGCGCCCTCGGCGCCGTACCCCGCGAGCCAGAGCTTGACCTCGGCGCGGGCGGCGGACTCCGGGTAGTGGGCGATGCCGTCGAGGAGGGCGTCGGCGCCCTTGCCCGCGAGGTCGCCGACGGCGGGGGCGTCCACCCCGGCCTCCAGCATCCGGGCCCGGATGCCGTACAGGCCGAGGGGGGTGAGCTTGACCATGCCGTAGCGGGTGACGTCCTCGTCGTCGGCCCCGGCGGCGGAGGCGTCCGCGGCTTCGCCCTCCTCGACCAGCAACGCCTCGTCGACCGGCCGGTATTCGACGATCCCGATGGGTTCGAGGAGCCGGAACTGGTCGTCGAGGCGCATCATCGCCTCCGACACCTGCTCCAGGATGTCGTCGGTGGGCTCGCCCATGTCGTCGGGGACGATCATCGAGGCGGCGAGGGCGGGCAGCGGGACCGGGCCTTCGCCCGCGCCGTTGTCCGCGAGGGTCAGCAGATAGAGGTTGCCGAGGACGCCGTCGAGGAATTCCGCCTCGGCCTCCGGGTCCCAGTCCAGGGCGTCGAAGTCGACCGAGCCGTCCTCGCCGACGAGGTCCGCGAAGTCGTCCAGGACGGGCGCGGTGGCGTCGGCGTGCACGGCGTCCAGGCCGTCGAGCCAGATGCCGAGGATGTCCTGCGGGGAGCCGGAGGTGAGCAGCGCCAGGTTCTCGCCCGCGGTGACGGTGCCCTCACCGTCCGGATCCGCCCCGTCCTCGCCGTCCTCCTCCTCCGGGTCGGTGACGTCGATGAGGCCGGTGTCCACGGCGAGCCGCCAGGCCTCGCTGGCGTACGCGGCGCCGTCCTCGTCGGCCGCGAGCCCCAGGTGCTCGGCGGCCGCCGGGAGCTGCGCCTCGACGAGTTCGCCGCCCGCGCCGACCCGGGTGTCCGGTCCGGCCCAGCGGGCGAGCCTGACGGCGCGGACGAACAGCGGAGCGGCGAGCGCGTCCCGTGCCAGTTCGGCCTCGGAGTTCAGCCGCACCGGCGGCAGGGAGGGGCGCTCTGCGGACATCGGGGGTTCTCCTCGGTGCGGGCTCGGGGGCGTACGGGGTGCGTACGCGGTTCAGCCGCCCAAGCCTAGACGCACTGGGAGGTTTGCCGCCCGCCGCTTCACCGCATGGAGCCCGGCCGCGCGTCTATACGCCCGCGCCCGGTTCCATGCTGAGCGCGGGGGTGTAGCGGTTCACGCCGCCTCCGGTCATGCCCGGGTACTTCTGGACGCGTTCCCAGAGCGGGGAGGGGGATCCGACGCCTTCTCCGGGTGCGGCGAGGGCCGCGATGTGGTGTTCGGCGCTCTCCCACTCGGCGTAGTTGAGGACCCGGGTGCCGTCGGTGCTCGCGTGGAAGTGCGCGGCGATGCCGCCGGCGGGCAGCTCGGCCTCCTCGCCGAGCGCCTCGAACACGCTGTCCACCCAGTCGCGTTGCCGGGCCGGGTCGGGCCCGTCGAACTCGACGTCGACGATGACGACGCAGCCGGTCTCCCGGGTGTCGCCCTCGGCCCGGGGGCCGGAGCGGTACAGCTCGTACGTGTGCAGGGCGAGGCGTTCGATGCCGGGGACGGCGGCGTCAATCTCGGCGTTGCGGGCGTCGCGGCTCTCGCGTACGAAGTCCTGGTAGGCCACTTCGCCGGTCCACTGGGAGTAGTGGAGCAGGGTGGCGCCGTCCTCTCCTGCGTGGACGCTGTAGGAGAGCAGTCCGGGGTGCGGCCATTCCCGGCTCTCCCAGGCCTTCCGGATGGCGTCGACGGCCTCTCGCTGCCGTTGCGGCGTTCCGACGTTCCAGGTGCTGGCCTTGGCGATCCGGGCGTCGGTGCGGGCCGGGTCGGGGCGGTCGGTGAAGTGCGTGGTCATGGCGGTGTTCCCCTCGTCGGACGCGCCGGTCGGTGCGTCGTGGTCACCACCGTCACACCTCAAGTCCGGTCGAGGTCAAGGCCGTTCCCGTGAGCACGCCCGCGTGTTCCGTTCGCCCACGGCGTGATCGGCCGCGGGTGCGGTCGGAGGCGGCCGGGGAAGGCTGGGCAGCATGACCCTTTCCGTGGCGCACCTGAGCGACCCGCACCTCACCACCGGCCCCGGGGCGGCGGCCCCCGCGGCGGGGTTGCGGGCCGCCCTGCGCCGGGTGCTGGCCCTGGACCCGCTCCCGGACTGTGTCGTGATCACCGGTGACCTCACCGAGCGCGGGGAGCCGGGCGAGTACGCGGCGCTGCGCGAGGAGGTCGACGCGTTCCCGCTGCCGCTGCATCTGGTGGCGGGCAATCACGACGCGCCGCGGGCTCTGGTGGGCGCGTTCGGCGGGACGCGGTTCCTGGGCGGGGGGACGCTCACGTCGTACGTGGTGGAGCACCCGGAGCTCACGGTCGTGGTCCTGGACTCGGGGGTGGCCGGTGCGCCCGGCGGGCGGCTGGGCGCCGGGCAGCTGTCCCGGCTGGACCGGGCCCTCGCCCGGCGGCCCGGCGTCCCGGCCCTCGTCTGTCTGCACCACCCGCCGGTCCCGGTCGGCATTCCGTTCCTGGACGCGATGGGTCTGGCGGACGCGCCCGCGCTGGCCGAGGTGGTCGCCGCGCACCCCCGGGTCGTCCGGGTGCTGGCGGGCCATGTGCACCGCCCGGTCACGGCGCCCTTCGCGGGCAGCACGGTGGCCGTCGCGCCGAGCACGTACCGGCAGAGCGGGCTGGTGCTGCGGGAAGGCCTGCCGGGCTATCCCGACGAGCCCCCGGCTTTTCTGCTGCATCTGCGGCCCGGGGATCCGTCGGGCGTGCGGCGCGGGTCTCGGCCGGGCGTGCGGCGCGAGGCTCCGTCGGGCGCGGCCTGGGTCACGCACACCGTCCCCACGGCCCCTGCCGCACCGCAGCGCTGAAGTCGGCTACTCAGCTGCCGAGTTCGGTGCGCCAGGCCGTGGTGTTGAGTTCGTCCATCAGCCGGATGTCGTGGCCCTCCAGCGGGAAGACCCGCACCGGAAGGCCGGGGGCTGCGGAGATCGCCAGGGCGTCGCCCTCGATGAGGTCGCCGCCATCGGGGGTGGAGACCCAGGCGAGGATCGACTTCACGGTGAGGCCGGGGTCCAGCAGAAGCTTCTTCGGGCCCGGGTCGCTGCCGAAGTACGAGCCGTCCTCGTTGACCTTGACGGGGAGGGGGCGGCCGTCCTCGCCGAGCGCCCGGACCCAGGGGTAGCCGTCGACGGCGTAGGGCTTGCGGCCGCAGTTGGTGAGGGTGAGCACGACGGCCCGGTGCATCATTCCGGTCTCCACCGGGCCCATGTCCACCACGACTCCGGAGGCGGGGCACTTCCCGGGCGGGGCGGAGGTCGGGCCGGTCTGCGCCGGGGCGCCCTGGGCGGGCGCGTCCGCACCCGGGGTCGAGGTCGGGGTCGGGGTCGGGGTCGGGGGCAGCGTCTCGGCGCGGACGGGCGCGGAGACGGACGGCGTGGGATCCGGTTCCTCGCCCTCGCCGGCCGGGACCAGGAAGCCGGAACAGCCGGTCAACGCGGTCAGCGTGGCCGCCGGCAGGACGACCGAGGCCCATCTCCGTACCCGTACGCACACGCCCATGTCCCCCACCCCTCGCCGCGCGGCCCGACGCCGCGGACCTGTCGTCCGTGCGTTCGATCATGTCAGACGCGGTCGCCACTACGGCAGACTCTTCAGCATCCCTTGCCGATCATCCCAAGAAGATCTAAGTGGACCTACGAGGTTCGGGGAGCGGACACTTCGGGCATGACCGCCACCGCACCGCGCCCTTTCGGCCGCGCACTCTGCGCCATGATCACGCCCTTCACCGCCACCGGCGCCCTAGACCCGGACGCCGCCCGTGCGCACGCCGCGCGCCTGGTGGCCGAGGGCTGCGACGGGATCGTCCTCAGCGGCACCACGGGCGAGTCGCCCACCACGACGGACGCCGAGAAGTCCGCGCTGCTACGGGCCGTCCGGGCGGAGGTCGGCGACGGGGTGCCGCTGCTCTCCGGCGTCGGGAGCCCGGACACCGCGCACACGCTGCGCCTGGCGCGGGAGGCCGAGGAGGCGGGCGCGGACGGGCTGCTGGTGGTGAGCCCGTACTACAGCCGCCCGCCGCAGGCCGCCGTCGAGGCGTACTTCCTGCGGGTCGCCGAGTCCACCGGGCTGCCGCTGATGCTGTACGACATCCCCGGCCGCACCGGCGTCCGGATCGAGCCGGAGACGCTGCTGCGGCTGGCGGAGCACCCGCGGATCGTCGCGGTGAAGGACTGCTCCTACGATCTGCTCGGCGCGACGAGGGTGCTGGCCCGCACCTCGCTGGCGTACTACTCGGGCTGCGAGGAGCTGAACCTGCCGCTGTACGCGGTGGGCGGCGCGGGTTACGTCAGTACGGTCGCGAACGTGGCGCCGCGCCAGGTCCGGGCGCCGCTGGACGCGTTCGACGCGGGCCGCACCGACGAGGCGGCCCGGCTCAACGGGCTCACGGCGCGCCTCACCGAACTGATGATGGCGAGCGGGCTGCCCGGAACCGTCACCGCGAAGGCGCTCCTGGACGCGGGGCCGGTCCGGGAACCGCTGCAGCCCGCCGGGCGCGAGGCGACCGACGGGCTGCGGAAGGCGTACGAGGAACTCCTCGCGGCCTGAAAGGGCGAGAGGCCCTAGTTGTGGGCGTGCAGGACCTCGTTCAGCCCGCCCCACACCGCGTTGTTCGGGCGGGCCTCGACGCTGCCGGTGACCGAGTTGCGGCGGAAGAGGATGTTCGAGGCGCCGGACAGCTCGCGGGCCTTGACGACCTGGCCGTCCGGCAGCGTGACGCGGGTGCCGGCGGTGACGTACAGACCGGCCTCGACGACGCACTCGTCGCCGAGCGCGATGCCGACGCCCGCCTCCGCGCCGACCAGGCAGCGCTCACCGATGACGATGCGGACGTTGCCGCCGCCGGAGAGGGTGCCCATGGTGGAGGCGCCGCCGCCGATGTCGGAGCCGTCGCCGACGACGACGCCAGCGGAGATCCGGCCCTCGACCATGGAGGTGCCGAGCGTGCCCGCGTTGAAGTTGACGAAGCCCTCGTGCATGACGGTGGTCCCGGCGGCGAGGTGCGCGCCGAGCCGGACCCGGTCGGCGTCGGCGATGCGTACGCCCTTGGGGGCGACGTAGTCCGTCATCCGCGGGAACTTGTCGACCGAGGTGACCTGGAGGTGCAGGCCCTCGGCGCGGGCGTTGAGCCGCACCCGCTCCAGGTCGTCGACGGCGACCGGGCCGAGCGAGGTCCAGGCGACGTTGGCGAGCAGCCCGAAGAGCCCGTCGAGGTTCTGGCCGTGCGGCTGGACGAGCCGGTGCGAGAGCAGGTGCAGACGCAGGTAGGCGTCGTGCGCGTCGAGCGGCTTGTCGTCGAGCGAGGAGATGACCGTGGACACGGCGACGATCTCGACGCCGCGCCGGGCGTCCACGCCGAGGGCCTTGGCGGCCCCCTCGCCGAGGCGGTTGACGGCCTCATCCGGGCCGAGGCGCGTCGTACCGGCCGGGCCGGGGTCCGAGGTCAGCTCGGGGGCGGGGAACCAGGTGTCGAGGACGGTGCCGTCACCGGCGACGGTGGCGAGGCCGGCGGCGACGGCGCCGGTGGTGCGGGCAGAGCCCTGGGAAGTCGTGTCGGTCATGAACAGCAACCTAACCGGCCGGGGCCCGCTCGGGCGAACCGGTCTCAGCGTGCGGCCCCTTCCCCGCCGCCCGCGCCCGCTCCCCCGGCCCGGGCAGCCGCCGGGCCGCCAGCACCGCCGCTCCCGCACCCGCCGCGAGCAGGGCGCAGAGTGGCCAGAGCAGGGCGGGAGCGGCGGCGTACAGGGCGGCGCCCAGCGGCGGGGCGAGCACCTGGCCGCTGATCGAGGCGCCGGCGTACAGGCTTTGGAAGCGGCCCTGGGCGTGGCCGGGCGCCTGGTCGGCGACATAGGCGGTGGCGGGGGTCTTGTAGAGGATCTCGCCGAGGGTCAGCGAGAGCATCATGGTGACGGCGAAGAGCACGCCCGCGCCGGGGATCAGGACGGCGTAGCCGAGCCCGACGAGCAGCAGCCCGGCGCCGACGAGGCCGAGCGGGGAGCGCCGGCGCAGGGCGTGGGCGGCGGGCAGTTCGAGGCAGAGGATGACGCCGCCGTTGATGGCGAGCAGCCAGCCGTAGAGCTGGGTGCCGTGCCCGTGGTCGGCGAGGAAGACGGGCAGGGTCGAGTACTGCTGCCGGTAGACGAGGTCGACCACGACGATCGCGGCGAGCAGCACCAGGACGGCGGGCCTGGCCCGCAGTTCGCGCCAGAGGCCCGGGGCGTCCGGGTCGTGGGCGGGTGCGGAGTGGGCGCTGCCGCGTGCGGGCAGGATCCGGGCGGCGTAGACGGCGAAGAGCAGGGTGCCGATGCCGTCGGCGACGAAGAGCCAGTCGTACGAGAACCGGGTGGCGACCAGGGCGCCGAGCGGCGGGCCGACGGCGAAGCCCCCGTTGCCGGCGAAGCGGAAGAGGGCGAAGCTCTGGCGGCGGCTTCCGCCCTCGGGCACGGAGACCGCGACGAGGGCGGCGTTGGCGGCCCGGACGACGCCGGCCGCGTACTGGGCCACCGGAAGCACCGCGTACAGCGCGGCGACCGGCAGGGCGGGCAGGACGACGAGCGCCGCCCCGCTGACGCAGGCGCCGGTCAGCAGGGCGCGGCGGTGGCCGAGGCGGTCGCCGAACCAGCCGCCGGTGAAGTTCCCCGCGACCAGGCCGATGCCGCCCACGCCGCTGATAACGCCGGCCTGGGTGACGGTCAGTCCGCGCGGCCCGACGAGGTACACGAAGAGATAGACGAAGGTGAAACTGACGACGGCGTTGAGGAACGCCCCGAGCGCCAGCAGCCGTACCGTCCTTGGCACCCCGCGCACCATGCCCATCCCCCGGCCCCCTCCGTACGACTCCCGCACCGCAGTGAGTTCCTTATGGGAACGGACTATGGCAGCATGATTGCATCGGGGTCAACCGAAAAGGACCCCGGGCGGGGCGGGGCGGACGGCGGTCACAACCGGAGGAACGACATGCCCCAGCGCACCAGCCTGGCCGACGCCGACTGCTCGATCGCCCAGGCACTCGACGTCGTGGGCGACTGGTGGACCCTGCTGATCGTGCGGGACACCGCGCGCGGGGTGCACCGGTTCGACGCGCTCCAGCAGGAGTTGGGCGTCTCGCGCAAGGTACTGACCGAGCGGCTGCGGCTGCTGGTCGACGCGGGTGTGCTGTCGCGGGAGCCGTACCAGGACCGCCCGGTCCGGTACGACTACCGCCTCACCCCGCGCGGCCGGGCGCTGCTGCCCGTGCTGATCGCGCTCCAGGACTGGGGCGACACCTGGGTGCTGGGGGAAGGGGAGACGATGGCCACGACGACGGAGGCCTCACGGGAGGCGGCCCGGGTGCGGGCGCTGAAGGGGACACGGCTGCCGGAGCTGCTGCTGACCGGAAACGACGGCGAGCCGCGCGACCCGGTCGCCGACACCCCGTACACCGTCCTGTACTGCTTCCCCAGCGCCTACGCCCGCCGCGACGCCTATCCGCCGGGCTGGGCGGGGATCCCGGGGGCGAGCGGCTGCACCCTGGAATCGTGCACGTACCGCGACCAGTTGGCCGAGTTCACGGCGGCGGGCGCGACCGTGCACGGGGTGTCCGCGCAACGCCCTGACGAGCAGCGCGCGTTCGCGGAGAAGGAGGGGCTGCGCTTCCCGCTGCTGTCGGACGCGGACCTCGCGCTGACGGCGGCGCTGCGGCTGCCGACGTTCCGGGCGGCGGGGGTGAGCAGGCTCAAGCGGCTGACGCTGGTGGTGGACCGGGAACGGACGATCCGCGAGGTGCTGTACCCGATCACGGACATCGAGGCGAGCGTGCGCGAGGCCCTGGAAGCGGTCCGCCGCCCGGCGGAGTGAGCGGGGCGGTCACGGCGTCGGTTCAGGCGCCGCCGTCGGCCCGGACGCCGCCGTCGACGATCCGGGCGAGCATCTCGCGGGTGTAGGACGCGTCGAACGTGCCGCCGGTCAGCAGGACCTGGAGGCAGACGCCGTCCATCAGCGCGACGAGGGCCCGCGCGGTCTCCGGGTCGGTGCGGCGGGACAGCAGCTCGACGGCCTCCTCGGCCCACTCGGCGGCGACGGGGCGCAGCGCGGGGCGGCGCAGGGCCGCGAGGTACAGCTCGTACTCCAGCTCGATCGCCCCGCGCTCGCCCGCGAACCACCGGTCCAGCAGCCGGGCCAGCTCGTCCGCGAGGCCGACGGGCGCGGCGGGCGCGGCGGCTCCGTCAGGCCCCTCCGATATGGGCCCCGGCGCGGCCAGGATCTCGCTGCCGCGCAGGGCCTGGACGAAGTTCTCGTTGCACCGGCGCAGGGCGGCGACCAGGAGTTCGTCGAGGGAGCCGAAGTGGTACGTGGTCGAGCCGAGCGGCACATCGGCCTCGGCGGCCACGGTGCGATGGCTGAGCCCGGCCATGCCGTCGGCCGCGATCACCCGCAGCGCCGCGTCGATGATCCGCGTCCGCCGCTCGGGGTCGTACCGCCGGGCCATCAGTGGGCCCCTCCCAGATTGAGGACGACGACCCCGGCCACGATCAGGGCGATGCCCGCGATCTTGACCAGGCCGCTGGACTCCCCCAGGAACAGGATCCCGATGAGGGCCACGGCCGCGGTGCCGACCCCGGCCCAAATGGCGTACGCGGTGCCCACGGAGAGGGTCTTGAGGGTCTGGGCGAGCAGGGTGAAGGCGATGAGGTAGCCCACCGCGGTGCCGAGCGAGGGCCAGAGCCGGGTGAAGCCCTCGCTGTACTTCATGGCCGTCGTCCCGGCCACCTCCGCCGCGATGGCGGCGGCCAGCAGTCCGTATGCGTATCCCATGTGTACGACTGTACCCAACGTTGCGTACGGCCGTACATATCATCGGCCCACGCCAGGGGCGCTACGGTGTGCCGACCGACAACACGGCCCGGCGGTACGGGCCGACGACACGACGGAGACGCAGTGGCGCAGGACGCAGGGTGGGGCGGTGGCCCGCACGGGGGCGCGCCTCACGGTGGGGGACCCTTCGACGGAGGCGCGCAGGGACCGGCCGGAGGCTGGAACGGCGGGTGGAACAGCGGGTGGTCCGCACCGCCCAAGCCCGGGGTGATACCCCTGGCGCCGCTGAGGATCTCGGACATGCTCAGCGGCGCCTTCTCGACGCTCGGGCGGTACTGGAAGCCGCTGGTCGGCATGGCTCTGACGCTCTTCGGCGCGGCGACGCTCGTGATGCTCGTCGCACTGGTGGTGGCCGGTTCCGCCGTAGCGAGCCAGTGGGACGAGCTGACGTCCCACTCCGCGGGCTCGCCGGACGCGTCGGAACTGGTCCCGCTGGGGGTCGCGTTCGGCGTTCTGATGGTCCTCGGCACGATCGCCTATCTGCTGGCTTCGGCCGTGGTGCAGGCGGCGGTCCCGGTGGTGCTGCAGGAGGCCGTCCTGGGCCGCCCGATCCGCTTCGGCGCCGTCTGGAGCCGCTCGTGGTCGCGGGTCTGGTCGATCATCGGCACGGTGTTCCTGACCGGGCTGATCGCGATCATCCCGATGGTGCTCTTCATGATCGCCTTCGTCGGGCTGATGATCTACATCATCTCGCTGGGGGACGAGAGCGGCATCCTGCCGCTGATGTGGTTCGGCATCCTCGGCACGCTGCTCGTCGCCCCGGTGGCGATCTGGTTCTGGGTGCGGTTCTCCCTGGCCCCGACGGTCGTGGTCTTCGAGAACCAGCGCCCGTTCGCGGCCCTGCGCCGCTCGGCCCAGCTGGTGCGGGACAGCTGGTGGCGGGTCTTCGGCGTCGGCCTGCTCGCCTACGCGATGGCGTCCATGATCGGCTACATGATCCAGATGCCGTTCCAGATGGTCGGCATGCTTCCGGGGCTGTTCGACCCCGCGGACATCGACGCCGACCCGAGCGGCGGGCAACTCATCGCCGTGTTCGGCGGGATGATCCTGCTGTCGTTCGTCAGCCAGATGATCGCCCAGCTGTTCACGGCGATCTTCCCGCCGCTGGTCGTCGGCCTGCTGTACGTCGACCGCCGGATGCGCACGGAGAACCTGGGCCCGGTGCTGGCCGAGGCGGCGGGAGCGATCCTGCCCGAGCAGTACGGCCCGCCGCCGCCCACCCACGTCTGAGCCGTTGAGGGTGCGGCCCGCTGAGGGTGCGGCCCGCGCACCCGGCGGTCACCCGCACCACCGCCCTGTCCGGCACACCCTGGAGTTACGCGTGAAACGGCTGCTCGTCCACGGGGTCACCCCCGTCCTGTTGCTCCTCCAGGTCGCCTACGTCGGCTTCTTCGGGGTGCTGTTCGCCGTGTCGGGCCCCGGCGCCGCCGCGATCGACCACACGGACCCGTCCCCCGTCGGCGACGCGCTGTTCACCGGGCTGCTCCTGGTGGTCGTGCTGCTGGCCGCCGGCGGTGCGGCCCTGCTGGGCCGGGAGAGCTTGCGGGCCCGGGTGCCCGGTGGCGTACGGACCGGATGGCTCGGGACGCTCGCGGTCGCCGAGGTGGTCATGGCGGCGACATTCGCGATCATGGCGCTCCAGGAATCCCTGGGGCCGGACAGCCTGGTCGCGGCGGTGTCCGTCACGGTCTGCGCGGGCATCGCGCTGGCCTGTGCCGGAGAGGTCCGGAGCGGGATCCGCACCATGAGGAGGCCCGCACAACCGCACGTCTGAGCGACCGGGAACGGCGAAAACGGCCGTGCCCACCGGATGTCACCGGTGGGCACGGCCGTTTTCGCCGTTCGCGTTGCGCTCAGGGGCGCGGGATCAGACGTTGAAGCCGAGCGCGCGGAGCTGCTCGCGTCCGTCGTCGGTGATCTTGTCCGGGCCCCACGGCGGCATCCAGACCCAGTTGATCCGGAGCTCGTTGACGATGCCGTCCGTGGCGGACTTCGCCTGGTCCTCGATGACATCGGTCAGCGGGCAGGCCGCGGACGTCAGGGTCATGTCGAGGGTGGCGATGTTGGCGTCGTCGACGTGGATGCCGTAGATCAGGCCCAGGTTGACGACGTCGATGCCCAGCTCGGGGTCGACGACGTCGTAGAGCGCCTCGCGGACCTCCTCCTCGGAGGCCGGCTTCATGGTCACGGTCTCGTTGTCGCTCATGCGGTCTTCCCTTCGGACAGCGCCTTGGCCGTCGCGTCCTTCCACGCCATCCAGCTCAGCAGCGCGCACTTGACCCGGGCGGGGTACTTGGAGACGCCGGCGAACGCGACGGCGTCCTCCAGCACCTCCTCCATCGCGTCGTCCGGCTCCAGCTGGCCCTTGGACTGCATCAGCTCCAGGAAGGTGTCCTGGATCTTCTGCGCCTGGGACAGCTCCTTGCCGACGAGCAGCTCGTTCAGCACGGAGGCGCTGGCCTGGCTGATGGAGCAGCCCTGGCCCTCGTAGCTCACGTCGGCGATGGTCTCGCCGTCGTACTTCACCCGGAGCGTGATCTCGTCACCGCACGTCGGATTGACGTGGTGCACCTCGGCGTCGCCGTCCCGCAGGCCGCGCCCGTGGGGGTGCTTGTAGTGGTCCAGGATCACTTCCTGGTACATGGATTCCAGCTTCACCAGTCAGCCCTCAGCCGAAGAAGTTCCGGACGTGCTCCAGACCGTCCACCAGAGCGTCGACCTCGGCGGGCGTGGAGTACAGATAGAACGACGCTCGTGTCGTCGCGGGAATTCCGTACCGCAGGCAGACCGGCCGCGCGCAGTGGTGGCCGACCCGGACGCAGATACCCATCTCGTCGAGGACCTGGCCCACGTCGTGCGGGTGGATGTCGCCGAGCGTGAAGGAGATCGTCGCCCCGCGGTCCTCGGCCGTCGCCGGACCGATGATCCGCAGGTCGGGGACCTCCAGGAGGCGCTTCACCGCGTACTCGGTGATCGCCTTCTCGTGCTGGTGGATCTTCTCCATGCCGATCGAGGAGAGGTAGTCCACGGCCGCGCCGAGGCCGACGGCCTGGGCGATCGGGGGCGTACCGGCCTCGAACTTGTGCGGCGCCGGGGCGTACGTCGACGAGTGCATCGACACGGTCTCGATCATCTCGCCGCCGCCGAGGAACGGAGGCAGGTCCTCCAGGAGCTCCTGCCGTCCCCACAGCACGCCGATGCCGGTCGGGCCGACCATCTTGTGGCCGGTGAAGGCCACGAAGTCGGCCTGGAGCGCCTGCACGTCGAGCACCATGTGCGGGGCCGCCTGCGAGGCGTCGATGCAGACCAGCGCGCCGACCTGCTGGGCGCGGCGGATGATCTGCTCGACCGGGTTGACGGTGCCCAGGATGTTGGAGACCAGCGTGAAGGAGACGATCTTCGTCTTCTCGGTGATGATCTCGTCGATGTTCGACAGGTCGAGCCGGCCGTCGTCGGTGATGCCGAACCACTTCAGCTTCGCGCCGGTGCGCTGCGAGAGCAGCTGCCACGGCACGATGTTGGAGTGGTGCTCCATCTCCGTGGTGACGATCTCGGTCTCGCGGTCCACCCGATAGGGCTCGTCCGCCCAGCCGAGCATGTTCGCCACGAGGTTCAGCGACTCCGAGGCGTTCTTCGTGAAGATCACCTCGTCGCGGCTGGGAGCGTTGATGAAGGCGGCGACCTTGTCGCGGGCGCCCTCGTACAGCGCGGTGGCCTCCTCGGCGATCGTGTAGACGCCGCGGTGCACGTTCGCGTTGTGCCGCTCGTAGTACTCGTTGAGCGCGTCGAGGACCTGACGCGGCTTCTGCGAGGTCGCCGCGGAGTCCAGGTAAACGATCTTCTTGCCGTCGTGGACCGTGCGGTCCAGGATCGGGAAGTCCTTGCGGATCGCCTCGGTGTCGAGGAGGCCGGTGAGCCCCTGTCGGGCGTCAGTCACGCGGAAGCGCCACCCTTCGTGTAGGCCTCGTAGCCCTCGTTCTCCAGCTGGTCGGCCAGCTCGGCGCCGCCGGACGCGGCGATGCGGCCGTTGGCGAAGACGTGCACGAAGTCGGGCTTGATGTACTTCAGGATGCGGGTGTAGTGCGTGATCAGCAGGGTGCCGACCTCACCGGTCTCGCGGACCCGGTTGACGCCCTCGGAGACGGTCTTGAGCGCGTCGACGTCCAGGCCGGAGTCGGTCTCGTCCAGGACGGCGATCTTCGGCTTGAGGAGCTCCAGCTGAAGGATCTCGTGGCGCTTCTTCTCACCGCCGGAGAAGCCCTCGTTGACATTGCGCTCGGCGAAGGCCGGGTCCATCTGGAGGCCGGCCATCGTCTCCTTGACCTCCTTGACCCACGTACGCAGCTTGGGGGCCTCGCCGCGGATGGCGGTGGCGGAGGTGCGCAGGAAGTTGGAGACCGAGACGCCGGGGATCTCGACCGGGTACTGCATGGCGAGGAACAGGCCGGCGCGGGCCCGCTCGTCGACGGACATCTCCAGGACGTCCTCGCCGTCCAGGGTGACCGTGCCACCGGTGATCGTGTACTTGGGGTGACCCGCCAGCGAGTACGCGAGGGTGGACTTGCCGGACCCGTTGGGGCCCATGATGGCGTGGGTCTCGCCCTGCTTCACGGTCAGGTCGACGCCCTTGAGGATCTCCTTCGTGGCGTTGTCGGCCTCGACGGTGACGTGCAGGTCGCGGATTTCAAGCGTTGCCATGGGTGACTCAGGACTCCTGGGTGACGGAGACGAGCACATCGTCCCCTTCGATCTTTACGGGGTATACGGGGACGGGGCGCGTCGCGGGAAGGCCGGACGGCTTGCCGGTGCGGAGGTCGAACGACGATCCGTGCAGCCAGCACTCGATCGCGCAGTCCTCCACCTCGCCCTCCGAGAGAGAGACGTTCGCGTGCGAGCAGATGTCGTTGATCGCGAACACCTCGCCCTCGGTACGGACGACGGAGACCGGTGTGCCGTCGAGCTCCACCCGCTTGGGGGTGTCGTCCTCCAGCTCACTCAGCGCACAGGCTTTGACGAAGGACATCAGACGGACGCCTTCAGCTCGGTCTCGATCTTCTCGATGAGACGCGCTTCGACGTCCGGCAGGCCGATCTGCTGGACCAGCTCGGCGAAGAAGCCGCGCACGACGAGACGGCGGGCCTCCTCGGCCGGGATGCCGCGGGACTGGAGGTAGAAGAGCTGCTCGTCGTCGAAACGGCCGGTCGCCGAGGCGTGGCCGGCGCCGACGATCTCGCCGGTCTCGATCTCCAGGTTGGGCACGGAGTCGACCCGGGCGCCGTCGGTGAGGACGAGGTTCCGGTTCATCTCGTAGGTGTCGGTGCCCTCGGCCGCGGCCTGGATGAGGACGTCGCCGATCCAGACGGCGTGCGCGCCGTCGCCCTGGAGGGCGCCCTTGTACACCGCGTTGGACTTGCAGTGCGGGGTGTTGTGGTCGACCAGCAGGCGGTGCTCCTGGTGCTGGCCCTTGTCGGTGAAGTACAGCCCGAAGAGCTCGGCCTCGCCGCCGGTGGCCGCGTACGCCACCCGGGGGTGCAGGCGCACGACGTCGCCGCCGAAGGTGACGACGATCGACTTGAAGGAGGCGTCCCGGCCGACCAGCGCGTTGTGCTGGCCGACGTGGACGGCCGTGTCGTCCCAGTCCTGGACGGAGACGACGGTCAGCTTCGCGCCATCGCCCAGGACGTAGTCGACGTTGGCGGCGAGCACCGTGTCACCGGTGTGGTCGATGACGACGACGGCCTCGGCGAAGGCGCCGAGCTCGATGAGCTGGTGGCCGTAGGCGACACCGCCCTCGCCGTGCACGGCGATCCGGATCGGCTCGGTGAGCACGGCTTCCTTGGCGACCGTGACGACCGAGGCCTGCTCGAAGGAGCTGTAGGCCTGGGCGGCGACCCGGTCCACCGGGGTGCCGGCCTTGCCGAGCCGGGAGTCGTCGCGGCCGACGGTCTCGACCGTGACGCCCTCGGGCGCCTCGATGGCGACCTTCACGCCGCCGCCGTTCGCGACCGCGGTGCCGTCGTGCAGCCCGCGCAGCCGCTCCAGCGGCGTGAAGCGCCACTCCTCCTCGCGGCCGTGCGGGACGGGGAAGTCCGCGACGTCGAAGGACGGGGGTGCGCTCATGCGGGTGGCGACGGTCGACTCGGCGGCCACCGCGATGGAGCCGGCGGTGGTGGAGCCCGCCGGAGTGTTCTGAGCCTCAGCCATGGCTGTCGTAGTGCTCGCTTTCTTAAGTCAAGAACTCGGGGGATTCGGTAGGGCGGGGACGGCCGCGAACGGCCGTCCCGGTGGTCCTCGGGGAAGGACCTAGCCGACCGAACCCTCCATCTGCAGCTCGATCAGCCGGTTGAGCTCCAGGGCGTACTCCATGGGCAGCTCCTTGGCGATCGGCTCGACGAAGCCGCGCACGATCATCGCCATGGCCTCGAACTCGGTGAGTCCGCGGCTCATGAGGTAGAAGAGCTGGTCCTCGGAGACCTTGGAGACGGTCGCCTCGTGGCCCATCGACACGTCGTCCTCGCGGACGTCGACGTAGGGGTAGGTGTCCGAGCGGGAGATCGTGTCGACGAGCAGAGCGTCGCAGAGGACGTTGGACTTCGCGCCCGGCGCGCCCTCGCCGATCTCGATCAGTCCGCGGTAGGACGTACGGCCGCCGCCTCGCGCCACCGACTTGGAGACGATGTTGGAGGAGGTGTTCGGCGCCATGTGGACCATCTTGGCGCCGGCGTCCTGGTGCTGGCCCTCGCCCGCGAAGGCGATGGACAGGGTCTCGCCCTTGGCGTGCTCGCCCATCAGGTAGACCGCCGGGTACTTCATGGTCACCTTGGAGCCGATGTTGCCGTCGACCCACTCCATGGTCGCGCCCTCGTAGGCCACGGCCCGCTTGGTGACCAGGTTGTAGACGTTGTTCGACCAGTTCTGGATGGTCGTGTAGCGGCAGCGGCCGCCCTTCTTCACGATGATCTCGACCACGGCGCTGTGCAGCGAGTCCGAGGAGTAGATCGGGGCGGTGCAGCCCTCGACGTAGTGGACGTAGGCGTCCTCGTCGACGATGATCAGCGTCCGCTCGAACTGACCCATGTTCTCCGTGTTGATACGGAAGTAGGCCTGGAGCGGGATGTCCACGTGGACGCCCTTGGGCACGTAGATGAACGAGCCGCCGGACCACACGGCCGAGTTCAGCGAGGCGAACTTGTTGTCACCGACGGGGATGACGGTGCCGAAGTACTCCTTGAAGAGCTCCGGGTGCTCCTTCAGCGCGGTGTCGGTGTCCATGAAGATGACACCCTGCGCCTCCAGCTCCTCGTTGATCTGGTGGTAGACGACCTCGGACTCGTACTGCGCGGCGACGCCGGCGACGAGGCGCTGCTTCTCCGCCTCGGGGATGCCGAGCTTGTCGTACGTGTTCTTGATGTCCTCGGGCAGGTCCTCCCAGGAGGCCGCCTGCTTCTCCGTGGACCGCACGAAGTACTTGATGTTGTCGAAGTCGATGCCCGACAGGTCGGAGCCCCAGTTCGGCATGGGCTTCTTGCCGAAGAGCTTGAGGCCCTTGAGCCGCAGCTTCAGCATCCACTCGGGCTCGTTCTTCTTCTCCGAGATGTCGCGGACGACAGCCTCGGACAGACCGCGCTTCGCCGCCGCGCCTGCCGCGTCGGAGTCGGCCCAGCCGAATTCGTACGTACCCAGACCCTCGAGCTCAGGGTGGGCAGTCTCCGTGGGGAGCGTCATGCGGGGTTCCTCCCGGCCGTGCTTGCAGATGCTGAATGGGTGGTCTGTGGGGGTGCGGCGTGGCCACTGCGTGGCACGTACGTCGTGCACACACCGTCGCCGTGGGCGAGGGTGGCCAGACGCTGCACATGGGTCCCGAGGAGGCTGGAGAAGAATTCCGTCTCCGCCTCGCACAGCTGTGGGAACTGCTCGGCGACATGCGCCACCGGGCAGTGGTGCTGGCACAGCTGCTCGCCCTGCTGCGGGCCCGGCGCGCTTCGCGCCATAGCAGCGTACCCGTCGGCCGACAGCGCCTTGGCGAGGGCCTCGGTGCGGCCTTCGGGCTCCGCGGCCTCGACCGCGGCGCGGTACGCCTCGCCCATCGCGGCCATCCGGGCGCGGGCGAAGGCGAGGACCGCCTCGTCGCCCCCGGACTCGGCGATGAAGCGCAGGGCGTCGGCGGCCAGCTTGTCGTAGGACTGGTCGAAGGCGTCCCGGCCGCAGTCCGTCAGGGCGAACACCTTGGCGGGCCTGCCGCGGGTCCGCGCCCCGTAGACCCGCTGTTCGCGGGCTTCGACGACATCGTCGGAGACGAGGGCGTCCAGGTGGCGGCGGACGGCGGCCTGGGTGAGGCCTACGCGCTTGGCGAGATCGGCGACGGTGGAGGGGCCGTGGTCCAGGATGGAGCGCGCGACCCGGTTGCGCGTCGAGCGCTCACCGGTCGCGAGTTCCTCCTGAGGAGCCCGTCCGTCGTATTTCACAACACCATTGTTGCGTAATTCATTCGACTCTGACAACCACGGTCCGGAACGATCAACGGTGTGGTTCGTCACTTAGGGTTACCTAATCTGGCCCCGGAGGCGGCTCCTCTCCGGAGCCTGCCTAGACTTCCTTGCCATGGAGAACGAGCCCGTCGTACAGGTCAAGGGCCTGGTGAAGCGGTACGGCACGAAGACCGCGGTGAACGGCCTCGATCTGGTCGTGGCGTCGGGCGTGGTGACGGCCGTGCTCGGCCCGAACGGCGCCGGGAAGACCACCACGATCGAGACCTGCGAGGGCTACCGCCGCCCCGACGCGGGCACCGTGCGCGTCCTCGGGCTCGACCCGGTCGCCGACGCGGAGCGGCTGCGTCCGCGGATCGGGGTGATGCTCCAGTCCGGCGGCGTCTACTCCGGTGCCCGCGCCGACGAGATGCTCCGCCACATGGCCAGGCTGCACGCCCACCCGCTCGACGTGGACGCCCTGATCGAGCGCCTCGGCCTCGGCGACTGCGGCCGCACCACCTACCGCCGGCTCTCCGGCGGCCAGCAGCAGCGCCTCTCGCTGGCCATGGCGGTCGTCGGCCGGCCCGAGCTGGTCTTCCTGGACGAGCCGACCGCAGGGCTCGACCCGCAGGCCCGCCGCTCCACCTGGGACCTGGTGCGCGAGCTGCGCGCCGACGGGGTGTCCGTGGTGCTGACCACCCACTTCATGGACGAGGCCGAGACCCTCGCCGACGACGTCGCGATCATCGACGCGGGCCGGGTCATCGCCCAGGGCAGCCCGGAACAGCTCTGCAGGGGCGGCGCGGAGAACACCCTGCGCTTCACCGGACGCACCGGGCTGGACCTCGGCTCCCTCGTCAAGGCGCTGCCCGACGGCTCCGAGGCCGCCGAGCCGCTGCCGGGGACGTACCGGATCACCGGGGCGATCGACCCGCAGCTGCTGGCCACGGTGACCTCCTGGTGCGCCCAGCACGGCGTGATGCCCGAGGGCATCTCGGTGGAGCGGCACACCCTGGAGGACGTCTTCCTCGAACTGACCGGCAAGCAACTGACCGGCAAGGAGCTGCGCGCATGAGCGCCGGTACGTACACCCCGCGCCCCGGCGCCGCCCCGCTCCCCCGGATGATCGCCGCGCAGACCGCGCTGGAGACCCGGATGCTGCTGCGCAACGGCGAGCAACTGCTGCTGACGGTGATCATTCCGACGCTGCTGCTGGTGCTGTTCAGCGCGGTCGACATCGTGGACACCGGCTCGGGCGCGTCGGTCGACTTCCTGGCCCCGGGCATCCTGGCGCTCGCCGTGATGTCCACCGCCTTCACCGGCCAGGCCATCGCCACCGGCTTCGAACGCCGTTACGGGGTTCTCAAGCGGCTCGGAGCCTCCCCGCTGCCCCGCTGGGCCCTGATGACCGCGAAGACGCTGTCGGTGCTGGTCACCGAGGTGCTCCAGATCGTGCTGCTGACGGTCATCGCCTTCGCGCTCGGCTGGTCGCCGCACGGCAACCCGCTCGCCGTACTGCTGCTGCTCGTCCTCGGCACCGCCGCGTTCTCCGGGCTCGGCCTGCTGATGGCCGGAACGCTGAAGGCGGAGGCGACGCTGGCCGCCGCCAACCTGGTCTTCCTGCTGCTGCTGGTCGGCGGCGGGGTCATCGTGCCGCTGGACAAGTTCCCGGACGCGGTGCAGTCGGTGCTGGGGCTGCTGCCCGTCTCGGCGCTCTCCGAGGGCCTGCGGGACGTCCTCCAGCACGGCGCGTCGATGCCGTGGGCCGAGGCCGGGATCCTCGCGGTGTGGGCGGGGCTGGGGCTCGGCGCGGCGGCGAAGTTCTTCCGCTGGGAGTAGCACGCGGCGGGGATCTTCACGGGCAAGCCGCCACGAACCACCCCCTCGTGAAAACGCGCACAAGCCCCGTCCTACGATGGTCCGCGTGGAAACCCCCATCTCCCTCATCGCCAAGCGCTGGACGCCGTCCACCAAGGTGGTGAAGCGCGCCGCGCTCTCCGCCGTCATGATGAGCGTCTTCATCATCATCACCGGCGGGGCCGTCCGGCTCACCGGTTCGGGGCTCGGCTGCGACACCTGGCCCAAGTGCACCGACGACAGCCTGTTCGCGACGCCCGAGCAGGGGCTGCACGGCGCGATCGAGTTCGGCAACCGGATGCTGGCCTATGTGCTGTCGGCCGCGGTCGGCTGGGCGATCATCGCCGTCAGTTCGATGAAGCCGCGCCGCCGCAAGGTGACCCGGCTGGCCTGGTCGCAGTTCTGGATCGTGCTGGGCAACGCCGTCCTCGGCGGGATCACGGTCTGGGCGGGCCTCAACCCGTGGACGGTGGCCGGGCACTTCCTGCTGGCCAACGTGCTCCTCGCGGTCACCGTGATCACCTGGGTGCGGATCGGCGAGGGCGACGGCCCGCCGCGCCCGCGGACTCCGCTGCCGGTGCGGCGCCTGGCCTGGGCGATCGTGGCGACCACGGTGGTCCTGATAGTGCTGGGCACCTCGGTGACCGGTTCCGGCAAGCACGCCGGCGACAGCAGCGACGTACCGCGCATGCCGTGGGACTGGTCGGCCGCCGCCCATGTGCACGCCATCGCGGCCTGGGTGGTCTGCGCCCTGGCCATCGCCATGTGGCTGGCCCTGCGGGTGGTCGACGCCCCCGCCGACGCCCGGGCCCGCGCCCGTGACCTGCTGCTCGTCCTGCTCGCCCAGGGCGCGATCGGATACGTCCAGTACTTCAGCGACGTCCCCGAGATCCTGGTCGGCATCCACATGTTCGGCTCGGCCATCCTGTTGATCGCCGTGGTCCGGCTGGTGCTGAGCATGCGCGAGCGCGGCGACGACGCGCCCGCTCCGCTGCCCGGCCCGTCCGCCGAGCGGCCGGAGACGGCATCGGCGCAGGCCGTCTGACGGACTGACGTACGACGGGTGAAGGGGCGGTGGGCCGGTGGGCCCGCCGCCCCTTCACCGTTCTCGCAGCCCGTACACCCGGCGCGCGTTGCCCGACCCGATCATCGTGGCGACCCGGGCCGCGTCCTTCCGGGTCCAGGCGCCGTCCTCGACCCAGTCGCCCAGCACCCGTCCGAGCGCCTCGCGGAACTGCCGCGCGCCCACCAGATGCAGCTCGGGCAGCCCCCGCGCCCCGCTGGAGAACAGCAGCTTGCCGAACGGCGCGAGCTCCATGATCTCCGCCAGGACGCCCGCCGCCCGCGCCCCGGTCCGCGCCGGTACGGCCCCCAGATCGGCGTAGACGTGCGGATGCCGGCCCGCCAGCGCGGCGACCTGCCGGTGGTACGGGTAGCCGTGCAGGAGCACCAGGTCGCAGCCGTGCCCCTCGGTCGCGGCGGCGAAGTCGGCGAGGCGGGCCGGGTCCGCGGTGCCCAGGCGCAGTTGGAGCGGCAGCCCGCACGCCACCGCGGACCAGCGCAGATGGTCCAGCAGCTCCGGCTCGACGGGCGCCGAACCGCGGTCCCGGTCCCCCGCGCCCCGGCGGGCGGCCCGGCGCTCCGCCTCCCGCCGGGCCAGCCACCGTCCGGCCGCCGCCCGCACCCGGACCGGGCCCGGCGGCGCGGGTGCGACGAAGGAGGCGGTGAAGGGGCCGCCGGCGCCGTCGGAGGTGAACGCGGCGGCGGAGGATGCGGCGGTGTGCACGGCCTCGCCCAGGTTGACGAGGAAGGTGTCGACGGTGCCCGAGGTGTCGGCGACCTGCTCGGCGAGGACTTCGAGCCGGACGATCTCCCGGGCCTCGGACCCGGCGGCCGAGGCCAACTCGGCCGGTCCCGTGAGGTCGCCGGTCAGGCCGGTGTCGACGAGGTGGGCGGAGACCCCGGAGGCGCGCAGCAGGCGGCGGGAGGTCTCGGCGACGCCCAGTTCCCGGCGGCGGGCCAGGTAGTGGGCGGGCGGGCAGTGCGCTTCGAGCCCGAGCAGCGGCGGGCACCAGCGGCGCACGGCAAAGCCGGTCTGGGTGTCGAAGAAGGTGGTGCCGGGGGCGGGCGGAGCGCCGTCGGCGGCGGTGAGCCGGGCCTCGAAGGTGCCGAGGCCCAGCTCGGTGCGCAGGACGCCGTGGCAGTTCTGGTCGACCAGGTCGGCCACGGGCACGGTGTCGGTCATCCGGGGCTCCCTGGGACGGCGTGCGTATGCACGGCCTAACGGGTGAGCCCCCGGCGGGACACCGTCTCGGGTGGAAGCCTCAGCGGTCGTTGGAGGGGCCGCCGACCTGGATCCCGGCCATCCGGGACCACTCGTACGGGCCGGTGCGGACCTTCAGGGCGAACTCGCCGTCGAACTCCTCGTGCATCGTGATGCCGGACTTCGCGGCCGCGCTCTCGGCCACCGCGTAGGTCGGGGCCACCAGATCGCCCCAGGCGCCGTCCTGGCCGACCAGGACGATACGGGCGCCGGCCTCGCCGATGTAGGCGAGCTGCCCCTCCGCTCCGCCGTGCTCCTTGGCGAAGGCGCCGATCTGGTGGGCGAGCTTCGTCGCCCTGCGATCGGCGCGCGCCGCCTTCCTGGCGTCCGTCCGCGAGGTCTGCCCGGTCTCTGCTGCGTCTGCTGCCGTCTCTGCCATGAACAGGATGCTACCGACGGGTAGCCGAACTGGCGACGGGCGGGTCACGTGGCTTGTGCCACGCGACCCGCCCGTGCGCCGGAAGCGGGGGTCAGCGGAGGAAGGGGTCCACCGCGACGGCGAGGAAGAGGAGCGAGACGTAGGTGATGGACCAGTGGAACAGCCGCATCTCCTTGAGCTTGGCCCCGGTCACCCCGGCCTTGGCCCGGTTCTGCAGGCCGTGCGCCTCCCAGAGCCAGGCGCCGCCGGACAGCAGCGCCACCGCGGTGTAGAACCAGCCGGTGTAGCCCAGCGGGGTGAGCAGCAGCGAGACCGCGACCATCACCCAGCTGTAGAGGACGATCTGCTTGGCGACCACCCGGTTGGTGGCGACGACCGGGAGCATCGGGACGCCGACCCGGGCGTAGTCCTCCTTGACCTTCATGGACAGCGGCCAATAGTGCGGCGGCGTCCAGAAGAAGATGACGGCGAAGAGGATGACGGCCGCCCAGGAGAGCGAGTTCGTCACGGCGGACCAGCCGATCAGGACCGGCATGCAACCGGCGATACCGCCCCAGACGATGTTCTGGGAGGTGCGGCGCTTCAGCAGCATCGTGTAGACGACGACGTAGAAGAGCAGTGCGCCGAGTGCGAGAGCGGCCGAGAGCCAGTTGACCAGCAGCCCGAACCAGAGCGTGGAGACCACCGCGAGGGCGATGCCGAAGGCGAGGCACTCGCGGGGGCTGACCATGCCCGTGACCAGCGGGCGCTGCGACGTACGGTCCATCAGCGCGTCGATGTCACGGTCGATGTACATGTTGAGCGCGTTGGCCCCGCCGGCGGAGAGATATCCCCCGATGGTGGTCGTGAGAACGAGCCACAGGTCGGGTACACCCTGGGCGGCGAGGAACATCACCGGAACGGTGGTGATGAGCAACAGCTCGATGATCCGTGGCTTGGTAAGCGCCACGAATGCCTTGACACGGGCCCCGAACGGGCGATGGCCCCCTGGGCTGGGAGTCAAGGCGACCCCTGCGGGTCGGGACTCGACGGCCGTCACGCACACCCCTGACAGAGAAATCCCAGCAAGCTCCGGGCGGAGAGGCCCGGTGAAGACTTGCGCGAACCCGTTCACTCTAGACGTTGCGGATACGCCGTCCTTCGCGGGGGTGGGGTCGTGTTGAGGGTGACTGTTCGCCGGACGCTCATTCCACCGGGAGGCGAACTCCACGGGTCGCCCACACCCTGGAAAGTGCTCGGAAAGTGTGCCTGGCAACGGGGGTAGGCTCGACAGCGCCCGGTGCGGTAACAGTCACCGGTTTACGACAGTGGAGAGGAGCCCTGACTCAGGGTGAGCATCAAGCCGACCACCACAGACCTCCAGTGGACCGATTTGGACCAGCGGGCCGTGGACACCGCCCGCGTCCTCGCCGCGGACGCCGTACAGAAAGTCGGAAACGGCCACCCGGGCACGGCGATGAGCCTGGCTCCTGCCGCGTACACCCTGTTCCAGAAGGTGATGCGGCATGACCCCGCGGACGCCGAGTGGACCGGTCGCGACCGGTTCGTCCTCTCCGCCGGCCACTCCAGCCTGACCCTCTACATCCAGCTCTACCTCGCCGGATACGGCCTGGAGCTGGACGACCTCAAGGCCTTCCGCACCTGGGGCTCGAAGACCCCGGGCCACCCGGAGTACGGCCACACCACCGGCGTCGAGACGACCACCGGGCCGCTGGGCCAGGGTGTCGCCAACGCGGTGGGCATGGCGATGGCCGCCCGCTACGAGCGCGGCCTCTTCGACCCCGAGGCGGCCCCCGGCACCTCCCCGTTCGACCACATGGTGTGGGTCGTCGCGGGTGACGGCTGCCTCCAGGAGGGCATCTCGGCCGAGGCGTCCTCGCTGGCCGGGCACCAGAAGCTGGGCAACCTGGTCCTGCTCTGGGACGACAACCACATCTCCATCGAGGGCGACACGGAGACCGCGGTCTCCGAGGACACCATCAAGCGGTACGAGGCGTACGGCTGGCACGTCCAGCGCGTCGACCAGCTGCCCAGCGGCGACCTGGACCCGGCGGGTCTGTACGCGGCGCTCCAGGCGGCCAAGGCCGAGACCGAGCGTCCGTCGTTCATCGCGGCCCGCTCGATCATCGCCTGGCCCGCCCCGAACGCCCAGAACACCGAGGCCGCGCACGGCTCGGCGCTCGGCGACGACGAGGTCGCGGCGACCAAGCGGGTCCTCGGCTTCGACCCGGAGCAGACCTTCGAGGTCTCCGACGAGGTCATCGGCCACACCCGTGAGGCCCTGGACCGCGGCCGCGAGGCCCGCGCCGAGTGGGACAAGTCGTTCGCCGCGTGGCGCACGGCCAACCCGGAGCGCGCCGCCTCCTTCGACCGGATCGCCGCGGGCGAGCTGCCCGAGGGCTGGGAGGAGAAGCTTCCCGTCTTCGAGCCCGGCAAGGGTCTGGCCACGCGTGCCGCGTCCGGCAAGGTGCTCCAGGCGCTCGGCGAGATCGTGCCCGAGCTGTGGGGCGGCTCCGCCGACCTCGCGGGCTCGAACAACACCACGATCGACAAGACGTCGTCGTTCCTCCCGGCGGGCAACCCGCTGCCGGAGGCCGACCCGTACGGCCGGACGATCCACTTCGGTATCCGTGAGCACGCGATGGCCGCCGCCATGAACGGCATCGCGCTGCACGGCAACACCCGCGTCTACGGCGGCACCTTCCTGGTGTTCTCCGACTACATGCGCAACGCGGTGCGGCTCTCCGCGCTGATGCACCTGCCGGTGACGTACGTGTGGACGCACGACTCGATCGGTCTCGGCGAGGACGGTCCGACGCACCAGCCGGTCGAGCACCTGGCCGCGCTCCGCGCCATCCCGGGCCTGAACATCGTGCGCCCGGCCGACGCGAACGAGACCGCCATCGCCTGGCGCGAGATCCTGCGCCGCTACACCAAGGTGTTCGGCGAGGGCGCCCCGCACGGTCTGGCGCTGACCCGGCAGGGTGTGCCGACGTACGAGGCGAACGAGGACGCGGCCAAGGGCGGTTACGTCCTGTTCGAGGCCGAAGGCGGCAAGCCGCAGGTGCTGCTCATCGCGACCGGTTCCGAGGTCCATGTCGCCGTCGAGGCGCGCGAGCAGCTCCAGGCGGCCGGGGTGCCGACCCGGGTGGTCTCGATGCCGTCGGTCGAGTGGTTCGAGGAGCAGGACCAGGCGTACAAGGACAGCGTGCTGCCGCCGTCGGTCAAGGCGCGGGTCGCCGTCGAGGCGGGCATCGGCCTGACCTGGTACCGGTACGTGGGCGACGCGGGCCGGATCATCTCGCTGGAGCACTTCGGGGCCTCGGCCGACGCGAAGGTGCTGTTCCGCGAGTTCGGCTTCACCGCCGAGAACGTGGCCGCCGCCGCGCGGGAATCTCTCGCCGCCGCCACGCGCTGACGCCGGTATATACGACTAGTAGGAGATGCAACTCATGACAGACGCACTCAAGCGCCTCTCCGACGAGGGCGTGGCGATCTGGCTCGACGACCTGTCGCGCAAGCGGATCACGTCCGGCAATCTGGCCGAGCTGATCGACCAGAGCCATGTCGTCGGCGTCACCACCAATCCGTCGATCTTCCAGAAGGCGATCTCCTCGGGCGACGGTTACGAGCAGCAGCTCACCGACCTCGCCGCCCGCAAGGTCACCGTCGAGGAAGCGCTCCGCATGATCACGACGGCGGACGTCCGCGACGCCGCCGACATCCTGCGCCCGGTCTTCGACGCGACGGGCGGCCAGGACGGCCGGGTCTCCATCGAGGTGGACCCGCGCCTGGCGCACAACACCCTGGCCACCACCGCCGAGGCCAAGCAGCTGGCCTGGCTGGTGGACCGCCCGAACACGCTCATCAAGATCCCGGCGACCAAGGCCGGTCTGCCGGCGATCACCGAGACGATCGGCCGGGGCATCAGCGTGAACGTGACGCTGATCTTCTCGCTGGAGCGCTACCGCGCGGTCATGGACGCCTACCTGGCGGGCCTGGAGAAGGCGAAGGCCGCGGGCCTGGACCTCTCCAAGATCCACTCGGTGGCCTCGTTCTTCGTGTCCCGCGTGGACACCGAGATCGACAAGCGTCTGGACGCCATCGGCTCCGACGAGGCGAAGGCGGCCAAGGGCAAGTCCGCGCTGGCCAACGCCCGGCTGGCCTACGAGGCGTACGAGGAGGTCTTCTCCTCCGACCGCTGGGCGGCCCTGGACAAGGCGCGGGCCAACAAGCAGCGTCCGCTGTGGGCCTCGACCGGCGTCAAGGACCCGGCCCTCAAGGACACGCTGTACGTCGACGACCTGGTGGCGCCGAACACGGTGAACACCATGCCGGAGGCGACGCTGGACGCGGTGGCCGATCATGGCGAGATCACCGGTGACACCGTCACCGGCGGCTACGACCAGGCGCGCGCGGACCTCGACGCGATCAAGAAGCTCGGCATCTCGTACGACGACGTCGTGCAGGTGCTGGAGGACGAGGGCGTGGAGAAGTTCGAGGCGTCCTGGAACGACCTGCTCAAGTCGACCGAGGCGGAGCTTTCGCGCCTCGCCCCCTCGGAGGGCTGACCACTTTGTCTGCTGTTCCCGGAGCCAACCCGCTCCGTGACGCACAGGACCGACGGCTCCCGCGTATCGCGGGGCCGTCGGGCCTGGTCATCTTTGGCGTCACGGGCGATTTGTCCCGTAAAAAGCTGATGCCTGCCGTCTACGACCTGGCCAATCGCGGCCTGCTTCCGCCGGGCTTCTCGCTCATCGGTTTCGCGCGCCGCGACTGGGAGGACGAGGACTTCGCGCAGGTCGTCCACGACGCCGTCAAGGAGCACGCCCGTACGCCGTTCCGCGAGGAGGTCTGGCAGCAGCTCATCCAGGGGATGCGCTTCGTCCAGGGCAACTTCGACGACGACGAGGCGTTCGAGACCCTGAAGGCGACCATCGAGGAGCTCGACAAGGCGCAGGGGACGGGCGGCAACTTCGCCTTCTACCTCTCCGTGCCGCCGAAGTTCTTCCCCAAGGTCGTCCAGCAGCTGAAGAAGCACGGCCTGGCCGACCAGAGCGAGGGCTCCTGGCGGCGCGCCGTCATCGAGAAGCCGTTCGGTCACGACCTGGCCAGCGCGCAGGAGCTCAACCAGCTCGTGCACGCCGTCTTCCCGCCCAACGAGGTCTTCCGGATCGACCACTACCTGGGCAAGGAGACGGTCCAGAACATCCTGGCGCTGCGGTTCGCCAACACGATGTTCGAGCCGATCTGGAACCGGTCCTACGTCGACCACGTACAGATCACGATGGCCGAGGACATCGGCATCGGCGGCCGGGCCGGCTACTACGACGGCATCGGTGCCGCCCGTGACGTCATCCAGAACCACCTGCTCCAGCTGCTGGCGCTGACCGCGATGGAGGAGCCCGGCTCCTTCCACCCGAAGGCGCTGGTCGCCGAGAAGCTCAAGGTGCTCACCGCCGTCGAGCTGCCCGACGACCTCGGCAAGCACACCGTGCGCGGCCAGTACGCGCACGCCTGGCAGGGCGGCGAAGAGGTCCTCGGCTATCTGGAGGAGGACGGCATCGACCCCAAGTCGACGACCGACACCTTCGCCGCGATCAAGCTGACGATCAACAACCGCCGCTGGGCGGGTGTGCCGTTCTACCTCCGGACCGGAAAGCGGCTCGGCCGCCGGGTCACGGAGATCGCGGTCGTCTTCAAGCGCGCCCCGTATCTGCCCTTCGAGTCCGGCGCCACCGAGGAGCTGGGCGGCAACGCCCTGGTCATCCGGGTCCAGCCGGACGAGGGCGTCACCGTGCGCTTCGGCTCCAAGGTGCCCGGCACCTCGATGGAGGTCCGGGACGTCACGATGGACTTCGCGTACGGCGAGTCGTTCACGGAGTCCAGCCCGGAGGCGTACGAGCGGCTCCTCCTGGACGTCCTGCTCGGCGACGCCAACCTCTTCCCGCGCCACCAGGAGGTCGAACTCTCCTGGAACATCCTCGACCCGATCGAGGAGTACTGGGACAAGCACGGCAAGCCCGCGCAGTACGCGGCCGGCACCTGGGGTCCGGCCGAGGCCGACGAGATGCTCGCACGTGACGGACGGAGCTGGAGGCGGCCATGAAGATCGATCTCACGGAAACCACGTCCAGCAAGATCAACCAGGCGCTGGTCTCGGCCCGCCGGGCCATCGGCACCCCCGCCATCGGCATGGTGCTCACGCTGGTCATCGTCACCGACGAGGAGAACGCGTACGACGCGCTCAAGTCGGCCGGCGACGCCTCGCGCGAGCACCCCTCGCGGATCATCGCGGTGATCAAGCGGGTCAGCCGCTCGCCGCGGGCCCGCCGCGACGCACGGCTCGACGCCGAGGTCCGGGTCGGTTCCGACGCGGGCACCGGCGAGACCGTCGTGCTGCGCCTCCACGGCGAGCTGGCCAACCACGCCCAGTCGGTGGTCCTTCCGCTGCTGCTGCCGGACGCCCCGGTCGTGGTGTGGTGGCCCGAGGGCGCGCCCGCCGACCCGGCGAAGGACCCGCTCGGGGCGCTGGCCCAGCGGCGGATCACCGACACCTACTCCGCCGAGCACCCGATCGAGGAGCTGGCGGTGCGGGCGGCGACGTACAGCCCCGGCAGCACCGACCTGGCCTGGACCCGGATCACGCCGTGGCGCTCGATGCTGGCCGCCGCGCTGGACCAGCAGCCGGCCGAGGTCATCGGCGCGACCGTCGAGGGCGAGAGCGACAACCCGAGCTGCGAACTGCTCGCCATGTGGCTGGCGGACCGGCTCGGCGTCCCGGTGGAGCGCACGTACTCCGAAGGGCCCGGTCTCACCGCGGTCCGGATGGAGACGAAGAACGGCGTCATCGTCCTGGACCGGGCCGACGGCTCGCTGGCCACGCTCTCCATGCAGAACCAGCCGGACCGCGCGGTGGCGCTCAAGCGCCGGGACACCGCCGAGCTGCTGGCGGAGGAGTTGCGCCGGCTCGACCCGGACAACACCTACGCCTCGGCGGTGAAGTTCGGCGTCGACCGGCTGCACGCGGGCGGCGAGGTCAAGGCCGCGCCGGTCGCGGGCGCCGCGGAGAGGGCGGACAAGGCCGCCGAGCCGAAGGCGCCCGCCGCGAAGAAGGCTCCGGCCAAGAAGGCGGCCGCCAAGTGACGCCTCCTCAACTGGTCGTCCACCGTGACAAGGAGCTGATGGCCCAGGCCGCGGCGGCCCGGCTGATCACGAAGATCGTGGACGCCCAGGCCTCCCGGGGCCATGCCTCGGTGGTGCTGACCGGCGGGCGCAACGGCAACGGCCTGCTGGCCGCGCTCGCCGCCGCGCCCGCCCGGGACGCGGTCGACTGGGCGCGGCTCGACCTGTGGTGGGGCGACGAGCGGTTCCTGCCCGAGGGCGACCCCGAGCGGAACGTCACCCAGGCCCGTGCGGCGCTGCTCGACGCGGTGCCGCTGGACCCGGCCCGGGTGCACGCGATGCCCGCGTCGGACGGACCGTACGGCGACGACGCGGATGCCGCGGCGGCCGGTTACGCCGACGAGCTGGCCGCCGCCGCGGGTCCTGAGGACCACGGCCCGGTGCCCACGTTCGACGTGCTGATGCTGGGCGTCGGCCCGGACACGCATGTGGCCTCGCTCTTCCCGGAGCTGCCCGCGGTACGGGAGACCGAGCGCACCGTCGTCGGTGTGCACGGGGCTCCGAAGCCGCCGCCGGTGCGCGTCTCGCTCACGCTGCCGGCGATCCGCGCGGCGCGCGAGGTGTGGCTGCTGGCGGCGGGCGAGGACAAGGCGGAGGCCGCGGCCATCGCGCTGTCCGGGGCCGGGGAGATCCAGGCCCCGGCGGCGGGCGCGTACGGCCGTAGCCGCACGCTGTGGCTGCTGGACGCGGCGGCGGCCTCGCGGCTGCCGCGCGCACTGTATCCGCCCGCCTCCGCCTGAGCGTTCACGCCCGAAGGCCCGGCCCGCTTTTCCTTGGCGGTCCGGGCCTTCGTCGTGAAAGGCTCGCCCTATGGTGCATATCGGAACCGTGGTGATGGGCGCGACCGACGTGAGCAGGGCCGCCGCCTTCTGGAAGGCGGCGCTCACCTATACCGAGCGCGAGCCGGGCACGGACGACTGGGTGGTGCTGGTCCCGGTCGAAGGGCCCGGCGTCGGCGTGGCGTTGGGTCGCTCCACCTCGCCCGTGCAGGAGGTCCCCCGGGTCCACCTCGACCTCTACTCCGACACCCAGGAGGCCGAGGTGGAGCGGCTGATCGGGCTCGGCGCCGAAAGGGTCGCGTGGGAGCTGTACCCCCCGGACCCGGACTTCGTGGTGCTCGCCGACCCCGAGGGCAACCGCTTCTGCGTCATCGACACGACGCACGGCGGCTGACCGGCCTCAGGCGTCCTTCGGGGAGCGCTCCAGGAAGGGCTCCAGCAGGCCGGGGACGGCCTCGGCGGCGAAGGCGAGGCCCTCGGACGCGTCGGTGTCGTACGCCGTGTACGCGCCCCCTCCGGCGGCCGTGGTGGCCGTGATGTTCAGCAGCCCGGCCCGCCGCTGGAAGACCGACTGCTTGACCGTCCAGCCGATCACCCCGGCCCGCTCCAGGGCGGCCGTGGAGCGGCGGACCGTGCCGGAGCGGGTGACCAGATAGCGCCCGGAGAGCGCGTGCCCGAGCGCCCGGTACGCGTCCAGGGCCAGCACCACCGCCACGGGGGCGGCCACCAGCGCGCAGCCGAGCGCGATCCACAGCAGCACGGGCGTGAGCAGGGCCCCGAGGAGGGTCAGGATCAGGACCGCGGCGAGCGACCAGCGCAGTCGGCGGCCCCGGGCGGCGGGCGGGTGCGGGGTGAGCGCGGCGCCGGTCGGGGTGTCCGCCTCGCGCAGGACGTCGGCGGCGACGGCGTCGGCCCGGGTCCGGGGCGCGGCCGGGAGCAGGGTGTTGTGGTCGGCGTTCTTGGCCTCGTGGTCCTTGGCGAGGCCGGTGGTGATGGCGTCCAGCCGGGCCGCGCCGAGCAGCCGTACGCCCAGTGGCTCGACGAGGTCGACGCCGCGCAGCCGGGCCTCCTCGACGGAGATGGACCGGGAGGTGAACAGTCCGCGCCGCACCCGCAGGGTGCCGCCCGGTTCACGCTCCAGGCGGTAGTTCCACCACATCTCGATCCAGAGGCCGAGCGCTCCGACGACGCCCGCGACCAGGGCGGCGAGGACCAGGATGACGATCATCCAGAGCACCGGTGTCTCCCGGAAGCGGTCGCCGACCCACTCGATGACCTCGCCCTGGGCCCCGATCCAGTCGCTGACCTGCATCACGGCTCCGGCGGCGGCCCCGCCGAGCATGGGGGCGACGAAGGAGACCGGGGCGTAACGGATCCAGCGGGGGTCCAGGACGGCCAGTTCGCCCTCGCGGTGGACGCCGGGCGGTGCGGTGGCGGCGCGCTCCAGGAGGAGGCGGCGCAGTCGTTCGCCCTCGGTGCGGGTGACCGGGTCCAGTTCGAGGGTGGACTCGGAGCCCTGTTCGCCGGTGCCGATCCTGACGGTGACCAGGCCGAGGAGGCGGAGCAGCAGGTTGGCGGTGAGGTCGACCGTGCGGATGCGGCTGCGGGCCAGGGAGCGGCGCTTGACGAGCAGGAGGCCGGTGTGAAGGTCGACGCGCTCCTCGCCGACGCGGTAGCGGGTGCGGTGCCAGCGGACCCGGTCGGCGCCCGCCGCGACCCCGATGACCAGGACGGCTCCGGCCAGCACCTGGAGCACGGCGACGGGGAGGCTGAACCATCGGGTGAGCCCGAGCGTGACCGGGATGGCCGCGCCCGCGACGACCCCCGCCACGACGAGGGCGGTGACCAGGACCGTACGGGGGTCGAGGCGGTGCCAGTCGGCGGGCGGGGCGACGGTGCTCATGTGGCGTCGCCGGGGGTGTCGCGGGTGATGCGGGTGAGCCGCTGGGCGAGGTCGGCGGCGACCTCGTGGTCCAGGCCCGCGATCCGTACCGCGCCCTTGGCGGAGGCGGTGGTGACCGTGACGGTGGCGAGCCGGAAGAGCTGCTCCAGCGGGCCGCGCACGGTGTCCACGGTCTGGATCCGGGACATCGGGGCGATCCGCCACTCCTGCCAGAAGAACCCGGTGCGGACGTACACCGCGTCCTCGGTGACCTCCCAGCGGTGCGTACGGAACCACCACAGGGGGAAGAGGACGGCGGCCGCCGTGCCCGCCGCGGCCAGGACCGCGGCGGGCAGCAGCAGCCAGAAGCGGGCCGGGGAGATGAGCGCGCCCAGTACCGCGAGCGACACGACGGGCACAGCCGCCATCAGCAGCCACTGGACGCGCCACCAGCCGACGGCGCGCTCGTTCAGCGTGTTGCGCGGCGGCCGCAGCCGTACCGCCGTCCCCTCCCCCTGTGGCATCGGCTCAGCGCCCGCGCAGGGTGCGGTAGGCGTCGACCAGGGCGGCGGTGGAGCTGTCCAGCTGCCCGGCGTCCGCGCCCCCGTCACCGGTCAGGAGCGGTTCGATCTTCTTGGCGAGGACCTTGCCGAGCTCGACGCCCCACTGGTCGAAGGAGTCGATGTTCCAGATGGCGCCCTGGACGAAGACCTTGTGCTCGTACAGCGCGATGAGCTGGCCGAGGACCGAGGGGGTCAGCTTGTCGGCGAGGATCGTCGTCGTGGGGTGGTTGCCGCGGAACGTCTTGTGCGGGACCAGCTCCTCGGGCACGCCCTCCGCCCGGACCTCGTCGGGCGTCTTGCCGAAGGCCAGGGCCTGGGTCTGCGCGAAGAAGTTGGCCATCAGCAGGTCGTGCTGGGCGATCAGCCCGGGCAGCAGGTCGTGGACCGGGGCGGCGAAGCCGATGAAGTCCGCGGGGATCAGCTTGGTGCCCTGGTGGATCAACTGGTAGTAGGCGTGCTGCCCGTTGGTGCCGGGCGTGCCCCAGACGACCGGCCCGGTCTGCCAGTCCACCGGGTCGCCGTCGCGGTCGACGGACTTGCCGTTGGACTCCATGTCGAGCTGCTGGAGATACGCGGTGAACCGGGACAGGTAGTGGCTGTAGGGCAGCACCGCGTGCGACTGGGCGTCGAAGAAGTTGCCGTACCAGACGCCGAGGAGACCGAGGAGGAGCGGGGCGTTCTCCTCGGGCGGGGCGGTGCGGAAGTGCTCGTCGACGAGGTGGAAGCCGTCGAGCATCTCGCGGAAGCGGTCCGGGCCGATGGCGACCATCAGCGAGAGGCCGATCGCCGAGTCGAAGGAGTAGCGGCCGCCGACCCAGTCCCAGAACTCGAACATGTTGGCCGTGTCGATGCCGAACTCCTCGACCTTCTCGGCATTCGTCGACAGGGCCACGAAGTGCCGGGCGACGGCTTCCTGACCGGCCTTCAGCTCGGTCAGCAGCCAGTCCCGGGCGGAGGTGGCGTTGGTGATGGTCTCGATCGTCGTGAACGTCTTCGAGGCGATGACGAACAGCGTCTCGGCCGGGTCGAGGTCGCGGACGGCCTCGTGCAGGTCAGCGCCGTCGACGTTGGAGACGAAGCGGACGGTGAGCGCGCGGTCCGTGAAGGAGCGCAGCACCTCGTACGCCATGGCGGGGCCGAGGTCGGAGCCGCCGATGCCGATGTTGACGATGTTCTTGATCGGCTTGCCGGTGTGGCCGGTCCACTGCCCCGACCGGATCTTCTCGGCGAAGCCGGCCATCCTGTCGAGGACGGCGTGCACGGCGGGCACGACGTTCTCGCCGTCGACCTCGACGACCGCGTCGCGCGGGGCGCGGAGCGCGGTGTGCAGGACCGCCCGGTCCTCGGTGGTGTTGATCTTCTCGCCGCGGAACATCGCGTCCCGCAGCTCCGCGACCCCGGTGGCGGCGGCGAGCTCGCGCAGCAGGCGCAGCGTCTCGTCGGTGACCAGGTGCTTGGAGTAGTCGAGGTGGAGGTCGCCGACCCGGAGGGTGTAGGCGGTGCCGCGGTCCGGCTGCCGTGCGAACAACTCGCGCAGCTGGGGGGCGCCGAGCCCCTCACGGTGCTCGGCGAGAGCCGTCCACTCGGGCGTCTGGTTGAGCTTGGTTCGGCTTGCTGCGTTCATCCCGGATATCAGCCCACTTCTTCTCGTCACTCAGCTTCCCCGCTGCCCCACAAACCTAATTGATCGAGGAGCCGGACGGCGTGGAGGAGGGCGGTGGCGCGGGAACGCGATACGGCCGGACACCCGTGGGGTGTCCGGCCGGTGAAACGACTGGGTGGTCCGTGGAGCCGTGCCGCGGGGGAGTCTCAGATCTCGCCGCGGAGCTTGGCCAGCGCCTCGGCGAGGATCGCCTCGCCGTCCTCGTCGCTGCGCCGCTCGCGTACGTACGCCAGATGCGTCTTGTACGGCTCGGTGCGGGGCGGGTCGGGCGGGCTGTCCTTGTCCTGGCCGGCCGGGAAGCCGCAGCGCGGGCAGTCCCAGATGTCCGGCACCTGCGCGTCATGGGCGAAGCTCGGCTGCGTCTCGTGCCCGTTCGAGCACCAGAAGGAGATGCGGGCGCGCGGCGCGGACTCGCCCCGCTCCGCCTCCCCCATCGGCCCCGCTCCGACCCGGCTTCCCCGGATCGCGTTGCCACTTGCCACGGTCGTAACTCCCTGCGTGATGGTGCTCGAAGGATGCCCCAGTCTACGTAAGGCCCAACGCGCGTCCAGTGAAAGGAGTTACACCCTTACCGGGAATCGCGGACGACGGGTCAGTTGTCCAGCTTGATGAGCAGACCGAGGACGACAATGCACGCGAACCAGACCAGACCGACCACCACGGTGATCCGGTCGAGGTTACGTTCGGCGACCGAGGAGCCACCGACGGAGGACTGCATTCCGCCACCGAACATGTCGGAGAGGCCGCCGCCCTTGCCCTTGTGCATGAGCACCAGCAGCATCAGCAGCAGGCTGAAGACGATCAGGGCGATCTGGAACGCCAGAATCACGGCTGGTCCCTACTTTCCGGATTTCTCGATTACTGCCTGTACGTACAGCGGGGGCCGGAGGGTGACAACCCCCTCGGCCCCCGCAAGGGTACGACGGATCGGCGCTACCGCATACTCACTGGTCGCGGAAGCGGACGATCTTGACGAACTCGTCGGCGTCCAGTGCGGCGCCGCCGATCAGGGCGCCGTCCACGTCGGGCTTGGCCATGATGGCCGCGACGTTGCCGGACTTCACCGAACCGCCGTACTGGATACGGACGGCGTCGGCCAGCTCCTGCGAGTACAGCTCGGCCAGCCGGCCGCGGATCGCGCCGCAGACTTCCTGGGCGTCCTCGGGGGTGGCGACCTCGCCGGTCCCGATGGCCCAGACCGGCTCGTAGGCGATCACGATGGACTCGGCCTGCTCGGCCGGGATGTCCTTCAGGGCGCCGTCGAGCTGCGCGAGCGTGTAGGAGACCTGGTCACCGGCCTTGCGGATGTCCAGGCCCTCGCCGACGCAGAGGATCGGGGTCAGGCCGTGCTTGAAGGCGGCCTTCACCTTGGCGTTGCAGATCTCGTCGCTCTCGCCGTGGTACTGGCGGCGCTCGCTGTGGCCGATGGCCACGTAGGTGCAGCGCAGCTTGGCGAGCATGGGGCCGGAGATCTCACCGGTGTACGCGCCGGAGTCGTGCGCCGAGATGTCCTGGGCGCCGTACTTGATCTTCAGCTTGTCGCCGTCGACCAGGGTCTGCACGGTGCGCAGATCGGTGAAGGGCGGGAGGACGGCGACCTCGACGTCCTCGAAGTCCTTGTCGGCCAGCGCGAAGGAGAGCTTCTGGAGGTGGGCGATGGCCTCGAGGTGGTTGAGGTTCATCTTCCAGTTGCCCGCCATCAGCGGGGTGCGGGTGGTCATGAAAGGTCAGTCCTCCAGTGCGGCGAGCCCGGGAAGCGTCTTGCCCTCGAGGTATTCGAGGCTCGCACCGCCACCGGTCGAAATATGTCCGAAAGCATTCTCGTCGAAGCCCAGGATGCGGACGGCCGCGGCGGAGTCGCCACCGCCGACGACGCTGAAGGCCGGGGAGTCGACGAGCGCCTGGGCGACCGCGCGGGTGCCGTCGGCGAAGTCGGGGTGCTCGAAGACGCCCATCGGGCCGTTCCAGAAGACGGTGGCCGCGTCGGCGAGCTTCGAGGCGTACAGCTTGTTGGTCTCCGGTCCGTTGTCCAGCCCCATCTGACCGGCCGGAATGGCGTCGGCGGCGACGGTGGTGGGGTTGGCCGGGGCCTTGGTCTTCAGGTCGGGGAAGGCGGGGGCGACCACGACGTCGACGGGCAGGACGAACTCCACGCCCTTGTCCTCGGCACGCCGCAGGTACTCCTGCACGGCCGGGATCTGGTCCTCCTGGAGCAGCGAGCTGCCGACCTCGTGGCCCTGGGCCTTGAGGAAGGTGTACGCCATGCCGCCGCCGATCAGGATGCGGTCGGCCCGCTCCAGCAGGTGGTCGATCACACCGAGCTTGTCGGAGACCTTGGCGCCGCCGAGGACGACCGCGTACGGCCGCTTCACATCGGTGGTGAGCTTCTTCAGGACGCCGACCTCGGTGGCGATGAGGTAGCCCGCGTAGTGCGGGAGCCGCGCCGGGAGGTCGAAGACCGAGGCGTGCTTGCGGTGCACCGCGCCGAAGCCGTCGCCCACGTAGACGTCGGCGAGCTCGGCCAGCCGGTCGGCGAAGGCGCCGCGCTCGGCGTCGTCCTTGGAGGTCTCGCCGGCGTTGAAGCGGAGGTTCTCGATGACGGCGACCTGGCCGTCGGCGAGGCCGGCGACCGTGGCGCGGGCGGACTCGCCGACCGTGTCGGTGGCGAAGGCGACCTCGGCGCCGAGGAGTTCGCCCAGGCGGGCGGCGGCGGGCGCCAGCGAGTAGGCCGGGTCCGGGGCGCCCTTGGGGCGGCCGAGGTGCGAGGCGACGACGACGCGCGCGCCGGCCTCGGCGAGCTTGGCGACCGTCGGGACGACGGCGCGGATACGGCCGTCGTCGGTGATCGTGGTGCCGTCCAGCGGCACATTGAGGTCGGCGCGGACGAATACCCGCTTGCCCGCGACCCCTTCGGCGAGAAGTTCGTCGATCGTCTTCATCTGGTCTTCCGTTACTCCTTGCAAGGACGGATGAACATGCTAAGGGGCTCGACCTGCGCTTCGTTGCGCCGGTCGAGCCCCTCAGCTCACATCGATGTGCCTGCCGATCCGAGGATCAGAGCTGCTCGCCGACGAAGACCGTGAGGTCCACGAGGCGGTTGGAGTAGCCCCACTCGTTGTCGTACCAGCCGAGGATCTTCACCGTGTTGCCCTCCTGGACCATGGTCAGGGAGGAGTCGAAGGTGCAGGACGACGGGTCGCCGACGATGTCCGAGGAGACGATCGGGTCCTCGGTGTACGTCAGGAAGCCCTTGAGGGCGCCGTCGTCGGAGGCCTTCTTGAACGCGGCGTTGACCTCGTCCTTGGTGACCTCGCGCTGGAGGGTGACGACCAGGTCGGTGGCGGAGCCGGTCGGGACCGGGACGCGCATCGCGATGCCGTCGAGCTTGCCCTTGAGCTGCGGGAGGACCAGGGCGGTGGCCTTGGCGGCACCGGTGGTGGTCGGGATGATGTTCTCGGCGGCGGCGCGGGCGCGACGCAGGTCCGAGTGCGGGAAGTCCAGGATCCGCTGGTCGTTGGTGTACGCGTGGACCGTCGTCATCAGGCCCTTGACGATGCCGAAGTTCTCGTCGAGAACCTTGGCCATCGGCGCCACACAGTTGGTGGTGCAGGAGGCGTTGGAGATGACGTTGTGGTTGGCCGCGTCGTACTGGTCCTGGTTGACGCCCATCACGATGGTGATGTCCTCGTCCTTGGCCGGAGCCGAGATGAGGACCTTCTTGGCGCCGCCCGCGATGTGCTTCTCGGCGTCGGCCTTCTTGGTGAAGATGCCGGTCGACTCGATGACGATGTCGACGCCCAGCTCACCCCAGGGGATGTCGGCCGGGTTGCGCTCGGAGAGCACCTTGACGGTGTGACCATCGACGGTGATGGTGTCGGCGGTGTGGCTGACCTCTGCCTTGAGACGACCCAGAATGGTGTCGTACTTCAGCAGGTGGGCCGTGGTCGCAGTGTCACCCAGGTCGTTGACAGCCACGATCTCGATGTCCGCACCCTGCTCGAGCAGCGCGCGGAAGTAGTTGCGACCGATGCGGCCGAAGCCGTTGATGCCTACGCGGATCGTCACGAACCGATCTCCTCGTTAGGTACGCCGGTTTTCGACGCCGGCGAGTTGTATAGGGATGTCCCCGACCGCTTCCGACCCTACCTCTCCAAGGGCCCGGGAGTGACATCGAGAGGGCCACCGCACGCCACCGGATACGGCCGGAGGCCCGTACTCGCCAGTAGGAGCACGGACCTCCGTCACGCCTGCCGGGACCTGGGTCCCGGCGGGTCCGGGACCGACGTCCCGCACGCGCCGCCGAGTCGGCCGGTCAGCCGACCAGGCCGTCGGCGAGCTCCTCGCTGAGCGTCGACTCGGTGCCGGGGATGCCCAGGTCCTGGGCCCGCTTGTCGGCCATCGCCAGCAGCCGGCGGATCCGGCCGGCGACCGCGTCCTTGGTCAGCGGCGGGTCGGCGAGCGCGCCCAGCTCCTCCAGCGAAGCCTGCTTGTGCTCCATACGCAGCCGTCCGGCGGCGGCCAGGTGCTCGGGGACCTCCTCGCCGAGGATCTCCAGCGCGCGCCCCACCCGGGCCCCGGCGGCGACCGCCGCGCGGGCCGAGCGGCGCAGGTTGGCGTCGTCGAAGTTGGCGAGCCGGTTGGCCGTGGCGCGGACCTCGCGCCGCATCCGCCGCTCCTCCCAGGCGAGCACCGCGTCGTGCGCGCCGAGCCGGGTCAGCAGGGCGCCGATCGCGTCGCCGTCGCGGACCACCACCCGGTCCACACCGCGCACCTCACGGGCCTTGGCGGCGATGGAGAGCCGACGCGCCGCCCCGACCAGGGCGAGGGCCGCCTCCGGGCCCGGGCAGGTGACCTCCAGCGAGGAGGAGCGGCCGGGCTCGGTGAGCGAACCGTGGGCGAGGAAGGCTCCGCGCCAGGCGGCCTCTGCGTCGCAGGTGGCCCCCGAGACCACCTGCGGGGGCAGCCCCCGGATCGGCCGGCCGCGGCCGTCCACCAGGCCGGTCTGGCGGGCCAGCTGGTCGCCGCCCGCCACCACCCGTACGACATAGCGCGAGCCGCGCCGCAGCCCGCCGGGGGCCATCACGATCAGCTCCGAGCTGTGCCCGAAGATCTCCAGGATGTCGCGCTTGAGACGGCGGGCGGCGTTGCCGGTGTCCAGCTCCGCCTCGATCACAATCCGGCCGCTCACCAGGTGCAGCCCGCCCGCGAACCGAAGAATCGCCGAGACCTCTGCTTTCCTGCAGCAGGTCCGGGTGACGGGAAGATGAGAGATTTCGTTCTTCACCGCTGGCGTCATCGCCATGGGCCGATCCTTCCATGCATCCGAAAAATACGGTCGTACGCGGCGGCCAACAGCTCCTGATCATGGACCGGAACGCCGTCGGGCGATGCCACCGGCGCCAGCTCGACCGCGGCTCCGAGCCGTTGTGCGGCATCGGCGAGGGACTCACGGTCGGGCACGGCGGCCTCATCGGCCAGCACCACGTCCAAGGCGAGTTTAGGGGCGTGTCGTCCCAAAACCTCCAAATGACGCTGCGGTGAGAAGCCTTCTGTTTCACCGGGCTGGGGCGCGAGGTTCAACGAGAGGACCTTGCGGGCCTTCGTGGTGACCAGGGCGTCGAGCAGTTCCGGCACGAGCAGGTGCGGGATCACGGAGGAGAACCAGGAGCCGGGACCGAGCACCACCCAGTCGGCGTCCAGGACCGCTTCCACAGCCTCCGGGACGGCCGGCGGGTCGGGCGGGACCACGTGCACGGACTGCACCTCGCCGGGCGTGAGCGCGACGGTGGCCTGGCCGCGCACGGTGACGATCGCGTCGGGCAGGTCGGGGTCATGGCCCTTGACCAGCGCCTGGAGCTCCAGCGGGACGGCCGACATCGGCAGCACCCGCCCCTGCGCGCCGAGCAGCTTGCCGACCAGGTCGAGCGCCTGGACATGGTCGCCGAGCTGTTCCCACAGGGCCACGATCAGCAGATTGCCGACCGCGTGCTCGTGGAGGTCGCCCTTGGACTCGAAGCGGTGCTGGATGACCCGGGACCAGGTGCGGCCCCAGTCGTCGTCGCCGCACAGCGCGGCGAGCGCCTTGCGCAGGTCGCCGGGGGGCAGCACGCCCAGCTCCTCGCGCAGCCGGCCGCTGGAGCCGCCGTCGTCGGCGACCGTGACCACGGCCGTGAGGTCGCCGGTGATCCGGCGCAGCGCCGCCAGGGACGCCGAGAGGCCCATCCCGCCGCCGAGCGCGACGACCTTGGGCTGAGCACCGCGCTTGCGGCCGGAGAGCGCCGAGGTGGCGCGGCTCAGGCGCCGCATCCGCAGATTGCGTCCGGTCACTCTCGCCCCATGTCCCGGTGCACGAGGACGGTCTCGACGCCTTCGGCCGCGAGGCGGGCCGAGAGCTTCTCCGACATGGCGACGGAACGGTGCTTGCCGCCGGTGCAGCCCACCGCGATGGTGACGTAGCGCTTGCCCTCGCGGCGGTAGCCGGCGGCGATCAGCTGGAGCAGCTCCGTGTACTGGTTGAGGAACTCCTTGGCGCCCGGCTGGTCGAAGACGTAGTCGGACACCTCCTCGTTGACGCCGGTGAAGGGGCGCAGCTCGGGGACCCAGTGCGGGTTGGGCAGGAAGCGGCAGTCGACGACCAGGTCGGCGTCGACCGGCAGGCCGTACTTGTAGCCGAAGGACATCACCGTGGCCCGCAGCTCCGGCTCCGACTCGCCCGCGAACTGGGCGTCCATCTTGGCCCGCAGCTCGTGCACGTTGAGGCTGGAGGTGTCGATGACCAGGTCGGCGTCGCCGCGCAGCTCGCGCAGCAGGTCGCGCTCGGCCGCGATGCCGTCGACGATGCGGCCGTCGCCCTGGAGGGGGTGCGGGCGGCGGACGGACTCGAAGCGGCGCACGAGGGCGTCGTCGGAGGACTCCAGGAAGACGATCCGCCGGGTGACGTGCTTGGCCTCCAGGTCCGCGAGGGATTCGCGGAGGTTGTCGAAGAAGCGCCGGCCGCGCACGTCGACGACGACGGCGATCCGGGCCACGTTGCCCTGCGAGCGGGCGCCGAGCTCCACCATGGTGGGGATCAGCGCGGGCGGCAGGTTGTCGACGACGAACCAGCCGAGGTCCTCCAGACACTTGGCGGCGGTGCTGCGGCCGGCGCCCGACATCCCGGAGATGATCACCAGCTCGGGGATGGCCGCGTCACCCGTCTCGTTCGGGGTGTTCGTACTCACGTCTGCTGCTCCGTCTGCTCGGTCCGCTGCTCGGTCTGCGGTGTCTGCTGGTGCTGTGGTGCTCAGGTCTGTGGCGTTCGGGTCCGTGGTGTTCCGTGCGGTCTCGTGGCTGTTCTCGGTCATGAGCTGCCCCCGTCGTCCTCTTCAATGATCTCTCCTGTGGCCGTGTTCACGGCAGGCGCCGCGGGAGCGGTCGAGGCGAGGGCCGCGGCCACCGCTTCCGCCGTCCTTCGCCCTATCCCGGGGACCTCGCAGATCTCGTCGATTGTCGCCTGCCGGAGCTTCTTCACCGAGCCGAAATGCTTGATCAGAGCCTGCTTCCGGGTCTCGCCGAGGCCGGCCACGTCGTCGAGGGGGCTGGAGCGGACGCGCTTGGCGCGTTTGGCGCGCTGGTAGGTGATGGCGAAGCGGTGGGCCTCGTCCCGGACGCGCTGGAGGAGGTAGAGGCCCTCGCTGGAGCGCGGCAGGACCACGGGGTCGTCGTCACCGGGGAGCCAGACCTCTTCGAGGCGCTTGGCGAGACCGCAGACGGCGATGTCGTCGATGCCCAGCTCGTCCAGGGCGCGCTGGGCGGCGGCGACCTGCGGCTGCCCGCCGTCGACGACGACGAGCTGCGGCGGGTAGGCGAACCGCTTGGGCCGGCCGTCGTCCTCCCGGGGCTCGCCGTCGTCGGCGGCCGGGGCGACGGCGGGAACCGGGCCGGTGGCGGCGGGCCCGGCGGCCGCGGGCTGCTCCTCCCACTCCCCCATGCGCTCCTTGTCCTGGAGGTAGCGCTTGAAGCGGCGGCCGATCACCTCGTGCATCGAGCGGACGTCGTCCTGGCCCTCGAAGCCCTTGATCTGGAACCGGCGATACTCGCTCTTGCGGGCGAGGCCGTCCTCGAAGACCACCATGGAGGCCACCACGTCGTCGCCCTGGAGGTGGGAGATGTCGTAGCACTCGATGCGCAGCGGGGCGGTGTCCAGGCCGAGCGCCTCGGCGATCTCCTCCAGGGCGCGGGAGCGGGTGGTCAGGTCGGAGGCGCGCTTGGTCTTGTGCAGTCCGAGCGCCTGCTGGGCGTTGCGCTGGACGGTGGCCATCAGGTCCTTCTTGTCGCCGCGCTGCGGGATGCGCAGGCTGACCTGGGAGCCCCGGCGCTCGGCGAGCCACTGGGAGACCGCTTCGGTGTCCTCGGGCAGGGCGGGAACCAGGACCTCCTTGGGCACGGCGTCGCCGCGCTCCTCCCCGTACAGCTGCTGAAGTGCGTGCTCGACGAGGCCGGAGGTGTCGACGGCCTCGACCTTGTCGGTGACCCAGCCGCGCTGGCCGCGGACCCGGCCGCCGCGTACGTGGAAGATCTGGAGGGCGGCCTCCAGCTCGTCCTCGGCGACGGCGATCAGGTCGGCGTCGGTGGCGTCGGCCAGGACGACGGCACTCTTCTCCATGGCCCGCTTGAGGGCCTCGGCGTCGTCGCGGAGGCGGGCGGCCCGCTCGTACTCCATCTCCTCGGCCGCCTGCATCATGTCCTTCTCCAGGCGGCGGATGTAGGTGCCGGTGCGGCCGGCCATGAAGTCGCAGAAGTCCTCGGCCAGCTCGCGGTGTTCCTCGGGGGTGACCCGGCCGACGCAGGGGGCCGAGCACTTGCCGATGTAACCCAGCAGGCAGGGGCGGCCGGTGCGCGCGGCGTTCTTGAACACCCCGGCGGAGCAGGTGCGGACGGGGAAGACGCGGAGCATCAGGTCGACGGTCTCGCGGATCGCCCAGGCGTGGCCGTACGGACCGAAGTAGCGCACGCCCTTCTTCTTGGCGCCGCGCATGACCTGGACGCGGGGGAACTCCTCGTTCAGCGTGACCGCGAGATAGGGATAGCTCTTGTCGTCGCGGTACTTGACGTTGAACCGGGGGTCGAACTCCTTGATCCAGGAATACTCCAGCTGGAGCGCCTCGACCTCGGTGGAGACGACCGTCCATTCGACGGAGGCGGCGGTGGTGACCATCGTGCGCGTACGCGGATGGAGGTTCGCCAGGTCCTGGAAGTAGTTGGCCACGCGCTGGCGCAGGTTCTTGGCCTTCCCGACGTAGATCACCCGGCGGTGCTCGTCGCGGAATTTGTAGACCCCCGGGGAGTCGGGGATCTGTCCCGGCTTGGGGCGGTAGCTGGAGGGGTCTGCCATGTCTCACACCCTACTTGCGGGCTGTGACAGTGCGTCGTCCTCGGATGTCACCGGGGGCGGTGCCGCGCTCCGGAGTGCCGTGGGGTGTGCGCACCCCGGAGCGCGGGCCCGCGGTCCGGTGGAGCCGTCCGCTCAGGCGTCCGTGGCCGGGGATCGCCCGGTACGGCTCCGGCGGCGTACGGCGGCCGCCCCGCACAGCACCAGGGCGAGGAGCGCCCCGGCTCCGGCGGTGGTGGAGACGACGGTCAGGGCCGTGTCCGGCGAACCGGACGCCGCCCCGGCGAGCGCGGGGCCCGCGGCGGTGTCCGGCGCCTGACCGGGGGCCGGGCCCTGGACCGGGCCGGGGGCGGGTGCGGGGGCCTGACCGCCGACCGCCTCGGGGCCGTAGCCGCCCGCCTTGCCGGAGCGGGCGTACTCGGAGCCGGGCAGCTTGTCGCCGTAGGCCTTCCGCACCCGGGTCCGGTAGGCGTCGAGCGTGGTGCCCTTCGCTCCGACGGCGGTCGTCGCGTCCTCGTCGAGCGGGAGGACCCGGGAGCCGTCGTGGACGTACCAGGCGTCGATCTGCGGTTCGCGGAACACGGTGCCGCCGGGGAGGGCGCGGGCTCCCTGTGCGGTGTAGCGGGCCTCGTCGTCGCCGGTGGCGATGTTGACCACCTGCCAGTCGCCGCCGCTGTCGGCTCCGGCCGGGACGGTCCACAGGGAGGCCTTCTGTCCGTCGGCGGAGACGGCGGTGGTGGCGAGGTAGTCCAGGGTGCTCGGGGCGGCCCCGGGCTTTCCGGCGACGAACGCGGCGGAGAGCGTACGGACGGGAACCGCCTTCCCCGTGATCCGGGGGGCCGCCTCCGCCCTGCTCACCGCGGACTCCCGGGCGAAGAAGCGGGACAGGGTGTCCAGCGTGGCCGGCTCGGTGGCGGCCTCGTGAGCCGCTTCGAGGGTCGACGCGGTGAGCTTCGGTGCGGCCGCCGGGCCGTCGTCGGCGAGGGCGGGGGCGGCGGCGGTGAACAGGGCTGCGCCGGTGAGGGCGGCGGCGACGGCGATGCGCCGGGTGGTGGAGTTCATGTCCTCACGCCCCGATCCGGTAGAGCGAGTGGGTCCAGGAGAACTCGTTGTTGTTGACGTACCAGGCGTGCGAGGCCCAGTTGTAGCGGTTGCTGGAGGGCCACGGATCGCCCCAGTAGACCCAGCTGTTGGCGTCGTCGTACCCGTAGACGACATGCATGTGGCCGCCGCCGGACGACCACTGGATACGGGTCTCGATGGGGCGCTGGGCGGATATCTCGGCCTGCACGGTCGGGTAGCGCAGCCAGCCGGTGACGTAACTGCCGGGGCTGACCCCGGCCCAGGACAGACCAGTCTGGGCGTTGCCGAGCGTGGCCTGCCAGTTGGGGCACTGGGTGTTCTGGTTGCGGTTGAAGGAGGCGTTGCAGAACTGGTTCTGGGAGTAGTTGCGGCCGAACCAGGCGGCGATGGTGTTGCCCGCGGCGGCCCAGCACCAGTTGCTCTGCTGTTGTGCCTGCATGGTGATGTTGAGCCGCTGGGCGGCGGCGACGGCGGAGCCGGCTCCGTCGGGCGACTGGGCGGCGGTGGCGGTGCCCGCGGGGACGGCGAGCAGGAGGGCGGCCAGAAGGGCGGTGAACGAGAACCTTCCGGGCCTGACTCTTCGGTTGCGCATGGCGTTCCTCCCAAGGCGGGGGGGTGGGGATCGGAGGAGCGCGTCCGGACGCTGACGATGAGCATCCGGCGTTGTCCGGAGCAGGTCAACACGCTTCAATGCGAGGTGACATCACGGTGTGAACGGCACGGCGTCCGTGTGAACGGCCCCGCCCCGGTCACCTGCTCCCCCGCATCCCCCGGGGGCGGTGTCGCCACTCCCCACGTGAACGTTCACCGGAGGCCCGCCATGCGGCAGACCGAGACCGAACTGACGCAGGTACTGCGGACCGGACCGTTCCATCTGGCGTTGCGCACCGCCCTGTCCGTGCGCGGGCTGCCGCTCCAGCGGGTGCAGCACCATCTGGCGCACCGGGGCGTCAAGCTCGGGGTGACCAGCCTCAGCTACTGGCAGCAGGGGGTGCGCCGCCCCCGGCGGGCCGAGTCGCTGCGGGCGGTGCGGGCGCTGGAGGAGGTGCTCGCGCTGCCGGGCGACTCGCTGCTGCGGCTGCTGCGCGACGGCGACGCCCCGGCGGAGGGCGACCGTCCGGCGGCCCGTTCGTACCGCTCGCTGATGGAGGCGTCGGGCTCGGTGGAGCGGCTTCTCGCGGCGATGGAGTCACCCGTGGACGGCGGGCTGCACACCGTGGGGCACCAGGAGCGGGTACGGATCGGGGCGCGGCGCGAGCTGGCGGGCCGCTCGTCGCGGCATGTGGTGCGGGCGCACCGCGACGGCGTCGACCGCTATCTCGCCGTGCACCGGGGCGACCCCGGCTGCGACCCGTCACGGATCGTGGTGCGGGCCCTGGAGAACTGCCGGACGGGCCGGGTCCGCTGGGACCGGGAGGCGGGGGTGCTGGTGGCGGAGCTGCTCTTCGACACCCGGCTGCGGTCCGGCGAGACGTATCTCTTCGGCTACGGCTTCGAGGACGGTACGGGTGGGGCCAGCGGCGAGTACGTGCGCGGCTTCACCTTCGGGGGCGGCCAGTACGTGCTTCAGGTCGGCTTCGACGAGGGGGCGCTCCCGGTGCGGTGCCGCCGGTTCGCCCAGGCGTCGGCGGGGGCGGTGCGCGGGGCCCGCGGGGACCTCACGCTGACCGGGCGGCACCGGACCGTGCACCTGGTGGAGGAGGGCGTACGGCCGGGCCTGATCGGGATCGACTGGGACTGGGAGTGAGCGCCACGGCGCGCGGGTCCCGGGCGTCGCGGTCCGTCAGGCGTCGGGGCCCGCGACGAGCTTTCCGCCCTCGGCGGTGACCGGGACGGCGGGCAGCGGCACGGTGGCCGGGCCCTTCACCGGCTGGCCGGTGGTCATGTCGAAGCGGCTGCCGTGGCACGGGCAGTGGCCCTCGGTGCCCTCGACCTTGTCCAGGACACAGCCGCCGTGGGTGCACTGGGCGGAGAACGCCTTGTACTCGCCCTTCGCCGGGCAGACGACGACCAGGCGCTGCTCGCGGTAGAGCTTGGCTCCGCCGACGGGCACCTCGGACGCGGCCCCGAGGTCGACGGGCGCGGTGGGGGTGGGGTTCTTGGCGTGGCCGAGCTTGGAATCGGTGGAGCAGGCGGCCGCTCCCAGCCCTGCGGCACCGGCGAGCGCGGCACCCTTCAGCACGGTACGGCGGGCGGCGGGCAGACCGGGCATGCGGACTCCACGGGTCGTTGTTCGGGGTGGATCACGGCGGATCCCAGGGTGGATCGGGTCGCCGGACGGGCGGGGCGGCGACGGCGGCCCCGCGTGCCGGTGACAGAACCGACGATACCGGCGGGGACCGGATCCCCTGCGACCGGGCCGGACCGCCTCCCGCCGACGCGCGACGGCGACCCCCTTCGTCCTGCGGGGGCCGCCGTCGTCGCTCCTTCGCTCAGGCCTTGCGAGCGCGGGTGGTCTTCTTCGCGGCGGCCTTCTTGCCGGTGGCCGCCTTGGCCGTCGTGGCGTTCGCCCTGGCCGTCGTGGCCTTCTTGGCCGCTGCGGCCGTCTTCTTCGCCGGGGCCGTCCTGCGGGCGGCCGTCTTGCGGGCCGTCCCGCGTCCGGAGGGCACCGCCGCCTCGCTGATCCGGTCCGCGTCCAGGATGGACTGGAGGAACTTCCCGGTGTGGCTGGCGGGCACAGAGGCGACCTGCTCCGGCGTTCCCTCGGCGACCACCAGGCCACCGCCGTTGCCGCCCTCGGGGCCCATGTCGACGACCCAGTCGGCGGTCTTGATGACATCGAGGTTGTGCTCGATGACGATCACCGAGTTGCCCTTGTCCACCAGGCCGGAGAGCACGGTGATCAGCTTGCTGATGTCCTCGAAGTGCAGACCGGTGGTCGGCTCGTCCAGGACGTAGACCGTGCGGCCGGTGGAGCGCTTCTGGAGCTCGCTCGCCAGCTTGACGCGCTGCGCCTCACCGCCGGAGAGGGTCGGCGCGGACTGGCCCAGCCGCACATACCCGAGGCCGACCTCATTGAGCGTACGGAGGTGGCGGGCGATCGTCGGGACGGCCTCGAAGAACTCCAGGCCCTCCTCGATCGGCATGTCCAGCACCTCGGCGATGGACTTGCCCTTGTAGTGGACCTCCAGGGTCTCCCGGTTGTAGCGCGCTCCGTGGCAGACCTCGCACGGGACGTACACGTCGGGCAGGAAGTTCATCTCGATCTTGATGGTGCCGTCGCCGGAGCAGTTCTCGCAGCGGCCGCCCTTGACGTTGAAGGAGAAGCGGCCCGGCAGATAGCCGCGCACCTTCGCCTCCATCGTCTCGGCGAAGAGCCTGCGGACGTGGTCGAAGACTCCGGTGTACGTCGCCGGGTTGGACCGGGGCGTCCGGCCGATCGGCGACTGGTCGACGTGCACTACCTTGTCGACGAGGTCGTCGCCGTCGACCCGGGTGTGGCGGCCGGGGACCGACTTGGCGCCGTTCAGCTCGCGGGCCAGGTGGGTGTAGAGGATGTCGTTGACCAGGGTCGACTTCCCGGACCCGGAGACGCCGGTGACGGCGGTGAGGACGCCGAGCGGGAAGGAGACGTCGATGTCCTGGAGGTTGTTCTCCCGGGCGCCGTGCACCGTGAGGCTGCGGGCCGGGTCGACCGGGCGGCGGATGTCCGGCGTCGGGATGGACCGTTTGCCCGCCAGATACTGGCCGGTGATCGACTCCTTGTTGGCCAGCAGCTCCTTGAGCGAGCCGGAGTGGACGACCTTGCCGCCGTGCTCGCCGGCGCCGGGGCCGATGTCGACGACCCAGTCGGCGACCTTGATGGTGTCCTCGTCGTGCTCGACGACGATGAGCGTGTTGCCCATGTCGCGGAGCCGGACCAGGGTCTCGATCAGCCGGTGGTTGTCGCGCTGGTGCAGGCCGATGGACGGCTCGTCCAGGACGTACAGCACGCCGACCAGGCCGGAGCCGATCTGGGTGGCGAGCCGGATGCGCTGGGCCTCGCCGCCGGACAGGGTGCCGGCCGCGCGGTTCAGCGACAGATAGTCGAGGCCGACGTCGACGAGGAACTTCAGCCGCTCGTTGACCTCCTTGAGCACCCGCTCGGCGATCTTCTTGTCGCGGGCGTTCAGCTTGAGGCGGCCCAGGAACTCGGCGCACTCGCTGATCGACATGGCGGCGACCTCGGCGATGGACTTCTCCATCACCGTCACCGCGAGGATGATCGGCTTGAGCCGGGTGCCCTCACAGGTCGGGCAGGGCACCTCGCGCATGTAGCCCTCGAAGCGCTCCCGGCTGGAGTCGCTCTCGGCCTCGGTGTGCCGCCGCTTGACGAACTGCACCGCGCCCTCGAAGGCGGGGGTGGTGTAGGCGCGCTCGCGCCCGTAGCGGTTGCGGTAGCGGACCTCGGTCTGGATCTTGTGGCCGAAGAGCAGGGCCTTCTTGGCCCGCTGCGGCAGCCCGGCCCAGGGGATGTCCGTACGGAAGCCGAGGGCTTCGGAGAGCGCGCCGATCAGGCGGCCGAAGTACTCCTTGGTGTGGCCGTGGGACCAGGGGTGGATGGCGCCCTCGTCGAGTGACTTCTCCTCGTCCGGGACGATCAGCTCCGGGTCGACCTCCATGCGGGTGCCGATGCCGGTGCAGTCGGGGCAGGCGCCGAAGGGCGAGTTGAAGGAGAAGGAGCGCGGCTCCAGCTCCTCGAAGGAGAGGTCGTCGTAGGGGCAGTAGAGGTGCTCGGAATACATCCGCTCGCGCTCGGGGTCGTCCTCGGGGAGGTCGACGAAGTCGAGCACGACCATGCCGCCGGAGAGGCCGAGCGCGGTCTCGACCGAGTCGGTCAGCCGGCGCTTGGCGCTGTCCTTGACGGTGAGGCGGTCGACGACCACCTCGATGGTGTGCTTCTCCTGCTTCTTGAGCGTGGGCGGCTCGGCGAGCTGGATGGTGGCGCCGTCGACCCGGGCCCGGCTGTAGCCCTTGGTCTGGAGGTCGGCGAAGAGGTCGACGAACTCGCCCTTGCGCTCGCGCACCAGCGGCGAGAGGACCTGGAAGCGGCTGCCCTCGGGCAGGCCGAGGACCTTGTCGACGATGGCCTGCGGCGACTGGCGGGAGATGGGGCGGTGGCACTCGGGGCAGTGCGGCTTGCCGATCCGGGCGAAGAGCAGCCGGAGGTAGTCGTAGACCTCGGTGATGGTGCCGACCGTCGAGCGCGGGTTGCGCGAGGTCGACTTCTGGTCGATGGAGACCGCCGGGGAGAGGCCTTCGATGAAATCGACGTCCGGCTTGTCCATCTGGCCGAGGAACTGCCGGGCGTACGAGGAGAGCGACTCCACGTACCGGCGCTGGCCCTCGGCGAAGATCGTGTCGAACGCGAGGGACGACTTGCCCGACCCGGAGAGCCCGGTGAAGACGATGAGGGAGTCGCGGGGCAGGTCGAGCGAGACGTTCTTCAGGTTGTGCTCGCGCGCGCCACGGACGATGAGACGGTCGGCCACGCCGGTCCGCACCTTTCTAGAGAGAAGCGGGGGAACTGAGCCCCTCTCCCAGGGTATGGGGGGCGCCACAGCGGTGTAGGAAGCTTTCGATTCCGAGCGTATAGCACGCACATTCGATTTACGGCCGGCCTTCGACTCCTTCACCCGAATGAGTGGCGGAGCTAGGCTCGGTCGCATGATTGATCATGCGCACGACCTGGGAGCTGTACGCGGGGCTACCGAACGGCTGCTCGACGCAGTCGGCAAACTGGACAACGCCTCGGTCGCCGGGGCGTCACGGTTGCCCGGATGGAGTCGGGGCCATGTTCTGGCCCACCTGTCACGTAACGCCGACGCGCTCGGAAATGTTCTCCGGGGCCTCCCGATGTACGCGAGCAGCGAAACCCGGGACGCGGACATCGCCGACGGCGCCCCCCGCCCGGCGGCCGAGCAGCTGGCCGACCTGCGGGAGAGCGCGGAGGGCTTCCTGGCGGTCGCCGCCGAACCGGCCGACTGGTCCCGTACGGTCACCCTGCGCAACGGCGTGACGGACTCCGCGGCCCGGGTGCCCTTCCGGCGGCTGATCGAGGTGGAGATCCACCACGTCGACCTCGGCATCGGCTACGAGCTGGAGGACCTGCCCGCGGAGTTCGTGTCGCGGGAGATCGCGTTCCTGACGGATCGCTTCTCGGGCAACCAGGACGTGCCCGCGACCGCGCTGACCGACCGGGACGGCCGCACCTGGAGCACGGGCGGCGGCCCGCCGAGCGCCCTGGTGACGGTGCAGGGGCCCGCCGTCGAGCTGATGGGCTGGCTCTGCGGCCGCCGTGACGGCTCCGCCCTGACCGTGGCCGGAGGCCCTCTGCCCGTCCTGCCCCCGCTATAGGCTGAGCCGTATGACGTACAGCGGAGCGGTGAAGGTCGGCGGACCGGCGAGCGTGCACGAACTGACGGATCTGATGATCTCGAAGGTCGCCGTCGGCGGGATGAACAACAACGCCTATCTGCTGCGCTGCCGGGCGACCGGCGAGCAGCTGCTGATCGACGCGGCCGCCGAGCCGGAGACCCTGCTCGCGCTGATCGGTGACGACGGCATCGCGTCCGTCGTCACCACCCACCGGCACGGGGACCACTGGCAGGCGCTGGCCGAGGTGGTCGGGGCGACCGGCGCCCGTACGTACGCGGGCCGCTACGACGCCGAGGGCATCCCGGTCCCGACCGATGTCCTGGTCGAGGACGGCGACACCGTCACCGTCGGCCGGGTCGAGCTGACCGCCCGCCATCTGACCGGTCACACCCCGGGCTCGATCGCCCTGGTCTACGACGACCCGCACGGCGCCCCGCATCTGTTCACCGGGGACTGCCTCTTCCCCGGCGGGGTCGGGAACACGCACCAGGATCCGGAGGCGTTCGCGAGCCTCCTGCGCGACGTCGAGACGAAGCTGTTCGACCGGCTGCCCGACGAGACGTGGGTCTATCCGGGCCACGGGCACGACACGACGCTCGGCGACGAGCGGCCCCAGCTGCCCGAGTGGCGCGCCCGCGGCTGGTAGCCCGCGCACCCACCCCCGTACCCTCCGCGTGCGCAGGCCCGCGCCTTCCGCGTACGCACGCCCGTGCTCTCCCGCGTACACACGCGAAAGCGGCCGGGGTGGACGGCCTTCGCCGTTTTCCACCCCGGCCGCTGCCGGTGTGTCCCTGTGCCGCTCCGGGCGGCCCCGGGTCAGCCGCTGATGCTCTTGCTCTCCTCGTCGGCCGGGCCGGAGGTCTCGGCCTTCGCGGCCTCCTCCGCCTCGGCCGCCGCCTGCTTCTTGCTGGCGATGAGGCTGGTGATCGTGGTGATCACCAGGACGCCGCCGATGACGCTGAGCGAGAAGGGGATGGAGATCTCGGGTGTGTTCACCCCGGACTCGTGCATGGCGTGCAGCACCAGCTTGACGCCGATGAAGCCGAGGATCACCGACAGGCCGTAGCTGAGGTGGACCAGCTTCTTCAGCAGACCGCCGATGAGGAAGTACAGCTGGCGCAGACCCATCAGCGCGAACGCGTTGGCCGTGAACACGATGTACGGGTCCTGCGTCAGGCCGAAGATCGCCGGGATGGAGTCCAGTGCGAACAGCACGTCCGTCATACCGATGGCGAGCATGACCACCATCAGCGGGGTCAGGATGCGCTTGCCGTTCTTCTGGATGAAGAGCTTCGTGCCGTGGTACTGGTCGGCGACACCGAAGCGGTGCTCGATCTTCTTGAGGAGGCGGTTCTCTTCCCAGTCCTCCTCGTCCTCGTCGGCCCGGGCCTCCTGGATGAGCTTCCAGGCGGTGTAGATCAGGAACGCGCCGAAGATGTAGAACACCCACGAGAAGTTCGCGATCACGGCGGCGCCGGCGGCGATGAAGATCGCCCGGAGCACCAGGGCGATGAGCACACCGATCAGCAGCACGCGCTGCTGGAGGTGTGAGGGCACCGAGAACTTCGCCATGATCAGGACGAAGACGAAGAGATTGTCGACGCTCAGCGACTTCTCGGTGATGAATCCCGCGAAGAATTCGCCGGAGGCCTGGCTCTCGCCGAAGACCATGAGGCCGGCTCCGAAGAGGACGGCCAGCGCGATCCAGACGATCGTCCAGATTCCGGCTTCCTTGGTCGACACGTCATGGGGCTTGCGCCCGATGAAGAAGTCGACGGCGATCAAGGCCGACAGACCAAAGATGGTCAGGGCCCAAACGGTCCATGAAACGTCCACTGCGCCTCCGGCAGTTCGCTACGGCAACTGGATCAGCGTCGTCGCTGCCGGAGGTCTCTTCCATCCCTGCGCACGGTGTGCGCGCCTGGACCGGCGCCCCGGGACCGATAACGGTCCGTATTGACGGGACGTCGCGTAAGGAGTACTCCCCTCCGTGCCCCGAACAGTACAGGAATCACCAAGAAAAGGTAAAGAGAAGAGTAAAGAACTCGTCAAAACCGCAGGTCAGAGTGGACTCTCGTCAGCGTCCGGCGGCTCGGCGGGCGGCGGCCACCGCCGCGAGGACCTGCTCCAGGACGCGGCTGCCCGGCGGAATCGCCAGCGGCTCGTACGTCCAGGCATGCCCGACCCAGGGGTCGGCGAGATGGCTGTCGGCGACCGGGGTGATCCGCAGCAGCGAACGCCACAGCGGGTCGAGGATCGGCCCGTACGCACTGGCCTCCTCGCGGTCCGCGACCATCAGGAGATGCACCCCGACCGAGGGGCCCTCGTCGGCGAGATAGCGGAGCTGGGTGACGGCCCGGTCGTCGAACCCGTGCGGGAAGTCGTTGACCACCAGGAGCTGCTCGCCGGTGTCCAGGTCGGGCGGCAGCGAGTCGGCCGCCCCGGCCCGCACCGCCATCTGCACCAGGTCCACCCGCCGGGTGAGATGGGCGAGGACCGAGGCCACTCCCCCGGGTCCGGCGGCGGGCGGTCCGGCGAGGACGCCCGCCTCGACCAGCGGCGCGAGCGGACCGGCCGCCGAACCCGCCGGGTCGATGACGTGCACCGCGAACTCCCCGGGCGGATAGACCGCGAGCAGCCGCGCCGCGTGGGCGACCGCGGTCTCCATGGCCAGCCGGCGCAGCCGGTCCGTGTCGATCAGGGCGGCCGCCTCGGACGCCACCCGGCCGCTGTCCACCCAGATCCCGCGCTCCAGCGGCAGCCGGACGAGCAGCGGGATGCGCAGGTCGGTGCGCTCGGGAAGATGGAGGTCGCCGATGCGCAGGGCCATCGGTATCTCCATGGGGACCCGATGGGCGTGCCAGACGGGGTTGCCCCACCCGGCGTACGCGGCCGGCAGCGCGGGTTCGACGACGGCCGACTCGGCGGCCAGCTGGGCCAGATCGCGGTCGAGGGCCTCCCGGGCCCGGGAGGTCAGCTCGTCGCGCTTGGCGCGGGCCGTCTCGCGGGCGCGGTCGCCCGCGCCGCCGATCCGGTTGCGCGGGTCGGACAGGGCCCGGTCGAGCTCCTGGTCCATCCGGGACTCGGCGAAGTCGACGGCGCTGCGATAGGCGGCGACGGCGCGGGCCAGGTCCTCGAACATGCCCCAGATCTGGTTGTAGAGGCGCTCGTCCATCGACCAGCCGGTGGCGTCGCCGGCGACCGGCTGCGCGGGCTGTCCTGGCTGGGCCGGGGGCGCGGTGGGCGGCGGCGTCGGAGGCGCGGCGTGCTGCCGCCTCGGGTGCGCGTAGTTGATGGGGCCGTCACCGGTGGACCCCGCGGCGGCCGGTCCCGGGGCGGGGTGCGGCTGGGCGGTGTGCGCCGGTCCCGCGGTGGCCGGGTCGGTCAGCGGCTCGGGCGGCTCAGGGGCCGGGGGCGGCGCGGACGGTCGGTGGTCCGCCGAGCCCGTCGCATGCCGTACGCGGTCGCCGCCCGGGGTCCGGGGCGGCGGCGGGGCCACCGAGCGGGCCAGGCTCCGGGTGACGGCCTCATGGATGGATCCGGCCAGTCCGGCGGCCTCGGCCACACCCTGGTCGGCGAGCATCTCGGCGAGCCCGCCGGCATACCCCTGGCCGACGGCGCGGACCTTCCAGGCGTCCTGGCGGCGGTAGAGCTCCAGGGCGGAGACGGCGGACTCGGCGTCCAGGCCGGTCAGCGTGAAGGTGGCGATCTCGGCGCCGTCGAGCCCGGTGACGGCGACGAACGGGGCGGGGACCGCGCCGAACCGCGCCGGGCCGCCGACTCCGACGGGGAGCGCGAGCAGCACGGTGACCCGGTGGGCTCCGTCGGGCAGGGCCTCCAGGTCGACGGCGAGCCGGTGGTCGGCCGCCGCCTGCTGGGAGACCTCCAGGCCGGGGAGCTGGGGCGAGCCGGGGTGGGCGATCCACTCGACGCCGCGCACCGTGCCCCGTTCGTCGCCGAGGGTGGCTCCGGCCACGACGGGCGTGCCCGCCGATACCCGGATCTCCAGACGGGTCTGGGGCAAGGTGTGGTTCTGCCCCCGGACCAGTTCGGCCGTCATTGCCCTGTCCCCCTCGACGATGGCCCGCGCGCCTGTGGGCGCGGTGCCGTGCGATGCCGCGTTCGTGCGGTGCCCCGCGTGGCCGTGTGCCGCGGCGTGCCCGGCCGTGTGCGTGCGTGCGGTGTTCGTGCTGTGCCGTGTGTGCGTGCCGTGTTCGTGCTGTGCGTGGGGCAGCTCCCGGCGGCCGGTGCCTCCGGGAGCTGCTCCCGCCCGTTTCGGCGCCGGTCCTTTCCGACCGGTCCGGGTCCTACAGGTGCGGGAGGATCGACGGCATCAGGTCCTGGAAGGTGCGGCCGTTGGCCGGGTTCCCGAGGGCCGTCATCTGCCAACCGTTGCCCGCGCGGTGCACCTTCGCCATGATCTGGGCGGTGTACTGGCCGCCACCGTCGAGCGTGTACCGGGCGAGCTCCTGGCCGTTGGTCTCGTCGACGATGCGGCAGAAGGCGTTCTGGACCTCCTGGAACGTCTGCCCGGTGAAGGAGTTCACCGTGAAGACGATCTGGTCGATGTGGACCGGCACGCGCTGGAGGTCGACGAGGATCGCCTCGTCGTCGCCGCCGGAGCCCGCGCCGCCGACCAGGTTGTCGCCGGTGTGCTTGACCGAGCCGTCATCGCTGACGAGGTGGCGGAAGAACACGACGTCGACCGGCTGCTTGTCGGCGAAGAGCACCGCCGAGGCGTCCAGGTCGACCTCGCGGGTGCGCGAGCCGAACAGGCCACGGCGCGGAGCCGCCTGCCAGCCGAGCCCCATCCGTACCGCGGTCAGGGTCCCCCCGTCGCTCTTCTGCAGGCTGATGGCCTGACCCTTGGTCATATTGACCGTCACGCGCTGTCCCCTCTCGGCATTGCCCCGCAACCATCCGTGTGCGGTTTCCCCGCACCCTACGCATTCCACCCCGGGCGGCAGCAGGCTCGGTCCGTTTTTGTGTCGGTCTTGCAACACACCGGGCGCGGCCTGCCCGGTGCGGCGGAAGAGGCGCCCGAACCCGTGGCGGGACCGGTGCGGGAATCGGCAGCGAAGCCGGCCGCGATGCCGGAAATCAGGCGAGGCCCGCTTCCTTCATCTGACGCAGTTCCTTCTTCAGTTCACCGACCTCGTCGCGCAGCCTGGCGGCCACCTCGAACTGCAGGTCCGCCGCGGCGGCCCGCATCCGGTCGGTCATCTCCTCGATGATCCCGGCCAGTTCGGTCGCGGGCCGGTCGCTGAGCACCGCGCCGGGCGAGGCCGCCCTGCCCTTCGCCCCGCCCTTGGCGGCCTTGGCGCCGAGCGTGGGCACCGGAGTCTTCGTCTCCTTGCCCTGCCGGTAGCCGGTGCCGAGGAGCTGCTCGGTGTCGACCTCCTCGCGGGCGATGGTCGCGACGATGTCGTTGATCTTCTTGCGCAGCGGCTGCGGGTCGAGGCCGCGCTCGGTGTTGTAGGCGATCTGCTTCTCGCGGCGGCGGTTCGTCTCGTCGATCGCCTGCGCCATGGCCGGGGTGACCTTGTCGGCGTACATATGGACCTGGCCGGAGACGTTACGGGCGGCGCGGCCGATGGTCTGGATGAGCGAGGTGCCGGAGCGCAGGAAGCCCTGCTTGTCGGCGTCGAGGATGGCCACCAGGGACACCTCGGGCAGGTCGAGGCCCTCGCGCAGGAGGTTGATGCCGACGAGCACGTCGTACTCGCCGGAGCGCAGCTCGCGCAGCAGCTCGATGCGGCGCAGGGTGTCGACGTCGCTGTGCAGATAGCGGACCTGGATGCCGAGCTCCAGGAAGTAGTCGGTGAGGTCCTCCGACATCTTCTTGGTGAGCGTGGTGACCAGGACCCGCTCGTCGCGCTCGGTGCGCTTGCGGATCTCGTGGACCAGGTCGTCGATCTGGCCCTCGGTGGGCTTGACCACGACCTCGGGGTCGACGAGGCCGGTGGGGCGGATGATCTGCTCGACGAACCCGTCGCCGCGCGAGAGCTCGTACTTCCCCGGGGTGGCGGAGAGATAGACCGTCTGGTCGATCCGCTTGAGGAACTCCTCCCACTTCAGCGGCCGGTTGTCCATGGCGGACGGCAGCCGGAAGCCGTGGTCGACGAGGGTCCGCTTGCGGGAGGCGTCGCCCTCGTACATCGCGCCGATCTGCGGGACGGTGACGTGGGACTCGTCCAGGACGAGGAGGAAGTCGTCCGGGAAGTAGTCGAGGAGGGTGTTGGGGGCGGTGCCGGGGGCGCGGTCGTCGAAGTGCATCGAGTAGTTCTCGACGCCGGAGCAGGTGCCGATCTGGCGGAGCATCTCGATGTCGTACGTGGTGCGCATGCGCAGCCGCTGGGCCTCCAGCATCTTGCCCTGCTTCTCCAGCTCGGCCAGGCGCTGCTCCAGCTCCCGCTCGATGCCGCTGACGGCCTTCTCCATGCGCTCGGGCCCGGCGACGTAGTGGCTGGCGGGGAAGACGTGGACCGTGGGGTCCTCGCTGATGATCTCGCCGGTCAGCGGGTGGAGCGTGGACAGGGCCTCGATCTCGTCGCCGAACATCTCGATGCGGACGGCGAGCTCCTCGTAGACCGGGAAGATCTCGATGGTGTCGCCGCGGACCCGGAAGGTGCCGCGGGTGAACGCCAGGTCGTTGCGGCTGTACTGCATCTCGACGAAGCGGCGCAGCAGCTGGTCGCGGTCGATCTCCTCGCCGACCTTGAGCTGGACCATGCGGTCCACGTACTCCTGGGGCGTACCGAGGCCGTAGATGCAGGAGACGGAGGCGACCACGACGACGTCGCGCCGGGTGAGCAGCGAATTCGTCGCCGAGTGGCGCAGCCGTTCGACCTCCTCGTTGATGGAGGAGTCCTTCTCGATGTAGGTGTCCGACTGCGGGACGTACGCCTCGGGCTGGTAGTAGTCGTAGTACGAGACGAAATACTCCACCGCGTTGTTCGGGAGGAGCTCTCGGAACTCGTTGGCCAGCTGGGCGGCGAGGGTTTTGTTCGGCGCCATCACCAGGGTGGGGCGCTGCAGCTTCTCGATCATCCAGGCGGTGGTCGCCGACTTGCCGGTGCCGGTCGCGCCGAGCAGGACGACGTCCTTCTCATCGGCGCGGATACGCCGCTCGAGCTCGGCGATGGCCGCCGGCTGGTCGCCGCTGGGCTGGTAGGGACTGACGACCTCGAAAGGCGCCACCGAACGTTCGATCTTCGAAACGGGCCGCATGCAACCACCGTACGACCCGCCACTGACAACGGCCCCGGATCACGCGTACCGCACCCCTCCCGTCAGCGGTACCGCGCCCCTCCCGCACCCTCGCGGACCAGGCTCCGTGGCCGGTGTCCGGCCCGCGGGTCCGGGTCGGATCCGCCCGCCATGACCCTGGGGTCGAACAGGAGCACGACTGCGGCGAGGAGCAGGAAGCAGGCGGGGCCGACCAGCATCGGGCCGATCATCTCGGCGGGCCGGTCGCCGGGCAGCACGTCGGCCAGGTCGGACGGCAGGGTGGGCGGAAGATGCAGGTGCACGTCGAGCGCGGCCATGCCGGTGTAGTGCATCCCGGTGACCGCGACGGCCATCAGGATGCTCGCGCCGAGGCCGGAGAGAGCTCCCCGGAGGGTGACGGCCGCCCACAGCGCGCCCGTGGCGGCGACTCCGGCGATCAGCACCGAGAGGACGACGAGCGGTGTGTCGTACGCGAACCGGGCGTCCATGCGCATGCCCGCCATGCCGAGATAGTGCATCGAGGCGATGCCGAGGCCGGTGATGGTGCCCCCGGTGATCAACGCCATGCGGGTCGCGCCCCGGTACCCGACAATGAAGATGCCGATGCCGATCATCACCACGGCCACGGCCAGGCCGGAGAAGGTGAGGGGCTTGTCGTAGGAGATCGGAGCCTCCTGGACGGTGAAGCCCGTCATCGCGACGAAGTGCATGGTCCACACCCCGGAGCCGATGGACAGCGAGCCCAGCGCCAGCCAGCCGGCCCGGCAGGAGCGTGCCGTACGGAGGGACCGGGTGGTGCAACGGAGTCCGAGGGCGGCTCCCAGGGCGGCCATGAGGAAGGCCGCGACCGGAGTCACCAGGCCGTAGGTGAATCCGTCGACTGTTCCCCGCATGCGCGCACGCCCTTCGAGAAAGCCCGGGGTCGAGGAGGGTCCCCAAGGGGCGAGTCCCGGCAGGCAGACAAAGAAAGCACATTTTATCGGCACGGTGTCCTGCCGTGCTCCGGCGGTGGTCCCCGGGACCGAAGGTTCCGTTCATTCCGCGGCCACCGCAGCCCCGCCGGGCGTTGGCGGGCCGCTGTCACTCTCTGCGTGTCCGCACACTCCCGACGTGAGGAGTCCCCGTGTTCGTCCGCACCGCAACCGCCTCCACCACGGCCGCCGCCCTGCTCGGCGCCGGCGCCCTGCTGCTGCCCGCCGAGCGGCCCGAGGCCCCGGAGCGGCAGACGGCCCCGGTCGTCGTGGCTCACCGGGGGGCATCGGGCTACGCGCCGGAGAACACCCTCGCCGCCGTCGACGCCGCGGACGCCCTCGGCATCGACTGGGTGGAGAACGACGTCCACCGCACCCGCGACGGCGTGCTCGTCGTGCTGCACGACACCGATCTGAAGCGCACGACGGACGCCGAGCAGGTCTTCCCCGACCGGGCGCCCTGGGCGGTCAAGGACTTCACCGCGGCGGAGCTGGCGAAGCTCGACGCGGGCAGCTGGTTCGGAGCGCAGTTCACCGGGGCCCGGGTGCCGACCCTCACCCAGTTCCTGAACCGCCTGGAGCGCAACCGGCAGAAGCTGCTCCTGGAGATCAAGAGCCCGGCGACCTACCCGGGCATCGAACGCGACATCATCCGGGAGCTGGGCCGGTCGGGGTGGCTGGACCGCTCCCACGTACGGGACCGGCTGGTCATCCAGAGCTTCGGCGCCGACAGCGTGAAGAAGGTGCACACCCTGCGCCCCGACATCACGACCGGCTTCCTGGGCACCCCGGCGGTGGCCGACCTGCCCTCGTACGCGGCGTTCACCGATCAGATCAACCCCTCGTACGCGACGATCGGCGCCGACTACGTGGCGGCCGTCCAGCGGCTGAAGGGCCCGCACGGCAAGCGGCTGCGGGTGAACACCTGGACGGTCAACAAGGCGGCGGACGCGGTGAAGGCCCGTGACTTCGGGGTCGACGGCATCATCACCAACTTCCCCGACGTGGTGCGCGACGCCACGAGCTGAGCCGGCGCACGGGCCTGCCGGGGCGCAGCGGCGCCCCGTCGGCGGTCCCGTCGGTTTTCCGCCGACGGGACCAGCACTGTCAGTGGCCGGTCGTACGGTGGTCGGCATGAACGATTACGGGACCGGTGACGGACCGGCCGTCGAGTGGTCCGTCGTGGACAGCGGCATCGGCCCGCTGCTGCTCGCCGCGACCGGGACCGGCCTGGTGAGCGTGTCCTTCCACGCCCGTCCCGACGTACGGGACGGGATGCTGGACCGGTTGCGGACCAGGTTCGGCGCGGAGCCGGTGGAGGCCCCCGGCTCGGCGCGGCTCGCCGAGCCCATACGCGGGCTCGCGGCGTATTTCGCGGGCGAGCGGCAGGACTTCGACCTCGCTCTGGACTGGTCGCTGACCTCGGGGTTCCACCGTGAGGTGCTTCGCGAGCTGGCGTCCGGGGTGCCCTACGGGACGGTCGTCGGATACGGGGAGCTGGCGGCGCGCGTCGGCCGGCCGGAGGGGGCGCAGGCGGTGGGCGCGGCCATGGGGGCCAACCCGCTGCCGGTGGTGGTGCCGTGCCACCGGGTGGTGGAGAGCGACGGCGGCCTGGGCGGGTTCGGCGGCGGTCTGGAGACCAAGCGACAGCTGCTGGCGCTGGAGGGGGTCCTGCCGGAGCCGCTGTTCTAGGGGGTGTCTTGCCGATCAGGCCGGATCAGGGAGCGGGGTCTGGTGCCGTGCATCGCAAGGCGGAGGAGGGAGTCATGGCGGAGCCATGCCGACCAACGACAACGCGGCGAGGCGCGGTGCCAGGGCACGCGAGCCCGGCGTGATCGGCAAGACACCCCCTAGGGGCTGGGATGGGCGCGCAGGAGAGCGTCCGGCCGGTCGGCGCGAGGGCTTGATTCACTCGCCCGGGTGCACGGCTGCGGCCGGGCGGTGGCACACTGCGCCGGTGACGCGACCCCTCTCCCTCCCCCAGGTCCCGGCCGCCGGGCTGCCCGCGCTCCAGCGCCGGACGTCGGCCGTGCTCATCGTCAGCCAGATACTCGGCGGCCTCGGCGTGGCCATCGGTATCGCCCTGGCCCCGATGCTGGCCGTCGAGGTGAGCGGATCCGAGGCGCTGTCCGGGCTGGCGCCGACCGCTTCCGTCGTCGGCACGGCGCTGCTGTCGCTGCCGCTGGCCGCCCTGATGACCTCCCGGGGCCGCCGGTCCGGCCTGGTGCTCGCCTATCTGATCGGTGCGCTGGGCGGTGGCCTGGTGGTCCTGGCCACGATGCTGCCCAGCTTCCCGCTGCTGCTGCTCGGCATGGCCGGATTCGGCGCGGGGTCCCTGGCCGGTCTCCAGGCCCGGTTCGCGGCGGCCGACCTGGTGGGGCCGGAGCGGCGGGGGCGGGCGATCTCCACCGTCGTCTGGGCCACCACGATCGGCTCGGTGCTGGGGCCCAACATCTCGGCCCCGGCGAGCCGGCTGTTCCGCGGTACGCCGGTGCCCGAGGCGGCCGGGCCGTTCCTCTGCTCGGCCGCCGTGTTCCTGCTGGCCGGGCTCGTCGTGGCGCTCGCGCTGCGCCCGGATCCGCTGCTCACCGCCCGCGCCCTGGCCCCGGAGGGCCCGGTGGGTCCGCCGAAGCGGTCGCTGCGCGCCGGGTTCGAGGCGGTGCGGGAGTCGCCGATGGCGCGGCTGGCCCTGGCGACGGTCACCGTGTCGCACACCGCCATGGTGTCGATCATGGTCATGACCCCGGTCGACCTGGGCCGGCACGGCGCCGACCTCCAGCTGATCGGGCTCGTCATCAGCGGGCACATCGCCGGCATGTACGCGTTCTCGCCGGTGATGGGGTGGCTGGCCGACCGGTTCGGCCGGCTGTCCGTGATCGGGCTGGCCGTCGGGCTGCTGAGCCTCGCCGCGCTGCTCGCGGGCACCGCCGGGCCCCGGCACGGGCAGACCGCCGCGGGCCTGTTCGTGCTGGGCCTCGGCTGGTCGGCCGGCATGATCGCCGGTTCGGCGCTGCTCACCGACGCGGTGCCGCAGTCCGCCCAGGCGGCCGTGCAGGGGCTGTCGGACCTGACGATGAGCGCGGCGGCGGGGGTCGGCGGGGCGGCGGCCGGAGTGGTCGTGGCCCAGTGGGGCTACGGCCCGCTGAACGCGATCGGCGCCGCCCTGCTGCTGCCGGTCGCCGCGCTCGCCCTGCGCCGGGGTCTGCGACGGCCGGGAGCGGTCGGCGGCTGACGCGCCACCGGGCCGCGGCCGCGGCCGACTCCGCAGAACCAGAAGCAGGACCAGCCGTCAGAGGCTGATGTGGTACGCCTTGCGGAGCGTCTCGTGAACGGTCCAGGTCGTCCGGTCGCCCTCGCGCAGGACGCAGGCGTCCCCCGGGCCGATCTCCAGCGTCGCCCCGCCCTCGACCGCGACCGTCGCCCGGCCGCTGACGACCACGAACAGCTCGTTCGCCTCGGTGTCGGTGACCACGCCGGGCGTGATCTGCCAGATGCCCCGGATCTGCTTGCCGTCGGGCGATTCCCACAGCACCTTCCCCGTCACCACGGGCTCGCCCGAGACGATCTGCGCCGGATCGAGCGGTTCCGGTACGAGCTCGGCGTCCGGGATGTGCACGGCGAAGGAAGCGGGGACCTGGTCGTTTGTCGTCATGGCCGGTCACCTTAGCGACCGCTTCCGGCCACCGGGTGGCTAGGGTCCGCCGTCGGACCGCTGTCCGTGGTTTGCGCCCCTGCCGCCCGCGACAGGGATGGGGCATGCCTCAGAACTCACCAGAACCCTACGAGCCGGTGCTCTCGGCGGAGGTGCGCGCCGCCCTGAGCGCCGGTCTGCCCGTCGTGGCGCTGGAGTCGACGATCATCGCGCACGGTCTGCCGCGCCCCCGCAACCTGTCCGTGGCCCTGGAGCTGGAAGGCCTCGTCCGGTCCGCCGGAGCAGTGCCGGCCACCGTCGCCGTGCTGGACGGGGTGGCCCATGTCGGCCTGAGCGAGGGCCTGTTGGAGCGGGTCGCCGGTGATCCGACGGTACGCAAGCTCGGGCACCGCGATCTCGCCCCGGCGCTCGCCTCCGGGGCGAGCGGGGCGACGACGGTGTCCGCGACGGCGTTCCTGGCGGCACGGGCGGGCATCGGCGTCTTCGCGACGGGCGGGCTCGGCGGCGTACACCGGGAATGGGCCGCGAACCAGGACGAGTCGGCCGATCTGCGGCTGCTCGCCCGCACCGGGATCACCGTGGTCTGCGCGGGGGTGAAGTCGATCCTCGACGTCCCGGCGACCCTCCAGCGGCTGGAGACCCTCGGCGTCGGCATCGTCGGCTACGGCACCGGCCACTTCCCCGGCTTCTACCTGAGCAGCTCGGGCGAACCGGTCGACTGGACGGTGCACAGCCCCGAGGAGGTGGTGGAGGTGATCCGGGCGAAGGAGGCGCTGGGCGGCCCGGCGGCCGCGCTGATCGTCGCCAACCCCGTACCGGAGCGTGATCAGTTGGATCCGGCGCAGCACGACCGGGTGCTGGCGGAGGCGCTGGACGCGTGCCGGGAGCGGGGCATCTCGGGGCAGGGCGTCACACCGTTCCTGCTGGATCAGCTGATGCGGCGGACCGGGGGCGCGTCGCTGGAGGCGAACCTCGCGGCCGTACGCGGAAACGTGGCTCTCGCGGCGCGGATCGCCGTCGCGGCGGCGGGCGCCCGGTGAGCCGTCCGGCGGCGGGCGGTGGGCTGTTGGTGGTGGGCGACGTGGTCACGGACGTGGTGGCGCGGTACGGATCGGCGCTCGCCCACGGCACGGACACGGCGGCCCGGATCCGTACGGTGCCGGGCGGCGCGGGGGCCAATGTCGCCTGCTGGGCGGTGCGTTCGGGGTGTCCGGACGTGCGGCTGCTGGCCAGGGCGGGTGCGGAGTCCGCCGACTGGCACCGTCGGGCGCTGGAGCGGGCGGGGGTGCGGGCGTTCCTGGCGGTGGACGACGAGCTTCCGACGGCGACCGTCATCGCGCTGGTCGACGCGGCGGCCGAGCGTACGTTCCTGACGGACGGCGGGGCGGTGCTGCGGCTCGCCGCCGAGGACTTCGCGCCCTCGATGCTCGACGGCGTCGGGCGGCTGCACCTCTCCGGGTATCTCCTGTTCGCCGCGACGAGCCGGGCCGCCGCGCTCCTCGCCCTGCGCACCGCCGTGGAGCGGGGCGTTCCGGTGAGCGTGGATCCGGCGTCGGCCGGGTTCCTCGGCGAGCTGGGGCCGAAGCGGTTCCTGGAGTTCGCGGAGGGGACGGAGCTGCTGCTGCCGAACGCGGACGAGGCCCGGCTCCTCACCGGGCTGCCCGGACCCGAGTCCGCGGCGGCGGAGTTGAGCCGGTGGTTCCCGCGCGTCGTCGTCACCCTGGGCGCGCGGGGAGCCGTGGTGGCCGCCCGGGGCGAGGTCATCGGCCGCGTACCCGCCCCACCGGTGCGCGAGCCGGTCGACTCGACGGGGGCGGGCGACGCGTTCACCGGCGGGTTCCTCGCGGCCCTGCTGGCGGGGGCGGACGACCTGACCGCGGCGGCCGAGGGCTGCCGGGCGGGCGCTGCGGCGGTGGCCACGGTGGGCGGCCGGCCACCGGACC